>NZ_JBIVLH010000018.1:0-181456 GCF_044751185.1 Streptomyces sp. NPDC088733
GGTGCAGTCCTAGACAGCTCCACCACACCGGAGGTCTTCGCCGTGATCAAGACCCCGCAGATGTCAACAACGCTCGTGATCAATACAGCTAGGGCTTGCCTCGAACGATTCTGCCTGGTGGACAGAGTTCCGCCGAGGGGGAGTTCGCGCGGTCGCCGCTGCCCCGTGCCGAGTCGGGGCGGAAACGGCCGGTGCCATCGACTGGATGGTGTCCGTCGTCTGCGGCAACGGCGGGGAGACGAACCGCCACGCGCGGCAGGAAGTAGCCGACCAGGGGCCCCATGCACAGTGCGATGAGCACGGTTCCGACCCCGACGGTTCCGCCCAGAAGCCAGCCGGCGCCGGCGACGGTGACCTCGATGCCGGTGCGTACGGCCGCGATGTGCAGGCGGGTGCGCCGGACAAGTCCGGTCATGATGCCGTCGCGGGGGCCCGATCCGAATTGTGCGCCGAGGTAGAGCGCGTCGAAGAAGGCCAGTGCGACGAGGCCGACCATCAGGTATCCCATCTCGGCGAGTGTCCCCTGGGGGTGGGGGAGCACGGTGGCGGTGGCATCTGCGGCGAATCCCACGATGGCCACGTTGAGGAGCGTGCCGAGGCCGGGCAGCTCTCGCAGGGGAATCCATGCGAGGAGCACCAGCAGGGAGATCAGGTTGGTCGTCCAGCCGAACGAGATGCCCAGAACCTGGGCGGCGCCCTCCGTGAGCACGTTCCAGCTGGCCGCACCCAGCCCGGACTGGACGAGCGTCATCACGGCGACTCCGTATCCCACCAGGCCGACCAGAAGCTGAGGGATGCGACGCGCCTTTCGGCCAGCGCGAAGTTGGGCAAGTGCGTTCATATGGGTGGTGATGGGCTGGTCGTGACGCGACCGTGCGGGGGTGCGTGCAAGGGAAGCGGGAGGTGCCATTGGGTATGCCTGCGGCCCATCTGGACCTGGATTCCATAGCCAGATTGGTTAGGCTGGTCGGGTGAAAGTCTCTTCGCACGTGGTGGCAGGCATGCTGGGCCCCTGGCAGGAAGGTCCCGGGCCGACGCATCAGCGCCTGTCCGACCGGCTGCGGCTGCTGGTGCTGGACGGCCGTCTCCCCCTCGGGTCGGTCCTGCCCAGTGAGCGTGGCCTGGCCACTGCGCTGTCCACCAGCAGAACCACGGTCGGCACCGCGTACCGCACTCTGGTCGAGCACGGATACCTCGCCACACGGGCGCGCGCCAGGGCGGCGGTGCGGCTGCCTCATGACATGCCACCCGAGCGCCGCGCCGGCACGGACCCGGCGATCATCGACTTGTCCTTCGCCGCGCCCGCCGCGCCCGGCGAAATCCTGCACGCCGCCTTCGCGGCCGCTCTCGAGCAGTTGCCGCGGCACTTCGAGCGGAACGGCTACGACCGGAACGGCACCGCGGAGCTGCGCGAGGCGGTGGCCCACTGGTACGAACGGCGGGGACTGCCCACGGCGCCCGACCACATCCTGATCACCAACGGGGCGCAGCACGCGCTGGCCCTTCTTTCGCGAACGCTCCTGTCGCCACGGGACCAGGTGCTGATCGACCATCCGACCTACCCGCACGCGATCAGCACCTTCACCCAGGTGCGGGCTCGTCTCCTACCCGTCGCCGTGTCCGCTTCGGGCTGGGACACCGCGCAACTCCACGCGGCGGGCCGAAGCGCGAAGCTCGCCTATCTGATCCCCGACTTCCACAATCCGACAGGGCTGTGCATGCCCACGAGCGTCCGTCGGGGCCTCGGACTCGCGTGTCCCACGGTCATCGACGAAACCATGACCGACCTGGCCCTGGACGGCGCGAGCCCGGAGCCCTTTGCGCTCCACATGCCGACCGCCATCAGCATCGGCTCGGTCTCCAAGAGCATCTGGGGCGGCCTGCGCATCGGCTGGATCCGCGCAACTCCCTCTCTGCTGGAACGGGTTCAGCAGACTCGTCACGCCACGGATCTGGGCACCCCCCTCGTCGAGCAGCTCGCCACAGCCGTTCTCCTGAACGAGGGCAGGACCCGGCGGCCCGGCACGCTCGAGCAACTGCGGGCGCAACGCGACGCACTGCGCCAAGCGCTCACCGAGCACCTGCCCGGCCTCCATGCCCCGCGACCAACTGGCGGCCTGACGCTGTGGGCGACCTTCCCCCGGCCCATCAGCTCCCGGCTCGCCGCGATCGCCCCCGACTACGGAGTGAACATCGCGGCTGGACCGCGCTTCGGGATCGGAGGTGCCTTCGAACGCAACATCCGGCTGCCGTACGTGCTTCCACCGGACCGACTCACCCAGGCGATCCGCGGACTCGCACAGGCGGAACAGGCACTCACCCGAGGCGTCACCGGAGCTCACAGCCCCGCACCCGTCGCATGAGCGTCGACCGGTCGGGCGGTTTCGTCCATCCGAGCCCGTACTGCCGTCCCGCAGACGGAAGGGCGAAGGTCCGAGGACCGGTGTTCTGAAGCCGCACCGCTGCCCGGGCCGCGCATCGGGCCGGGCAGCGGCTCCTCGCGACCCGCGCGACGTCCCGGCGGAAGTCCTCGCGGCGCCGATACCTGCCCAGGTGCACGCACGCGCCGAGGCGGCCCCGGGCGTCAGCCGGCCGGGGTGATGTTGTGGTTGGTGCGGAAGGTGTTCCCGGGGTCGTACTCGGCCTTCAGCCGGCGCAGCCAGTGCAGCGTCGCCGCGTCGTAGGCCTGGGCCGGGCCGCCCTCCCCGGCGTCCGCGGGGGACAGGAAGCTCGGATGCTTGCCGGGCCTGAGCCAGGGGGCGAGGCGTTCGAGCACCTCCAGCCCGGCGTTCGAGTACGACTCCACCGGAAGGCCCGGAGGGACGACGGTCAGTGCGAACATCGCGAACTCGGTGTCCCTGGCCCCGACCGCGTTCCTCGTCCGGGGCGGGTTCGCGAAGGCGCCTCCCAGGTGACGGATGTCGACGATGTTGACCGAGGTGCCGCTGTCGATGCCGACGACGTCGAGCAGCGAATCGATCGTGGCCGGTTCGAAGTGCCGCAGCAGCGCGAAGTGCTCCACCGCGGCGGCGGGCTCCACGGGGTCGTTGCTGATCGAGGCGAAGTCCTCCGGGCCGATCTGGCCCACCGTGTCGGCGAGGACCGGGGCCGCGGCACGCAGCGGTGCGAGCAGGGCGTCGGCCGCGGCGGGGTCCCCGAGATAGGAGAGCCTGACCGAAACCGTCATGCCGTGCATGAATTCAGGAATGTTCGGCAAGGGGGGGAAATTGAAGATCGCGAGTGCGGAGGTGAGCTCGTCCGGAGCGTTTGCGGTGAGCTCCCGGTACGCTTCGAGAACCGCGTGGGCATCGGCGCCGGAGAAGAAGAGGGAGCCCGCGTGCAAACGCGTGACCGGGAACAGCGACATGGTCATGGAGGTCACGACGCCGAAATTGCTCTTTCCGCCCAGGAGGGCGCCGAAGAGCTCGGGCTCATGGCTGCCGGAAACCTGGTGGAGTTCGCCGTCCGCCGTGACGACGCCCATGGAGAGCACGTGGTCGCAGGCCCATCCGTGCATCCGGCCCAGGGTCAGGCTGGCGCCACCGCTCAGGGTGTAGCCGACGATGCCGACCCCCGGTGACGATCCGACCAGGGCCGCCAGACCGTACTCCGCCGCCGCCTCCGCCAGATCCCCGGAGAGGACTCCCGCCTCGACGCACGCGGTCCGAGCGGCGGCGTCGATCGCGATGCCGGACATCCGGGAGGTGTTGACGACCAGCGTGTCCTGACCGGCGGGCAGTGTGGGGCCGTGGCCCGTGCGCAGCACGGCCACGCCGAGGCCGGCCCGGCGTGCCATGAGGACGGCCTGCGCGACGTCCGCGGGACAGGTCGCGCCGACCACCACGGCGGGGTGGTGCGTGACCGAGAGATTGAAGACACTGATCTCCCTCTCGTACCCGGCGGAATCGGGCGTGAACACCGGACCCTCCATCGTGTCCGCGAATTCATCGAGCACGTCTTTCAGGTTGTTGTTCGTCTGCATTTTTTTCGTCGACCTTCGGGCGTGGCGAAATGTGTGCGGTGTCGCACATGGAGAACGCGGGAGATGAGTCGCGTCGATTCCCCCCGGGGGGTGCCTGCGACATCTCACGCCATACACCTACACCTCGTGCGGGCGCGGAGAAAGGGATACCTCGGTCCCGCGCGCCGAATCAGGTATTCGGCCGCATGGGGAACAGGTAGTTCTGCCTGTTGACGCGAGAGCCCGCCGCGGACCGTCCCACGCGTCCGGTGCGGACCCCGTCCGGGCAGGCAACCCGAACTGGAGTCCGGCCGGTTGAAGGGGTGTGCAACCGCCTCCGCGGCCCAGGACCGCCCCCACGACGTGGGCGGCGACGCCGGACATGCCGCACCGCTCCCGGACCCCTGCGGGTCCTTCGGGCCTGCGAGCCCCGCCACGGGGCCATGTCCCCGTGCCCTCCTCCCCAGAAAGCCCGCACCGATGCGCTTCCACCGGCCCTACATATCCACGACCGCCGCGGTCATCGTCTCCTCGCTGGGAGTCGCCGCGTACCAGCACGTACCCGAGAAGCTCCCCGCCCCTGCCCCAGGGACGGCATCGGCCGTCCAGGACGCCGCCGGTCCCGCGGTCCAGCAGCAGCCGGCGGCCGCCACCGCTGAGCCGCGGACCTCGGTGCCGCCGCCACCGCAGTACCCCGCCCGGCTGCCGGGGCTCGGGCCCCGGACCCTGGCGCGCATCCCGGCCGGAGCCCGGCAGGTCGTCCTGGTCACGGGAACGGGCAAGAAGTCGGCGGTCTCCCGGGTCGTGCTCTACCAGCGCGTCGACGGCGGCTGGCGTCCCGGCGAGGTGTGGGCCGCGCACAACGGCTACCGGGGCTGGACCGACGAGCACTACGCGGGCGACCTGCACAGCCCCATCGGGGTGTTCGGCCTCACCGACGCCGGCGGACGGCTGGCCGACCCCGGCACCAAGCTGCCGTACCACCGCTCGGGCGCCTTCAGCATCAGCGGTGCCGGGATCGAGGGCGAACCGCTCGCGGGCGCCTTCGACTACGTCATCGCCATCAACTACAACCGGCAGCCCGGCACGTCGCCGATGGACGGCACCCAGCCCATGGGCGCGAACCGCGGCGGCGGCATATGGATCCACGTCGACCACGGCGGCCCCACCCACGCCTGCGTCAGCCTCTCCAAGGCCCACATGCGGCAGTTGCTGCGGGCCCTCGACCCCGCAGACCACCCCGTCGTCGTCATGGGCGACGCGGCCTCTCTCGCCCGATGACCATTCCGCGGTCCACAGGAGCAAGCGTGTCCTCCCTTCCCCGTCTCACCGTGATCGCCCTCGCCGTCGCCGGCGCGTCGGTCCTCACCGCCTGCGCGGGTTCGCACACCGGCGACGCGCCCACCGCGCAAGGGGCGGCGCCCTCCCGCGCCTCCTCGACCGTGCCGCGCGCCGCCACCGCCTTCCGCCTCACCACGGGCGCCGCAGACGGCGAACGCCACGCGTCCGTCGGCGGCGCGGGCGATGTCGAGGTCTCCGGAGGGCGGATCTCGTCCGTCACCCTCACCACGGCCGACGGCCGGCCGGTGCGGGGCACCGTGGCCGGCGACCACCGCAGCTGGTCCCCGGAAGGCACCCTGGCGTACGCCACCTCCTACCGCATGGAGGTCGAGGCCTCCGACGACGCGGGTCGGTCGCAGACCCGCCGGCTGTCCTTCACCACACTCGCCAAGGACGACCGCCTGATCGGCACCTTCACCCCCGAGGACGGCTCGACCGTCGGCGTCGGCATGCCCGTGTCGCTGACCTTCAACAAGCCGGTCACCGACAAGAAGGCCGTGGAACGCGGCATACGTGTCACCAGCGACAGCGGCCAGGAGGTCGTGGGCCATTGGTTCGGCGACCAGCGACTGGACCTGCGGCCGGAGACGTACTGGAAGGCGCACGCCCACGTCACGCTGAGCCTGCGCCTGGACGGGGTGAAGGGTGCCGCGGACGCGTACGGAACCCAGGACAAGACGGTCCGCTTCACGGTCGGCCGCAGCCAGGTCTCGACGGTCGACGCCGCCGCCCACACCATGCGCGTCGTCCGCGACGGCCGCACGGTCCGTACGATCCCGATCACCTCCGGCGCGCCGGGCAGCACCACCTACAACGGGCAGATGGTGATCTCGCAGAAGCTCATCTCCACCCGCATGGACGGCGCCACTGTGGGATACGCCGGCCAGTACGACATCCCCGACGTCCCGCACGCGATGCGCCTCTCCACGTCCGGCACCTTCGTCCACGGCAACTACTGGGCACCGGACTCCGTCTTCGGGCACTCCAACGTGAGCCACGGCTGCGTGGGCCTCAACGACGTCCGCGGCGGCGGCGACCCGGGGCAGAACGCGGCGTGGTTCTACGACCACTCCCTGATCGGCGACGTGGTCGTCGTCGAGCACTCCCACGACCACACCGTCGCCCCCGACAACGGCCTCAACGGCTGGAACATGTCCTGGCAGCAATGGAAGGCGGGCTCCGCCCTCACATAGGGCTCCGCCGTCACGTGGGGCTACGCCGTCACCGACCGCCCGCGACACGTCCCGGGCGGTCGGCGGACTGTGCCGTCCCGGCTTCACAGGCGGTGAGCGTCAGGGATCGGTCGGCCCACCACTCGAGTGACGCGGGGCCTTCCCAACTGTCCGTGGCCCCAATGTGGGACGACGAAGGCGACGAAGCGATCCGCCCGACAGGGCCGTTCCGGGTCAGCAGCGTGGGGACCTCACGCTGAGGGGCCGCGGTGGTCGTCGACGAAGGTGACCGTCTCGTGGAGCGGCGCGCGGCCCGTACGGGTGCAGTCCACCGTGCCGTCCTCGAAGCCGATCGACATGCCGCAGAAGAGGATGAGGTCCTGCGGCGGTGAAAGGGTCTCCGCGACGGTCGTGCGGTACTTCGCCCATGCCATCTGCGTGCAGCTGTGCAGCCCCTCGGCGCGGAGCAGCAGCATGACGGTCTGCAGATACATGCCGAGGTCGGACCACTGGGCCAGGCCCAGGTCACGGTCGATGTAGCAGAACAGGGCGGCGGGTGCGCCGAAGAAGTCCCAGTTCGCCGCGGCGGCCCTCTGGCGGGCTTCGAGGTCCCCGCGGGCGATGCCCAGCGCGCCGTAGCGCTGCTCGCCGAACGCGGACCGGCGTTCGCGGTAGGGGGACTTCAGGGCGGGCGGATACTGCTCGTACTCCGGTTCGTCCCAGGCGCCGCCCGCGTCCACCCGCTCACCGGCGCGCTTCCTCAGCTCGGCCAGCGGGCCGCCGGTGACCACGTAGATGTGCCACGGCTGCAGGTTCGATGCGGAGGGCGCCCATGCCGCGGCGGACATCACGCGCTCCAGCACCTCCCTCTGGACGCAGCGGTCGGTGAATCCGCGTACCGCGCGCCGGGTCGTGACCGCTTCGTAGACGTCCACAGTCGCCCACCTCCCGTATGAGTGGTGTTCTGCCCTGTTGACAGCTCAAGCGCGCGAAATGTGACGAGGGGCGGTATCTCAGGGCGCTCGCCCAGGGTGTTTCGGCAGTTCAGCGCGGTAAGTCAACACGAAGATTCGTTTTTTTCGCTTAGGATGGATCCATGCCCAAGGTCACGCAGGAGTACATGGACGCCCGCCGTAAGCAGATCCTGGAGGCGGCCCGCCGCTGTTTCCTGCGCGACGGATTCCACTCGACATCCATGCAGGACCTGTTCGCGGAATCGGGCCTGTCGGCGGGCGCGGTCTATCGGCATTTCGCCAGCAAGGACGAGATGATCACGGCGATCGTCGAGGAGAACATACGCGACGTCCTCGCCATGGTCCACCGTGCCGCCGAGAAGCGTCCCAGTCATTCCGTCGGTGACCTGATGGCGGACATCCTGGATATCGTGAAGGCCAAGACGGCCGAGCAGAACATCGCCGGCCTGTCGGTGCTGGTGTGGTCGGAAGCCCTCCGGAACCCCTCGCTGGCCAGGCAGTTCGACGACCTGATGGCGCAGATGCGGTCGGCCGTCACGGGCGTGATCCGCGAGCACCAGCGGAGCGGCGGCATGCCGGTCGAGGCGTCCGCCGACGGGATCGCCGCCGCACTGATGTGCATCCTGCCCGGCTACATCCTGCAGTTGGCCATGGGCGACGCCAAGAGCATGGAGGAAGTTCCCGGCGCGTTGCGGGCGCTGTGGCCGGACTCGGCGGCGTCCGCCGACTGAGCGTCGGTGGACCGGGCAGTGGCTCGGGCGGGCCGGCGGTGCCGCTACGCCACGCGGTGGGAGCCCAGGGACGGGAACTCCGGGGCGCGGAGGGGGCCGCCGTCGGAGTGCGGGGCGGCGTCCTCGGTGAGTACCCGCTCCAGCACGGCCACGTCCCCCGTCCGGGCGGCCACCAGGAAAGCCGTCAGGAAACGCTGATGGACCTCCGCGGTCACGCGGGTTCTTTTCCTCGCGGCCAGGCGTTTGCGGGCCCGGCTGACCAGCTGGCGGGTATTGACCTCCGAATGCCCGATGAGATCGGCTATTTGCCCGTACGGATAGTCGAAGGCCTCCCGGAGCACATAAGCGGCTCGTTCCACCGGCGTCAGCCGTTCGAGGAGTACGAGCACGGCGACGGCGAGGGTCTCCCCGCTGACGAAGCCCACCTCGGGGTCGCTCAGGGTGTCGACAGGCTCCGGCAGTGACATGCCGACGTAGCTCTCACGCCGGACTCTCGCGGACTGCAGCACGTTGATGGCGAGTCTGGTCACCGTCGTGGTGAGGAAGGCCTCCGGGTTCTCGACCCGGGACCGGTCGCAGGTCTGCCAGCGGATCCAGGCTTCCTGGAGGACGTCCTCGGCTTCACTGACGTTGCACAGCATCCGGTACGCGATACCGAACATCATGCCGCGGGCGTGGAGGAACACGGCCTCTGTCTCGGGGCGGTCCGAGGTGTCCAGCGCAGGCCTGTCCATCGTGGGCACGGTGTTTTTCCTTGCTTTGCTTGCTTTGGTGCTGCGGCCGGCTCGCTGACGGCCCGAGTGGGTGACGGGGCCCGTGTTCTGACGGGCCGACGAGGATCGCGCGTGGTCCGCATGAGCCGGCCGCGGCGGCGGACGCGCGGCGCTGCCCCTCGCTTCGGGAGGGCGACGAGGGGCAGGGGGGAGCCCCCTGCGCCGCCTCGTCGGTCACCGCCGCCACGACCCCCGCAGGGCCGGCCGCCGTGGCCTGCGTCAGTCGTGGAGCGCGTGACGTGCGTGGTGCGCGTGACGGTCCTGAGGCACCCCCGACGGGGAGGCGGCGGCCGCTCCGGCCGTCGCTGCCACAAGGGCGCCCGCGGGTTCGTCCGCGGCGTGCGCGTCGGACTCGTGGGACTCGTGGGAGTCCTCCTCGACGGTGTCGCCGAGGACGGTGAGGGTCCGGCGGGCGAAGACGACGGACGTCAGGCCGAGCACGCACCACAGGACGAGAACGGCGATGTGGCTTCCGGAGGCGTTGCCGTCGAAGTAGGCGGTGCTGCGCATGAGATTGGCGCCGGCGCCCGGGGGCAGCCACTGGCCGATGTCGTCGACCGCCTTCGGGAGCAGTTCCGGCGCGGACGTGCTGCCGGAGAACGGGTTGCCCACGAAGACCATCAGCACGGCGCTGGCCCCGAGCCCCGGGTGCCCGAGGAGCCTGATCAGGCCGGCGCTGGTCGCGCTGATCGCCAGCAGGGTGAGGGACAGGGAGGCATAGGTGGCCAGGTGGTTGTGCGGCAGCGCGCCCAGGATGCCCTGGGCGACCAGGTAGGCCGCCAGGCCGCCCACGGCGCACACGGCGATCAGGTCGATGACCCGGCGCCACCCCGGCAGGTGCAGAGTCGACAGTGTGATCAGCGCAGCGATGAGGATGCCGCAGATGGTGAGCGGGAGAAGTGCCGCGGTGAAGACCACTCCCCGGGGGTCCTCCGCGGAGGTCGGCACGACGTCCACGGTCTTCACGGTGACCTTGGCCGGCGCCTTGGCGACGTCCTTGCGGCCGTTGGGCCTGTGCGACGCGTCGTGGACGTCGGGGACGAACGGCTTTTGCGGCAACTTGACCGCGTGCGCGGCCAGTTGCTGTCCGGATGTCCTGAGGAGCTGGGCCACGGACGTACTCGCCGCCGTGGCTTCCAGAACGGTGACCCTGCCGGGAGCGATGACGAAGGCGCCGTAGACCTCCCGGTTCATGATGGCGGACCGTGCCGACGTCTGGTCGGGGTAGAGGTGGAAGTCGAAGCCGCCGGGGACGTTGCGGGTCATGCCCTCGACCGCGCTCTGACTGGCCGCGCTCGTGCCCACGATTCCCACGGGCAGGTCCCGCGGGGCGATGCGCGATGCGGGCCAGGCGTATGCCAGCGCGGCAAGTGAGATCACCAGTGGCAACCCCACGATCATGAGGACGACCCGGCGCCAGGCCAGGACCCTCGCCAGCGGGTTCTTCACGGTCACGCCTCTCATAAGACGAATGATCATTTTATTTAGTAGCAGTCTGGTGCGTTTGCCGAAAATCGTCAAGACGAACATTCGTTTTCTTTCGGAGTATACCCACGACCCTGGACGCGGCCGACACGGGGCCGAGGTCGCAGCCGACCCCGGCGTCGCAGGTCAGTGAGTGGTCACGGCGGGCGTGCCGTGGGGATCTCCGGTGCTGACCAGGGGGGCCGGCTCCGGCGCCGTGCGCACGGCGCGCGCTGCCCGGCCCGGGCGCTGGCGGAACAGCAGGACCCATCCGGCGACGCTGACCAGCCCGGGGGTGATCAGCCGGTAGAGGAGATCGGCGGCGGTGGCGGGGATGGTGGAGACCCCGCCGTGGTGCAGGGTGAGCACCAGGGCCGCGTCGAGGGTGCCGAGGCCTGCGGGCAGCAGGGGCATGGCCGACGCGGCCGTCATCGCCGCGACATAGGCGAGTACCACCGTGGCGAGCGTGGGCGACGCCCCGACGGCATGGCACACGGCGAGCAGGCACACGAGGTCCGCGGACCAGTTGCCCAGGGCCAGGCCGAGTCCCCGCGCCCAGAAGCGGGCCGACGGGTCCATGGCGGCCAGCTCGTCGAGCAGCCCCTCGGCCGACTGGGGCTCCGCGCCGCTGCGGCGCAGCCGGTGCCACAGGCGGAGAAGGGCGCCCACGGGACGGCGCAGCACGGCGGGGTGGTGGACCAGCGCGAGCGCCGCGCAGGCGAGGGCGACGGTCGCGAGGACATGGACCGCGACCGGGAGAAGCTGTGAACCGTCCCCCGCCACGGTGTGTCCGACCCCGGCGAGGACGGCGAGGGCGATCGTGCTCAGGACGCCGGTGGCCGCGTGGACGAAGCCGATCTGCGGTGCGCTGGCGCCCCAGGCGCGCATGCGGCGGGTCCGGTAGGTGAGCGAGATCAGGTTCCCGCCGGGCAGGCTCGCGCTCAGGGCGTTCCCGGCGAACACCGTGGCGGCGGCCGAACCGATGGTGACCCGCAGTCCGCCGGTGCCGAGCGCGAACCGCTGAAGGCGGGCGAACGCCATCATGGAAACCGCCTCGGCGGCGAGCGCCGGCAGCAGCCATCGCAGGTGGGCGTGGGTCAGCTGTCCCGCCGCCTGGCGCGCGTAGGGGGCGACGCACACCAGCTCGGTTCCCACCACGCCCACCACGGCGCAAGCGGTCAGTACCGTACGCCGGCGCGAACGCGAGGCCGTACGCTCGCTCATCGCGCCGCGGGCCAGGCGGGCAGCAGGCGGACGGGACCTTCGAGATGCATGCGGCACCGCGTGTGCGCGGGCAGGGCCAGGCCCCACAGGCCCGCGTAGAAGTGCACGTCGACGCCGAGGCGACCGGCGAGATCGAGCCGGACCAGGGGGGCGGTGTCGGTGACGCCGTTGAGGGTGAGCAGGGCGATGAGCGGCTGGTGGGTGCCGCTTCCGCCCAGGGTGCTGGGTACCAGTCGCAACTCTCCCGCTGAACCGGCGAGTTGACGTCCCAGATCGGTCCGCTTCCACCAGGAGCGCCGCGAGGGGCCGGCTTCGTCGGCGTCGGACACCCGGAACCGGACCAGACCTCCCACCGGGCCCCGGACGGCGTCGCGGACGAGGAAGGCCTCGTCCACGCGCAGCGGCAGGTACGAGGACACATGACCGCGACGGCGGCTGCGCAGCCAGCTCCCGGTGCCGCGATGGTCACCGCTGACGCCGCTGCCGTCCGCGCCCTTCGGTGGCTTGGGCTCGACGGCCGAGCGGTCGGTGCCGTCGTTCGGGGACGGGGACGGGGGCGGAGAGGCATCGATCACGGGGTTACCTGAGGGCGTGGAGGGGGACGGGGTGGCCCGGAGAACGACCGGCGTCCGGCCGTCCGGGGTTGGTACGCGCGGCCCGGGGCCGCTGAGGGCACGGGACGCCCCGTGCGCGACGGGGCGGCTTCACGCCATGGCCGCGGGCTGCCGGGCGAGCCAGTCCCGGGTGAGTGAGTAACCGGCCCGGATCAGGCGCGGTGTGTCCCGGAAGTCGACGAGGCCGACGACCTCGGTGGTGGCCGCGGGCAGCCGGAGGACCGACCCGTGGACGGCGGCCAGGTCCCGTCTCTCACGCTCCACCAGGATCTGGCCCACCGCCCGGTAGGCGGCCATCAGTGCCGCGTGGGCGTGATGGCCGCTCTGCTCGGTGACGGCGCAGGGCAGCACGTAGATGGTGGTCGCGCCGAGCGCTTCCGCCTGGAGCACCGGCGTGTCCGCCGACACGCCGCCGTCGATGAGGCGGCGCTCCCCGACGCGCACCGGCGGGTACAGCCCCGGGAAGGCCGACGAGGCGAGCAGCGCCGGAACGGCGTCGCCCCGGGACAGGACGACGGCGGCTCCCGTGTCGATGTCGGTCGTCACGATGTGCACGGGCACGGCGGCGTCCTCGAGGCGCGCCACGCCCATCCCGTCCCGCAGCGTGCGCCGCAGCGCCGCGCTCGAGACCGCCGCCTCACCCCGGCCCAGGGCGGCCCTGATCAGGGTCCGCGGCGATATCGGTGCGACGTTCCGGCGCTTGAGGCCCAGCCACAGGGCTTCGAGCCTGTCGAGGCCCTCGATGCTCGGGTCGGCCGCGAAAGCGGCGCCGTTGAGCGCACCGGCCGAGGATCCCACGACGAGATCGGGAGTGATGCCCGCCTGGGTGAGTGCCCGCAGCGCCCCGACCTGTGCGGCGCACAGACTGCCGCCGCCCTGCAGCACGAACGCCACGGTGCCGGCCGGCGTTCCGTCGTCCCGCGGGACCTGACACGGGATCATGCCCGATCCGCCGGTGTGCACGGCAGCCATGGCACTGCGCCTCCTCCCCTTCCGGGAACGGTCATTCCAGGTGAGCGCTGCCCATCCTGCGCCTCCGGTGAAGGACGAGTCAAGACGAATATTCGTTTTTCTTTGCGTTCGGCTGCGAGGTGCGGCCGATGCCGTGCCGGTGTCAGACCCCGCGCATCGGCCCGGCCCCGGGCCGCAGATAGACCGCCCAGGTCACCACCGAGCACACGGCGTACGCCGCCAGGAAGGCCCAGTAGGCCGGGTCGCCGCTCTCGCCGTGCAGGAACGACTGCCGGAACGCGAGGTTCACCAGGACCCCGCCGAAGGCGCCGATCGCGCCGGCCAGCCCGATGAGCGCCGACGTGC
Organism: Streptomyces sp. NPDC088733; assembly: GCF_044751185.1. Classification (NCBI taxonomy): domain Bacteria; kingdom Bacillati; phylum Actinomycetota; class Actinomycetes; order Kitasatosporales; family Streptomycetaceae; genus Streptomyces; species Streptomyces sp. NPDC088733. The sequence goes on from NZ_JBIVLH010000018.1 coordinate 13,572, forward strand.
GGCGGCGTGAGTCCCGCTCGGCGGTCTCCGCGTCCGCGCCTGCCGCGACCGCGGCGTGCGCCCTCGCCCGGAAGACCGCCGGGACCATGCGGTAGGTCGAGCCGTTGCCGATCCCGCTCAGCACGAACAAGGCGACGAAGCCCACCAGGAAGACCGGCAGCGACTCCCTCCGCGACGCGGCCAGCACCACGCCCACGCCCACCGCCATCGCGGCGAAGGTCCACAGCGTCACCCTGGCACCGCCCCAGCGGTCCGCCAGCCTTCCGCCCACCGGCCGCACCAGTGACCCCAGCAGGGGTCCCAGGAACGTCAGGTACGCCGCCTTCACGGGCGTGTCGAACTGCTCGTGGAACTGCACCTGGAGGACGAGTCCGAAGGCGAAACCGAAACCGATGAACGAGCCGAAGGTGCCGATGTAGAGCAGGGACACCACCCAGCTGTGCGGGTCCCTCGCCACCTCCCGCAGCGCCCGCCCGTCGTTCCTCGCCGACGCCAGGTTGTCCATCCTCAGCGCCGCGCCCAGCGCGGCCAGCACGATCAGCGGTATGTAGACCAGCGGGACCAGGCGCGGTTGCGCCGCGCCCGCCGTGGCGATCACCGCCAGGCCCACCAACTGCACCACCGGCACGCCCAGGTTGCCGCCGCCCGCGTTGACGCCGAGCGCCCAGCCCTTGAGCCGCTGCGGGTAGAACGCGTTGATGTTCGCCATCGAGGAGGCGAAGTTGCCGCCGCCGACGCCCGCCGCGCACGCCACGGCGAGCAGGGTGCCGTACGAGACCCCCGGCCGCAGCACAACCCCGGCCAGCACTGTCGGGACCAGCAGCAACAGGGCACTGAACACCGTCCAGTTGCGGCCGCCGAACCTCGCCACCGCGAAGGTGTACGGCAGGCGCAGGGCGGCGCCGACCGCCGTCGGCAGCGCGGTCAGCGTGAACTTGCCCGCCGCGTCGATGTGGTACTCGGGCCCGAGGAAGAGCAGCAGCACCGACCACATGCTCCACACCGAGAAGCCGATGTGCTCCGACAGGACCGACAGGACCAGGTTGCGGCGTGCCACCGCGGCCCCGGACCGCTCCCAGAACTTTTCGTCCTCCGGGCGCCAGTCCGTGATGGCGCGCGACCGGCTCGCGCCCGCGGCGGTGGCCGCGTCCTTGGCGGAGTCCTCTTCCGTGACGACCGTGCTCATGCGCTGTCACCCGTTCCTGTGCGTGGGGGAGTAGTGCCTCCGGCGCCGGCGGCGCGGGGCCTGTGCGTGCCTCACGCGGGAGGCCGCGAGGACGGGTCCGCGGTGCGGCGCACCGGCCAGACCCGCAGGACCGCGGGAGTGCCGTCGGGGGCGGTGGCCTCGTCCAGGCAGCGGCCGTCCCGCAGGTCGAAGACCTGCTTGTACATCGGGGAGGCCAGCGTCGGTACGTCGCCCCGGCTGCCGACGATGCCCCGCGAGAGCACGTGGGCGCCGCTGAACGGGTCCCGGTTGTCGACGGCGAACAGCTCTCCCGCCCGGTCGCGCAGGACCGCCGCCTGCTCCCCGTTCGCGAGGAGTACGGCAACGCCGCGGCCGGGGACCAGGTCCTCGTAGGCGCACGCTCGCGTCCAGGCCGTGCCGTCGAAGATCTCGACCACCGCGTTCATGCGGTCCGCACCTCCAGCCGGGGGCCGGCGACCAGCGCGGGGGCGAGCACGCGCCCGTCCTCGCCGGGGCGGGCGGGGCGGATCTGCTCGCGTTCCGGCACGAAGGTGACGGTGGGGTCGGGCGTGCCGGGCGCGTTGGCGAAGGACACGAAGCGGCGCAGCCGCTCGGGGTCGTCCAGCACGGCGGCCCATTCGTCGCGGTAGTGCTCGACGTGACGTGCCATCAGCGCGTCCAGTTCGGCGCAGATGCCCAGCGCGTCGTCCATGACGACGGCCCGTACGTGCTCCAGGCCGCCTTCGACGCGGTCGAGCCAGGTGGAGGTGCGCTCCAGCCGGTCGGCGGTGCGGATGTAGAACATCAGGAACCGGTCGATGGTCCGCACCAGCGTCTCCCGGTCCAGGTCGGACGCCAGGAGGTCGGCGTGCCGGGGCGTCATACCCCCGTTGCCGCCGATGTAGAGGTTCCAGCCGGCGGCGGTGGCGATGATGCCGAAGTCCTTGCCCTGCGCCTCCGCGCACTCGCGGGCGCAGCCGGACACCGCCGACTTGAGCTTGTGCGGCGAGCGCAGCCCGCGGTAGCGCAGCTCCAGCTCGATCGCCAGGCGGACCGAGTCCTGGACGCCGTAGCGGCACCAGGTCTCGCCGACACAGGACTTCACGGTGCGCAGCGACTTCCCGTACGCGTGGCCGGACTCGAATCCCGCGTCGACCAGGCGCCGCCAGATCGGCGGCAGTTGGTCGACGCGGGCGCCGAACAGGTCGATCCGCTGCCCACCGGTGATCTTCGTGTACAGGCCGAAGTCGCGCGCGATCTCGCCGATGGTGATCAGCCCGTCCGGGGTGATCTCGCCTCCCGGGATCCGCGGCACCACCGAGTAGGAGCCGTTGCGTTGCAGGTTGGCCAGGACATGGTCGTTGGTGTCCTGGAGGGCGGCCTGCTCCCCGTCCAGGATGTGGCCGTTGCCCGGGCCGGCCAGGATCGAGGCGACGACCGGCTTGCAGATGTCGCAGCCCTCCCCGCTGCCGTGTCCGTCGATCAACGCGGAGAAGGAGTCGATGCCGGTGACCCGGACGATTTCGTACAGCTCGGCGCGGGTGTGCGCGAAGTGCTCGCACAGGCCCCGGTCGACGACGGCGCCGCCCGCCTCCAGCTCCTCGGTGACGATCGTGCCGAGCAGCTTGACGCAACTCCCGCAGCCCGTACCGGCTTTGGTGCACCTCTTCACCTCGGTGACGGTCCCGCAGTCCGCCCGGCCGAGCGCGGCGCGGATCTCGCCCTTGCTCACGTTGTGGCAGGAGCAGACCACGGCTTCGTCCGGCAGGGAGACCTGCCCGGCGGGCGCGAGACCGGCGGGCAGGACCAGCTGCTCGGGGGGTGTCCGCAGCGGGCGGCCGCCGATCGCGAGGGGGCGCAGCACGTCGTAGGACTCGGTGTCGCCGATCAGCACGCCCCCCAGCAACTGCCCGTCGCGGCCGATGACCAGCTTCTTGTACAGACCGGAGCGGCTGTCGCTGTAAAGGACGTCGAGCGCGCCCTCGGCCGTGCCGTGCGCGTCGCCGAAACTGGCCACGTCGACACCGAGCAGCTTCAGCTTGGTGGAGGTGTCCGCGCCGGTGAACGCGGCCTCGTCGCGGTGCTCGCCCGCGAGGGAGCGGGCGGCCGTCTCGGCCATCGCGTATCCCGGGGCGACGAGGCCGTAGACCCTGCCGTCGGAAGCCTGTGCGCACTCGCCGATGGCATGGACGTGCGGATCCTCGGTGCGGCAGTGCGGGTCGACGACGATGCCGCCGCGCTCGCCGACCGGCAGACCGCTCTGCCGGGCGAGTTCGTCGCGGGGCCGGATCCCGGCGGAGAAGACGACCAGCTCGGCGGTGAGTTCGCGGCCGTCCGAGAGCTCCATGGCACGCACCCGGCCGTCCTCGCCGGTGAGGACGGCCTGGGAGCCGGCGCCGGTGTGCACGGTGACGCCCAGCTCCTCGATCTTGCGGCGCAGCAGGTGTCCGCCGCCCTCGTCGACCTGGACGGCCATGAGGCGCGGGGCGAACTCGACGACCTGCGTCTCCAGACCCAGGGAGACGAGCGCGCCCGCGGCCTCCAGGCCGAGCAGGCCCCCGCCGACGACGACGCCTGTGCGGGCGCGGGCGGCGCCCGCGCGGATCCCCTCCAGATCCTCGATGGTCCGGTAGACGTGGCAGCCGCTCGCGTCGTGGCCGGGGACCGGCGGCACGAACGGACGGGAGCCGGTCGCCAGGACGAGCGCGTCGTAGGGGTGCAGCCGGCCGGAGGCGGTGGTGACGGTCCGCGCGGCCCGGTCGATCGCGGTGACGGGGTCGGCGGGGCGCAGGTCGATGCCGTACCGGGACAGGAAACCGGCCGGGACGAGCGACAGCTCCTCGGCGCTGGTGCCGGAGAACCACGAGGTCAGGTGGACCCGGTCGTAGGCGGGGCGGGACTCCTCGGCGAGCACGGTGATCCGCCAGTCGCCGGCCCGCGGCTGCTCGACGAACGCCTCCAGGAAGCGCTGTCCGACCATGCCGTGTCCGATCAGGACGAGTTCCTTCGGGCGGTGCGTCATCGGGCGGCTCCGCGGGGGGTGAGGAGGTGGAGGGGAGGGTCGGGCATCGGGTCGTCGCGCCTCCAGGCGGAGGCGAGGTCGCCCGCGGCGGCCAGGTCGCCGAGCAGGATCGCGCCGACCAGGCGGTTGCCGCGCAGCACGAGCTTCTTGTAGCTGCCGCGGGTCGCGTCGGTCAGTCGCAGGACGTCCAGGTCGGGGTCGGCGGCCTGGTCCTCGGTGTCGAGGTGGGCCTCGCCGACGGCGGCGTACTCCAGCGGTCCCGCGCTGAGCCGGGCCGGGGTGCGCGAGCCCCGGTAGAGCGCGCCGGGGTCCGCCCCGGACAGGCGCGCGGCCAGTACGTCGGCCTGTTCCCAGGCCGGTCCGGACAGTCCGTGCACGGTGCCGCGGTGCTGGACGCAGTCGCCCAGGGCGTGCACATGGGGCGCCGAGGCGGCCAGCGCGTCGTCGACGAGGACACCGGCGGCGACCTTCAGGCCGGCGGCGTGGGCCAGGCCGGTGCGCGGCCGGACGCCGCAGGCGATCAGGACCAGGTCGGTGCCGAGACGGTAGCCGCCGGCCAGTTCGACGGCGTCGCCCTCGCCAGTGTCCACCACGGCCCGGGCGCGGTTGCCCACATACGCCTCGACGCCGAGGCGCCGCAGTCCGTCACGGAGCATCGCCGCTGCTCCGGCATCGAGTTGACGATCAATCAGGTGCGGGCCCTGGTGGACGATCTCGACGGCGAGACCGAGTGCGGCCAGTGCCCGGGCGGCACTGACGCCCAGCACGCCGCCCCCGACGACCACCGCGCGCCGCGCCGTGGCGGCGTCCTCGGCCAGCCGTGCGCAGTCGGCGAGTGTGCGCAGGGCGTGCACCCTTTCGCGCAGCCCGCCCCCGTCGGTGCGCCGCAGCCCGCGCAGGGGAGGCAGGACCGGGTTGGCCCCGGTGGCGAGGACGAGCTCGTCCCAGGGCTCGGTCCGGCCGTCGGCCAGGGTGAGGGTTCGCCGAGTCGGGTCCAGGGCGACGGTCTCGCTGCCCAGGCGCAGTTCGGCGTCGCCGGCCGGGAGCGCGATGGCCTCGGCGTCGTGGCGTCCGGTCAGCACGTCGGCGAGGAGGGCCCGATTGTAGGGCGCGCGGGGCTCGGCCCCGTACAGGGTGACGCGGCCGGTTCCGCCGAGCGCGACGTAGCGGGCGGCGAAGCGCGCGGCGGCCATCCCGGCTCCGACCACCGCGATGCGGCGGCGGCCCGTCATGGCCCTACTCCTGTAACGGACTCGGCCGAGGCGTCCCGGGCCGGCTCCACCCGTACCGCGCAGTTCTTGAACTCGGGCATCCTCGACGTCGGGTCCAGCGCCGGATTGGTCAGCGTGTTGGCGCGTCCCGCACCCGGCCAGTGGAACGGCATGAAGACCGTGTCCGGCCGGATCGTGTCGGTGATCCGTGCCGGTGCCACGGCCCGGCCGCGGCGGGAGGTGACCGCCAGCAGGTCCCCGTCCGCCACCGCCAGCCGCCGTGCGAGCAGCGGGTGCAACTCCACAAAGGGCCCCGGCGCCGCCGCGTTGAGGGCGCCGACCCGTCGGGTCTGCGCACCGCTCTGGTACTGGGGCAGCACCCGCCCGGTGGTCAGATGGAGCGGATAGTCGGCGTCGGGCACCTCGGCCGACGGGCGGTCGGTGACCGCGGCGAAGCGGGCGCGGCCGTCCGGTGTGGCGAAGGCGTCCAGGAAGAGCCGCGGTGTGCCGGGATGGTCCGTTGCAGGGCACGGCCAGAAGACCCCGTCCTCGGCCCGGATCCGCGCGTAGCTGATGCCCGCGTAGTCGGCCTGGCCCCCGGCCGAGGCGCGCCGCAGCTCCTCGAAGACCGTCTCCGGGTCGTCGGGGAAACCCCGGTCGACACCGAGCCGCGCGGCGAGTTCGCGCAGCACCCACAGATCCGTGCGGACCCCCGCGGGCGGCTCCACCGCCTTCTGCCGGAGGATCACCCGTCCCTCCAGATTGGTCATCGTCCCCGTCTCCTCGGCCCATTGGGCGCTGGGCAGGACGACGTCGGCGAGCTGGGCCGTCTCGGACAGCACGAGGTCGCTGACGACCAGCAGGTCCAGTGAGCGCAGCCGACGGGTCACCTGTGCCGCGCGCGGGGCGGAGACCACGGGATTGGAACCCATGAGCAGCAGCGCGCGCACACCGTCCGGTCCCGGCCTGCCGAGGCTGTCCAGCAACTCGTAGGCGGAACGGCCGGACCGGGGCAGCGTGTCCGGGGCCACGCCCCAGACACCGGCGACGTGCTCGCGCGCGGCCGGGTCCTCGATCGAGCGGTAGCCGGGGAGCTGGTCGGCCTTCTGGCCGTGCTCCCGCCCGCCCTGCCCGTTGCCCTGGCCGGTGAGGCACCCGTAGCCGGACCGGAGCCGGCCGGCCTTTCCCGCGGCCAGGCACACATTGATCCACGCGCCGACGGTGTCGGTGCCCTTGCTGTGCTGCTCCGCGCCGCGCGCGGTCAGCACCATGCCGGTCCGCGCGCGTCCGAAGACGTGGGCGACCTCGCGGATGTGTCCCGCGGTCACGCCGGTGAGTGCCTCGACGCGCTCCGGCCAGTGGGCCATCGCCTCGGCCCGTGCCCGCTCGAAGCCGGTGGTGCGCGTCCGGACGAACTCGGTGTCGACCAGTCCGTCCGCGATCAGGACGTGCAGCAGGCCGAGGGCGAGCGCGAGATCGCCGCCCGGCAGCGGCTGCAGATGGATGTCCGCCTGCTGCGCGGTGCGCGTGCGGCGCGGGTCGACGACGATCAGCGTGCCGCCGTTCTCGCGCAGTTCGCGGAAGTAGCGCAGCGCGGGCGGCATCGTGTCCGCGGGATTGGCGCCGACCAGGATCAGGCACTCGGTGCGGGCGATGTCCTCCAGCGGGAAGGGCAGCCCGCGGTCGAGTCCGAAGGCGATCCTGTTCCCGGCGGCGGCCGACGACATGCAGAAGCGGCCGTTGTAGTCGATGGTGGCGGTGCCCAGCACGATCCTCGCGAACTTGCCCAGCTGGTAGGCCTTCTCGTTGGTCAGACCGCCGCCGCCGAAGACCCCGACCGCGTCGGCGCCGTGCTCGGCCCCGACAGCGGCGAAGCCCTCGGCCACCCGGTCCAGCGCCTCGTCCCAGCCCGCCGCGCGCAACGTGCCGCGCTCGCGGACCAGCGGTGTGCTCAGGCGGCTCGCCGGTGCGAGCAGCGCGCCGGCCGACTGGCCCTTTCCGCAGAGCGCGCCCCGGTTGACCGGGAAGCCGGGCCGCTCGGCGACCCGCGCCCCGGCCCCGTGCGGCGCCTCCAGGCGCATGCCGCACTGGAGCGAGCAGTACGGGCAGTGGGTGTCGGTGGTGGTCGTCATGCGGACGATCCTGAACGCGGGGCGTTACACCGCTTTCACGCCCGCGTTGCGCCCGTGGTGCGCGTCGCTCACGCCGCGCCGGGGACGGGGTGCGGTCGAGGACATCTGGCGTAACACGGCACAGCACTTGTCTCACATCCGTGTGACGCCCGGGCAACCTTCCGGAAACCGCGCGGCCCGAGTCTGCACCCATGGGCACACCGGTTGAACCCACCCCGGCACCGCCGCCCGGTCCGCTGACGGGATACACCGTCGGTGTCACGGCGGCGCGCCGACGCGACGAGCTCGTCGCGCTCCTGACCCGGCGCGGCGCCCGCGTGGTGGAGGCGCCGGCGCTGCGCATCCTCCCGCTGGAGGACGACATCGCCCTCCGCCGTGCGACCGAACGCTGCCTGGCCGCCCCGCTGGACTACGTCGTCGCGACGACCGGCGTGGGCTGGCGCGGCTGGATGAGCGCCGCCGACGGCTGGGGCCGCGGTGCCGAACTGGCCGCCGCCTGCCGGAACGCCGTCGTCCTGACCCGCGGTCCGAAGGCGACCGGCGCGGTGCGCGCCAGCGGGCTCGACGAGGCATGGTCGCCCAGGAGCGAGGCCACCGACGAACTCCTCACCTGGCTGCTCGCCCGCCCCCTGGCCGGGCTGCGCATCGCGGTGCAGGAACACGGCCTGCCGCTCACCGCGTTCAGTGCCGCGCTCCGCGAGCGGGGCGCCGAGGTCGTCCCGGTACCCGTCTACCGATGGGCGCCGCCGGAGGACCCGGCACCCGTCCGGCGCCTGGTCGAGCAGACCGTCCGCCGCGAGGTCCACGCCCTGGTGTTCACCAGTGCGCCCGCGATCACCGCCTTCCTGGGGACCGCCCTGAGCGACGGGCTGCGCGAACGGGTCCTGGAGGCGATGTCCGGCGACGTGCTCCCGGTCTGCGTCGGCCCGGTCTGCGCGCGGCCCTTGCTCGACGCGGGGCTGCCGGCGGTGTGGCCCGAACGCGGCCGCCTCGGCGCGCTGGTGCGCACGCTCACCGAGACGCTGCCCGCGCGCGGCCGCCGCGAGGTGCGGATCGACGGCCGGACGCTGGTGCTCCAGGGCAGCGCGCTGCTCATCGACGGGGAGAGCCACTGGCTGTCGCCGAAGAGCGCCGCGCTCCTGCGGGCGCTGGCCGAGAAGCCCGGCTGGGTGCTCAGCCGCGCCGAACTGCTGCGCCGCGTATGGCCGGACTCCGACGCCGACGAGCACGCCGTGGAGGCCGCGGTCGCCCGCCTGCGTTCCTCGCTCGGCCCGCACGGCGACCTCGTCGGAACGGTCCCCAAGCGCGGCTACCGCCTGACGGCGACATGACGACGGCCGCCCCCGCGGCCCGGCCCGCGCCGACGCTCCTCGCCGTGGCCCACGGCACGCGGGACCCGGAGGGGGTGGCGGTGACGGAGGCGCTCCTCGCCCGGGTGCGCGCCCGCTCTCCCGGCCTGCGCGTGGAGTTGTGCTTCCTGGACCTGGTGGCGCCGTCGCTGCCGGAGGCCCTGGCGCGGCTGGACGGCGAGGTGGTCGTCGTGCCCCTGCTGCTGGGCGCGGGCTACCACCTGCGCGTCGACATACCCGCGGCCCTCGCCGCCGCGCCGCGTCTGCGGGCCCGCGTCGCGCCGGCGCTCGGCCCCGATTCCCTGCTGGCCGACGTTCTCGCCGACCGCCTCGCCGAGGCCGGGTGGCGTGCCGGCGACGGGCCGCTCGTCCTGGCGGCGGCCGGATCGACCGATCCGGCCGCCAACGCCGACACCGCGGCCATGGCCGCGCTGCTGCGCGACCGGCTTCCCGCGGTGCGGGAGGTCGTGCCCGCCTACCTCTGCGCCGCCGGTCCGACTCCCGCCGAGGCCGTCGCCGCCCTGCGCGCGGCCGGGCACGCCCGCGTGTCGGTGGCCGCGTACCTGCTCAGTCCCGGCTGGTTCGCCCGGCGCGCAGCGGACTCGGACGCCCACCTCACCTCCGCGCCGCTCGGCACCCATGACGCGCTCGTCGAACTCGTCGTGCACCGCTACCGGCAGGCTCTGGCCGAACAGGGCCCCTCGGGTCACCCGGCCCCGCATCGCGCGGCCGGGTGACCCGGTCCGGTCCGGCTACTCCTCCAGCGGTCCGAGGTCCGGGGTGTCGCACAGGTCGACGACCGCGCGGGCGGTGGCGTGCAGTTCCAGGACCACCAGCTCGTTGGTGCCGGGACGCAGGACGGGGCCGGGGACGTAGAGGCGCTTCTGCGGGCCGCGGGACCAGTAGCGGCCCAGCGCGAAGCCGTTGACCCAGGCGTTGCCCTTGGTCCAGCCGGTCAGGTCCAGGAAGGTGTCGGCGGGGCCCTCCACCTCGAAGACGCCGCGGTGGAACGTCGGCCCCACGGGCTGCGGCGCACCGGTGGCGAAGGCGAGCCCGGACAGGTCGTCCAGGGGCAGCGGCCTGCTGCGCCAGCCGGTCAGCTCGGTGCCGTTGGCGCTGACGGGGCCGGTCAGGCCCTTGCGGTCGTGGATGCCCTGGCCGTAGTTGACCCGGCCCTGGTTCTCGACCAGCACCGCCAGGGTCGCGCCGCCCGCGGGGACGGTGAGCGCCAGCGCATGCTCGTGCTGCTCGCGCTCCAGGACGCCGACCGGAGCGCCGTCGAGGAAGACCTGGGCGCGGTCCTTGACCTGGGCGAAGTGCAGCAGGGTCGGGCCCGCTTCGGTCAGCTCGGTCTCGTACAGGACGAAACCGAAGTCCTGCCCCAGTTCCTCCATGGTCAGCGGACGGGGACCGGCCACCGCCTCGCCCAGCCGGTCCGCGGAGCCGAGCAGCGACGCGGTCCCGGTGAGGGCGACGCCGAGGAGGTTGAGCTTCTTCGACGGCTCGGGCAGGGGGCCGCCGGGCACGGTGGTGTGCCGGGCGAGGACGTCGCGGAACGCGAGGTACTTCGGGGTGATGTCCCCGGCCTCGTCCAGCGGCGCGTCGTAGTCGTAGGAGGTGATGGTCGGCCGGTACGTGTGCTTGTCGTTGGCACCGTTGGTGAAGCCGAAGTTGGTGCCGCCGTGGAACATGTACAGGTTCACGCTGGCACCCGCGGACAGCAGTTCGTCGAGGTCCGCGGCGGCGCTGGCGGCGTCGCGGACGACGTGCACCCCGCCCCACCGGTCGAACCAGCCGTTCCAGAACTCGGTGCACATCAGCGGGCCTTCGGGCTGGTGCTCGCGCAGCGCCGCCAGGTTCTGCGCGGGCCGGCTGCCGAAGTTGACCGTGCTCAGGACGCCCGGGATGCTGCCGCGCGCGAGGTCGGTGGGCTGGTCGCAGGTGAACAGCGGCACGTCGACACCGCCCTGGCGCAGCTTCGTCTCCAGGTGCGTGAGGTAGGCCGGGTCCTCGCCGTAGGCGCCGTACTCGTTCTCGACCTGCACGGCCAGGACGGGGCCCCCGTTGGTGGCCAGGTACGGCGTGACGAGCGGCAGCAGCCGGTCGAGGAACGCGTCGACGGCCTCCAGGTAGCGCGGGTCGGCGGTGCGCAGCGCGATGTCGGGCGTGGCGAGCAGCCAGGACGGCAGGCCGCCGCCCTCCCACTCCGCGCAGATGTACGGCCCGGGCCGCAGCAGTACGTGCAGTCCCTCGGCCTGGGCGAGCGCCAGGAACGCGGGCAGGTCCAGCCCGCCGTCCGCGTGGAACTCGTCCGGCCGCGGCTGGTGGAGGTTCCACGGCACGTAGGTGTCGATCGTGTTCAGTCCGAGGAGGCGCGCCTTGCGCAGCCGGTCCTGCCACTGGTCGGGGTGGACGCGGAAGTAGTGCAGGCCACCGGAGATGATGCGGAACGGCTCGCCGTCGAGGCGGAATTCGTTCCCTTCTGTCCGCAGTACGGGCATGGCGGGGGCTCCTCCAGTGGAGTCGGGATCACGTGCGTGCGGTGCTGTCACGGGGTCTCGCGGACGGGCCGGCGAGGGGTGCCCGGGACGGGATGTTTGCGTTGCCATCGCGGGGCGCGACGACGAGGGGCGGGGTGGTGGAGGGGGTCAGCGGTTCACGGGCGGCGGTCTTCCGGGGGAGGGGCGGTACTGCCGCGGACCACGAGCCGGGTGGGCACCAGCGTGGTGCCCTGCTCCGCGACGTCGTCCCTGATCTGCCGCAGCACGCCGTCGACGCAGCGCCTGCCGACCTCGGCGAAGTCCTGGTGGATCGTCGTCAGGGGCGGCATGAAGGAGGCGGCCTCCGGGATGTCGTCGAACCCGACCACGCTCACGTCCTCCGGCACCCGACGGCCGTGCTCGCTCAGCGCGCGCAGCACACCGAGGGCCATCTGGTCGTTGGCGACGAAGACCGCGGTGCAGTCCGGGTCCGCCGCGATCCGCTGGCCGGCCTCGTAGCCGGACTCCGCCGACCAGTCGCCGCGCAGTAGCTCCGGGACCTCGCGGCCCGCGGACTCCAGGGCCTCCCGCCAGGCGCCGACCCGGCGCTCGGACGCGAAGGACTCCTTGGGGCCCGCGATGTGCCGGACCGTGGTGTGGCCGAGGCCCAGCAGGTGCTCGACGGCCGCGCGGGCGCCGCTGGCCTGGTCGGTGTCGACCACGCAGTACTGGTCACCTGCGTCGGAGTCGACGACGACCAGGGGTGCCGCCGGGGGCAGCGCCACCGTCATGGCGTCCAGCAGATGGACTTCCATGATCATGACGATGCCGTCCACGGCGAGCTCGCCGAGCCGCGAGAAGGCGCCGCGCACCCCGTCCTGCGTGGGCGCGGTGACCGGCAGCAGGGTGGTCGCGTAGCCCTCGCGTGCCGCGGAGGACGAGACCGCCTCCAGGGTGCGCATGTTGCCGGTGCTGGACAGGCTGAAGAGGATGACGCCTATCGTGCGGAACTCGCCGCTCTTCAGCGCGCGCGCCGCGCTGTTGGGGCGGTAGCCGAGCTGCTTCATCGCGGCGAGGACCTGCTGCCGGGTGTCGTCGAGCACCCCGGGGAAGCCGTTGGAGACCCGGGAGACGGTCTGCGCCGAGACGCCCGCCAGCTTCGCGACGTCGGCCATCGACGCGCCGCGCCGCCGTCGCTGCGCGGCGGCCACCGAGTTCTGTCCGGTCCCGTCCACGTCCGCCGTACCCTTCGTCACGCACATCAGCCGCTGAATGTCAGAAGTCTATGGGGGGCCGAACGCCGCGGATCAGCGGTCCGCGAGGCCCCGGGTGGCCGGCGCCGGCGGTTCCCCGCCGGGGAACCGCCGGGCCGGCCACGGGTGGTGCCGTTGCGTCAGTTGACGGTGAAGCCCTGGTCCTTGCCGTACTTCACCGAGGCGTCCTGCCAGTTGGAGAGGGCGTCGGGGAGCGGGGTGGAGGACACGTAGGCCTTGCCGACGGTGTCGTTGAAGATCGAGTTCGCGTACACCTGGTACGGCAGGTAGGACCAGCCGGGCGCCACGTTCTTCGCCGAGGCGGCGAAGATCTGGTTCGCCTTCTGACCGCCGAAGTAGGGGAACTCGGTGTTGAGGAACGCGTCGGAGTTCAGGTCCGCGGTCGTCGCCGGGAAGGCGCCGCCCTTGATGCGCGCCTGCACACCTGCGTCCTTGTCCGCGTACTTCACGAAGGCGTAGGCGAGGGCCTTGTCCTTGCTGGCCTCCATCACCGCCAGCGAGCTGCCGCCGTTCTCCGCGCTGGCGGTCTTGCCCGCCTCCCACTGCGGCAGCGCGGCGGCGCGCCAGTCACCGGAGGCCGAGGGGACGCCGGAGACGAAGTTGGCGGGCATCCACGCGCCGGTGTTGAGCGTGGCGATGGTGCCGTCGGCCAGTCCCTTGTACCACTGGTCGCTCCACGAGCTGATCGGGGCGAGCAGCTTCTCGGAGATGAGCTTCTGCCAGACGGCGGTGAACTCCTTGGTGCCGGGGTCGGAGAAGTCGACCTTCACCTTGGTGCCGTCCACCGTGTACGGGTGGCCGCCGGCCTGCCAGATCAAGCTGGTGACGAAGCCGGCGTCGCCGGTGTCGTTGGTGATGTACGCCTTGGGGTTCGCCTTGTGCAGCGCGCGGGCCGCGTCGAGGTACTCGTCCCAGGTGGTGGGCACCTTGATCTTGTACTGGTCGAGGACCTTCTTGTTGTAGAACATCGCCATCGGACCGGAGTCCATGGGCAGGGCGTACACGCCGTTGTTCAGAGAGACGGCGTTCCAGGGGCCGGGCGAGTAGGCCTTGGACAGGTCCTTCGCGCCGTACGGGCTGAGGTCGGTCACGGACTTGCCCAGCGCGAACTGGCTGAGCGCGTAGTACTCGATCTGCGCCACGTCCGGGGCGCCCGAGCCGGCCTGGACCGCGTTCTGCAGAGCGGTGTACTGGTCGTTGCCGGTGCCGGCGTTGACCAGCTTCACCTTGACCTTGGGGTACTTGGCCTGGAAGTCGCTGACCACCTGCTTCAGCGTCGGCTCCCATGCCCACACCGTCAGGTTGCCGCCCTTGTTCAGCGCCGCCTCGACGCTGCCCGCGTCCGCGGCCTTGGCCCCGGAGCCGGAGTCGTCCGAGGAGCCGCAGGCGGTCAGGGACAGGGCCGCCGCGCAGAGCACCGCGAACGCCTGCGCCGAACGGCGAAGTGGCTTGTTCGTCATCGCATCTCACTTCGTTGTGGTGATGAACTGCGGCGCCGCCCGACGGCCACCGCAGGGGTGTGCCGGGGAGAGGGCTGCAGGGGGGACACGGCGCCCGCCGGGCGCCGGTGATCATTCCTTGACGCTGCCGGCGCTGAGGCCGGTCTGCCAGAAACGCTGGAGGAAGAGGAAGGCCGCGATCAGCGGGACGATGGTCAGCAGCGACCCGGTGATCACGAGATTGAAGACGGGCTGCCCGCCGGCCGTGGCGGCCTGGGCGTTCCAGGCATTGAGCCCCAGCGTGAGGGGGTACCAGTCGGGATCCTTGATCATGATCAGCGGCAGGAAGTAGTTGTTCCAGGTCGCGACCACGGTGAAGAGCAGGACGGTGACGATGCCCGGCCCCAGCAGCGGCAGGCTGATCCGGAAGAAGGTGCGGATCTCGCCCGAACCGTCCACCCGCGCCGCTTCCAGCAGCTCGTCCGGGATCGCCTCGGAGGCGAAGACCCACATCAGGTAGAGGCCGAAGGGCGAGATGAGCGAGGGGACGATGACCGCCCACGGCGTGTTCGTCAGGCCCATCTTGCTGAACATCAGGAACGTCGGCACGGCCAGCGCCGCACCCGGCACGGCGACCGCGCCGATCACGACCGCGAACACCGACCGCTTGCCGGGGAAGTTGAACTTCGCCAGGCCGTAGCCGCCCAGCACGGCGAGGAAGGTCGCGCCGCCCGCGCCCACCACCACGTACAGCAGGGTGTTCAGCAGCCACCGTACGAAGATGTGGTCGTTGTAGGTGAGTGTCTGCTGGATGTTGTCCCACAGGGCGAAGTCGCCGCTGAACCACAGCCCGAAGGAGTCGAGCAGGTTCTTCTGCGTCTTGGTGGCGCTGATCAGCAGCCACGCCAGCGGGATCAGGGCGTACACCGCGACGAGCGCGGTCAGTACGGTGAGCAGGATGTTGCGCCTGGGCCGGTCGGAGGAGCGGCGCCGGCTCGCGGACCGCCCGGACAGGACGGAGCCGGAGCGCTGCCGCTTGGGCGCGAGGGTGCTGGTGCTGGACTGGGCCATCGTCACGCCTCCTTCCGCATGCCGCGCAGCTGCACGACGTAGGCGACGATCATCGTGACCACTCCCATGACGATCGCGACCGTCGCGGCGTAGTTGTGCTGCTGGCCGGAGAAGGACAGCGAGTAGGTGTAGAGGTTCGGCGTGAAGTACGTCGTGATGGCGTTGGGCGCCAGCGGCTTGAGGATGCTCGGCTCGTTGAACAGCTGGAAGCTGCCGATGACCGAGAAGATCGTCGCGATCACCAGCGCCCCGCGGATCGCCGGGATCTTGATGGACCTGACGATCCGCAGCTGGCTGGCGCCGTCGATCTCGGCCGCCTCGTAGAGGGAGTGCGGGATCACATGCAGCGCCGAGTAGAAGATCAGCATGTTGTAGCCGACGAACTCCCAGGTCACGATGTTGCCGATGCTCGCGAGCACGAGGCTCGGGGAGAGCGGGTTCGGCAGCGAGGTCCCGAAGGCGTCGTTGAGGTTGGCGACCAGGCCGAAGCGGTCGCCGTACATGAAGCCCCACATCAAGGTCGCCACGACGGCCGGGACGGCGTACGGCAGGAAGATCGTGATGCGGAAGAAGTTCCGGCCGTGGAGCCGTCCGCTGTCCAGCGCGAGGGCGATGAACAGGGCGATGCCCAGCATGATCGGCACCTGGACGGCGAGGAACAGCGCGACGCGGCCGAGTCCGGACCAGAACTGGCTGTCCTGGAAGGCCTGGGTGTAGTTGTCCAGGCCGACGAACGAGGTGCCGCCGATGAGCTGGTCGCGGAAGAGGCTCAGGTAGATCGAGTAGCCGATCGGCGCCAGGAAGACCAGCGCGAAGAAGATCATGAATGGCGCCACGAAGCCCCATCCCAACCAGCGCCGGCCCCTGCGTCCGGGCGGTGGTGCCGCCCTGCCGGTACTGGACGGCGGCGATATGGCTGCCATGATCCCATCCCTCACGTCGTCGTGCGGGGCCCCGTCGATGGGACGGAGCCCCGGATGGTTGCGTAAACATCGGCGACCGTCCGATCGCACGTTTGCGCAAACATTTTGGATGACGTGATGTTGGCACCGCTGTTCGGGAAGCGTCAAGGGGCGTTCAGGGTTTCTTCGCCGGCGGGCGGTGCGGATGGTGTCGGCGCAGGCCGGCGCGCCCCGGCCGCGCGGGTGCCGGCGGCGGGGAGGGGGCGTGTGCGTCTTTCCGGCGGCGGACGGGCGCCGGGTGCCACGGAGCCCGGGGGAACGGCCGTTCGGCGGGTGGCCGCCGTTCGGGGGATCCTCGCCTCGGGCGGGGTCGGGTGCCGCCCGGCGGGTCGCCCGTCGGGGTGGCGCGGATCACACCTTCGCCGGTGGGATCCGGCCCGTCCGCCAGGGCAACGACCCCGCCGCAGCGTGGCCGTTATGGTGAGTTATGTCCGGAATGTCGAAATGATCCGCCGCTCATGCGGCGGCAGGACCCCTCGGCGCGCCCGCTCAGTACCAGTGGTTGGTCTGCCAGAAGGACCAGGCGCCGCAGGGGCTGCCGTAGCGGCTGTCCATGTAGTTGAGGCCCCACTTGATCTGGGTGCGCGGGTTGGTGCGCCAGTCCGCGCCCGCCGAGGCCATCTTGGAGCCGGGCAGGGCCTGCACCAGCCCGTACGCGCCGGAGGAGGCATTGGTCGCGGTGAAGTTCCAGCCGCTCTCGCGGCTGACGATGTTGGAGAAGCACTGGAACTGGGCGGAGTCACCGATGATCGCCCGGGCCATGTCCTGGACCACGCCGGTCGACGACGCGGCATTCGCCATCAGCTCGTCGGCCTTGCGCTTCTCCTCGGCCTGCCGCTCGGCCTCCTTGCGGGCGGTGGCGTCCCGGGCGGCCTGCTTGCGGGCGGACTCCTCGGCGGTCTTCCGCGCGGTGGCGTCGGCGGCGTCCGTCTGCGCCAGGACCTGCTGCGTCAGCGACGCCTGCTGAACCTGCTGACCGGCGGGAATGTCCGGGAGGACGGTGATCGCGTCGGTGGCGGCGACGGGCTGCAGGCCCGGCTGCTCGCTGCCGGAGGCGACACCGACGACAGCGCCCACGGTGGTGACCGCAGTGGCCGAAGCCACCGCGAATCCCCGGACCGAGATCCGGCTCACACGGTTTCCTTCCCGCGTCGCCCGCTCGGTGACCTCACGGACGTGAACGTGCCCCTTGGTGCCGACCTGATCGTGCACCGGTCCTGGAAACCACGGAACAGCACGTCAATTCCGGGCTCCCGTAAGCCTGGTGAGCACGGACAAGCCATGGGCAGGGCCTTACAGAACCGACAGCCTGCCCTAGTCGAACACGCCGGCGCAACGTATTGGCACCTTTCCGCATCACGCTGTTCGACCGGAAGCCGTGTCGAGCGGGTCGAGCTGGGATCCGGGGGCCCGGCGGCCCGGGAGGCAGCGCTCCTGCCTCCCGGCCCGCGGGCCGTCACTCGGCGGCGGCGCCGGCGGTGATGGGGGCGGTGTTGTCGCTCAGGTCCGGGTCGAAGTCCCTGACCGGCGGCTCGTAGTGGCTGTTGACGATGGACACGGAGCCGGGGGCGTTGGCCGGGGCCAGGCTGTCGATGCGCACGGTGAAGGTGAAGTCGCTGCGGTGGTGCTCCCAGAGGAAGATCGGCGTACGGCAATGGAAGGAGCGTCCGCCGCCCTGGCAGTTGGCGGGAGCCGTGAGGGCGGTGGTGCCCTCCGGGAGGGTCACGTCGACCAGCGCGGCCGGTTCCCCGGCGAGGAGCGAGGCCACCCAGGCGGGCCCGTCGTTCTCGACTGCGACGGTGGTGGTGACGGTGTCACCGGGCTGTCCGGTCACCTCGGCGCCGACCGCCTTGAGGTCGGCGGTGTTGGCGGCCTGGATGGTCGTGACGCGGTAGTTGTCGCCCGGATCGAGGTCCGGATCCAGGTCCGCGCCACCGGTCGCGCGGCGCGCCGCCTCGGGCTCCAGGGTGAGCCGGTCGCCGGAACCGGGGACGAAGTCCTTCCCGGTCAGCGCCTGTTGGTATGCCTCGTCGGTGTACGGCTGCGCCGAGTAGTCGAATCGCTCGTACAGGGCGGCCGTTCGGGTGTGCACCGCCGCGGCCCCCGACAGGTCGTAGGTCCGGCCCGGCCGGGCGGGCTCGTCCACGACGCACACCACGCTGGTGCCGGTGGGGTTGGCGGTGTCGTCGTCGGCGGCGTAGGCGCAGTTGGCGTACCGGTTGGTGAAGTCCAGGCCGTGCGAGGCGAAGAACGTCAGCAGGGTGCGGTCGACGGTCTGGTTGCCCAGGTTGCCCAGCCGCAGCTGCTGGGGGATGTCCGTGTCCGGGGCGACGCCTTTGAGGCGGGGCAACTGGTTCAGCGACAGGTCCGGGCCGCTGCCGATGGTGACGGTCACGTCCATCGGTTCCGCGTCCAGTGGGCCGAAGTCAGTGTCGGCGCTTGCGGAGATGTGCACGAGGCCGGAGGCACCCGCGGCGGCGCCGGTCCGGGCGTGCAGGTCGAGGGAGGCGACCGTGGTGGAGGGGCCGGCGCCGATGGCTCCGAAGTCGCAGCTGGCGGTGAGCTCCGCCGTGCCGTCCGGGACGCAAGCGGCGGGCCAGGTCACCGCGGCGACGTCCGCGAGCCCGGAGGCGTCGACGGTGAGCCGGCCGCCGGTCACGTTGTTGTCGGCGTTGCCGTGGCCGACGCCCAGCGTGAGCGTTCTTGGTATCGCGGTGCCGGATTCGGCGTCCGCGGCGGGGAGTTGCAGGTCCCACGGCGCGGCGATGGTGAGGTAGTCGGTCGGTTCGGTGGCGTCGGCGTGGGCCGGGACGGCAGTGGCGGCGAGTACGACACCGCTCACGGCCGCCAGGGCGAGCCATCCGCGGCGGCGTGACGTGCGGAACGGGTTGCGCGGTTCCCGCATGGAGTGAACTTCTTTCCTCCCGGTGCGTGCGTGCGTGCCCGTCCGGGTGAGTCCGGATGGGTCGCAAGTCGCCCGGGACGTAGGGCGATTGGATCAACCGGAAGGCTATGCGGCGGCGCTGACAGAGCCCCTTGTGCGGGCTTCGGGCGGTGCCGCCCGGGACGGCCGGGGCGGGACGGCGGACCCGCCCCGGCCTTGTGTCTGTCCGGCCTCTCAGCGCAGCGTGTACGCCGAGGGGAGGGTCTGCCGGACGGTGTTGCCCTGGCTGTCGGTCGCGCTGATCCTCAGTCCGACGCCGTGGGCGGCCTGGTCCCGCCGGGGGTTCCTGACCGTCGTGGTGAAGGTGTTCTTCCCGGTGGCGCGGGTGGTCGCCGGGCGCCAGGTCCTGCCCCCGTCGAAGGTGGTCTCCGCCTTCAGGGAGGTCACCTTGGGGAGAGCGGTGAGGCGTTCCTGGTAATAGCCGACGACGGTGATGTCGTGGCTCTCCCCGGCCTTGACGGTGTTGTCCAGCGCCAGACCGAAGTCGTAGCGCAGGAAGATCAGCGGCTCCGGACGGCACGCCGCCGTGTCGCCGCCGACCACCTCGCCCATGCACGGGCTCAGCTGCGGGGCGTCGTCCTTGGCGGGTTCGGCGGAGGTGTACTGCCACACCGTGCTGACGTCGTCGGTCTTCGCCTCGAACGTGTACCGGGCCGACTTCGCCGGCAGGTCGTACGAGACGAGGTCACCGCCGTCGCAGCCGGTCAGCGCCAGCATCACCGCGGCTGCGAGCACCATGAGGGCCCCTCTGCGGCGTCGTGCCGACGGCACCGTGTTCTTCATCGCGTTGGTCTCCTTCGCGGTCTCTCGTGCCGTCACTGGGTCAGGTAGTCGACGTCGGGGAGCGGCTGCGTGTGCCGCGCGATCTCGTCACCGGACGCGTTCCGCAGCATGAAGTCGCAGGTGAAGTCGAGGTTCGGCAACGTGGTCGACGGGGTCGGCCCGCACGCGGGGACCTCGGTGAAGTCGTGCGTGATCAGCTCGTCGTCGACGATGCCCATCAGCGCCTGGCGGCCGCCGCCGCTGCCCGTCACGAAGACACTCGGGTAGAACGTGTCGCCCTGCCGGCACCCCGAGCACGGTCCGGCCGAGACGGTGAAGCCGGACGGGGTCCGCGCCTGCGACGCGGCTCCGGGCACGGAGGGTCCCGCGTTCCAGTGGATCGCGTTCCTGCCGGTCAGGACCAGGTCGTTCACCTCGGTCCGGTTGTGCGTCATGAAGGAGTCCGCCCCGTCCTCGGCCCAGGAGGCGGTGAACCGGCTGATCGCGTCGGGCTGCCGTGCGACGAAAACGGTCATGGCCTTCTGCGTGGCAGGGTGCGGCAGGGACACCTGCGACGTGACGGGCGTGGCCCGCAGGTGCTGCATCCAGCTCAGCTGGTGGACCCAACCGGGCCGTGCCCCGTGGAAGGACAGGTCGACCCGGTCCAGATCGCCCTTGCGGACCCGGTAGGCGCCCGTCCCGATCTGCCCCTCGTCGTGGTACCTGGCGACGTACGCCGTCGGCACGGCACTGCCGCCGAGAGTGATCCGGACGTGCGACCGGTCGGCCTTGATGCGCTTGATCAGGCCTTCGGCCTGCGCGTAGGGCACGGTCACGACGGGCAGCGCGGTGTACGCCTGGAGCGCCGGGCAGCTCTGCGGCCCGAACCCGCACTGGTCGAGCGTGCCGGGGCTTCCCAGCGAGGTCAGGTCCGGTGCCGCGACCAGCACACCGACGGCGCCCGCTGCCGCGGCGGCGGCCACCCGCTCGTCCCGCAGCCTGGCGAAGTCGCACGTGCCCTGGCAGATGTCGGCCGGGGTCAGGAGGACGAGCTTGCCCCGGGCGCCGGCGTCCGCGAGCTCGGCGGCGGTCCCGTTGCCCGCGTAGACCACCGGCAGGTGACCTTCGACCGGCAGCCGGGGAACCGGGATCGCGGCTTCGCGGAAGCCCGGGTCGCCGTCGTCGTTCAGCCACATCTGCGTCTCGCTCACCGTGGCGTCCGGCGTCGCGTAGCGGGCGGACAGGCCCGTGGGGGCGCCGCCGCCGGAGGCGCGCAGAGTGACGGCGGGGGTCACCCGCGAGCTGTAGAAGTCATGGGTGAAGGTGCCCATGCTCACCTTGCCGGTGGTGGGCAGCACCCACCAGTGGGGTTCGACGGCCTTGTAGTCGGCCGAGAACACCGTGCCCGTCGTCCACGCCCCGGTCGCCGAGACCCGGTTGACGGCGTCGGAGGCCGAGTAGGTCTCGGTGGACTCCGGGTACTGCACGCTCAGCGGCTTGGCCTTGCGCAGGTCGAACGTGACGGTGGTGGCCTTGGAGAGGCCCACCTCCGGGGCGATCGGCTGGGCCTGCTGCCACTCGCCGGACGCGTCCCGCCAGCTGACCGGCATCTGCACCGCCCAGGTGCCGCGGAAGAGCTGCTCGGTCATCGTGTCCCGGTCGATGTCGAGCACCGGGCCCGTGTGCAGGTGGACCTGGTCGTCGACCGGCCGGAAGGTGGCGGTGCCGTAGCTGACGTCGGTCGCGCCCGCCGGGGGGACGACGTTCAGGGTCAGCGGGAACTTCTCGGCTTCGAGGAAGGTGTGGATGCCCGAACTCAGCTTCACCGAGCCCGAGTCGTCGCGGGCGGTCAGCAGCCCGTTGTAGCCGCCGAAGGGCCCGTTGTCGCCGAGCACCCTGCCGTCGACGGTCACCGACACCTCGGCGGAGCCGCCGGCGGGCACGACGACCGTGTCCGTGCTCAGGGTGAACAGGCCCGCCTTGGTGGGCTTGCCGTCGGCGAACGAGACGGGCATCGCCAGGTGCAACGTGGTGTCGTCGTCACCGCGGTTGGTGTACGTGATCGTCTTTGTCACCGGCGCGTGCGGGAAGGCCAGGCGGCCGAAGTTCAGGGTCCCCTTCGGGACGATCCGCGGATTGGTCGCGGTCGCCAGGTCCACCCGGCCCCGGCCCTGGGCGTACATGTCGTGCCCGAGGTCGGTGGCGGTGTCCATCAGCAGCGCCTTGATCTGCTGCCCCGTCAGTTCCGGGTGCTGCTCGGCGACGATGGCCGCGGCGCCCGCCACGTGCGGGGTCGCCATCGAGGTGCCGTCGGCCGCGGTGTAGTACTGGTCCACCGGCGTGCCCATGGACGTGCCCGCGGCGCGTGCCGCGACGATGCCGACGCCCGGGGCCGCGATGTCGGGCTTGGCCGCGCCGTCCCC
This sequence comes from Streptomyces sp. NPDC088733, assembly GCF_044751185.1. Lineage (NCBI taxonomy): Bacteria > Bacillati > Actinomycetota > Actinomycetes > Kitasatosporales > Streptomycetaceae > Streptomyces > Streptomyces sp. NPDC088733. The sequence continues at coordinate 35,827 of NZ_JBIVLH010000018.1, forward strand.
GATCCGCGGACCGCGGTTGGAGAAACTGGCCATCTCGTCGTTCTTGTCGACGGCCGCCACGGTCAGGGCGTCGTCGGCGGAGCCCGGGGAGACGACCTTCTGCGGGACGAAGCCGGAGTTGCCGGCCGCGACCACGAACAGGGTGCCGGTGGAGCGGCTGAGCTCGTTGAGCGCCTGGCTCATCGGGTCGGTGCCGTCGGTGGGGTCGCCGCCCAGACTCATGTTGACGACCTTGGCACCCGAGTGGGCGGCCCAGTCCATCGCCGCGATGATGCCGTCGTCGGGGCACTGGCCGCTGTCGTCGCAGACCTTGCCGACCAGCAGCTTGGCGCCGGGTGCGACGCCCTTGCGCAGCCCCTTGGAGGCGGCCCCGCTGCCCAGCACCGTGGACGCCACATGGGTGCCGTGCCCGTGGCCGTCCTTGGCCCCGGTGGGGCTGCCCGTGAAGTCGACCTGGCCGACGATGCTGCCGGCGACGTCCGGGTGGGTGGCGTCGATACCGGTGTCGAGCACCGCCACCGTCACGCCGGTGCCGTCGTAGCCGCGCTCCCAGGCGACGGGCGCGCCGATCTGCGGCACCGACTGCTCGAGGTCGACATGGGCCATGCCGTTGAGCCAGACCTTCTTGACCCCGGCCAGGGAACCGGCGGACCGGGCGGCGGCGGACGTGGCGTCCGTCTTGCCCCGCACCTGCTGCCACCAGCGGCCGTCCTCGGCGACGTTCATCGAACGGCCGTTGATGCTCGGCAGGGCCCTGCCGCCGGAGGCGCCGGCCACCTTGCGCGTCATGTCGGCCTTGGCGGTGCCGGTGTAGGTGACGAGCACCGGCACCGTGCCGCCCTTGCCCGCCGCGGTCAGTGCCACGAGCTGGCTCAGGTCGAACAGCCCCCAGTCCAGCAGCCCCTTGCCGATCAGCGCGAGGGCGTCGTCCGGAACGACGTACGTCCTGCCCTGGCGGGTGATGGTGTGGAACACCACCGGGGGAGCGTCGGGCCGCGCCGCGCTCTCGATGTCGCGGACGACCGGCTTGCCGGAGTCGTCGACACCGACGTGCAGCTTGTCACCGGTGATCAGCGTCACCGGCACGGCACCGCCGGACGCGGCGACGACCCGCGCCAGGTCGGTGTCGGCAATCGCCGTGGGGCTGTTCGTCCGTACGGCACCGGGTCGCGGCGTCTGCCGCGCCGGCTCGGCGGCGTGGGTCGCCGTGGTCGACACGACCATCCCGAGGACCGTCAGACCGACGGTCACCGTGCCCAGGCGTCTGCCGAGACGCTTCCTTGTGCTTCGCCTCATCTATGGGTCTCCTGTGGGATGAAGGAGGGGACATACCGGGGGACATGCGGCGCGACGGCACGCGGGACTCCGCACCGCGGGCGAGCCCGGTGCGGCGGCGGCCCTGGGACCTCGCGCTAGAGCGGTTCGTACTCGTCGGCGCCGCCGGCGCCGTTGGTGCCCCGGGCGGCCGGAGTGCCTGACGGGCCGTCCGGTGTCGCTGACGGCGCCGGTTCGTCCTCGGCACGGAGCGCCGGCTCGAACGGGGTGTCCGCCGGCTCCGTCGCCGGCGGTTCTGCGGTTGACATGAGCACGAGTGTGCAACCGGGCCCGGACCGGCCTCGATTGGTCAGATGCGGGATTTAACTCGTCGTTCGCGCGCGCGTCTTTTTTTCGTCCGGGACGGCGGCGCCGAATTCACTCGTCGGGCAGGGTGTGCTTCTGCTCGCCGACGAGTCCCAACTCCGCCACTTTGAGCGCGAGTCCGGTCCGCGACGTCGCCCGCAGCTTGCGCATCGCCGACTTCACCTGGCTGGCCACCGTCTGCGTGGACACCACCAGCCGGTCGGCAATCTGGCGGTTCGTCAGGCCGTCGAGCAGCAGGCGGGCGACCTCCAGCTCGCGCGGGGAGAGCTGGTCGCCGTAACCGGGCCGTCCCCGGCCGCGCGCCTCCCGGGTACCGGCGCCCTGTTCGTTCAGCGAACGTGCCACCCGGTCGGCGTCGTTGCGGGCGCCGAGTCCGGACAGCGCCCGGCGGACGTCCGACAGCACCGGCAGCGCGGCGTCGTGACGGCCCGCGGCGAGCAGGCAGCGGGCGTGGTGTTCCCGGGCGAGCAGGGCGTCGTACGGCCGCGGCAGCGCCTGCCAGGCATCGGCCGCCCGGGCGAACAGTGCCGCCGCGTCGTCCGGCCGGCCGTCCGCCTCGGCCAGCATCGCCCGGCACAGCACCAGGGACGCCTGCGGCGCCGGGGCGTCCTTGCCGCCCAGGGCCCGCTCGAAAGCGCCCACCAGGTCGGCGGCGTCGCCCGGCCGGCCCGCGGCGACCAGTGCCGCGACCCGTACCGGCGCGAACTCGGCGGCCCTGGTCCAGATCCCGCTGCCGACGGCGACCTCCGCCACCTCGTCGGTCAGCCGCAGCGCCTCGCCCGCGTCGCCGTCGCGCAGATACAGCCCCGCCAGCGCTGTCGTCGCCTCGATCCGCTGCTGGTCGTCGCGGCCGGCGAAGCGCAGCCGCTCCTCGGCCGCCGCGCGGTCCCCGGCGGCGATCTGCATGAGGCCCGCCACGAGGGAGGCCTCGCACCGGTCCTTCAACCGCACGCCATCGTCGTCGTCGACCAGCCGGGCCGCCCTGTCGGCGAGTCCTTCCCAGGCCCCGGTGAACCAGTCGAGGTGGGCCCGGGACGAGGCGATGCTGGCGAGGTACTCCAGGAACTCGTGGCGCTCGGCGATCGCGGAGGCCACGGCCAGCCGCGAGCGGGCCTCGTCGTACCGCCCCCACCGCATCGCCTCCTCCCCGACGTTGGTGTGGCCCACCGCGACCATCGCCGCCTCGCGGGAGTTGGCGACGTCGTCCGGAATGCGCCGTGCCTCGTCCCAGCCGCTCTCCTCACCGAGCATGAGCAGCGCGAAGGCACGCTCCACCGACAGGCGCATGCGCTCGTGCGGCGCGATCGACACCGTCATCGCGGGTGCCTCGTGCAGCCAGCGCAGATGCTCCGACACCGGCCGTGCGTTGCCGAGGGGGAGCGCGAGGAGAATACGGGCCCGCGCCGCCTCCAGCGAGTCCGGCGGCAGTTGCGGCACGGCTTTCAGGATCTCGTTCCGGCCCGCCTCGATCTCGCCCGCCACCATCAGCACCCGGCCGATCTGGAAGCGGACCAGGGACTCCTGTCCCGCGGTCAGGGCCTGGGTCCCCAGCGCGGACCGCAGCGAGTCGATGATCCTGGAATGGGGGTCGGAGCCCGGCAGCGACTGGAACTGGATCTTCGCCACGAGGCCCACCAACTGCTCCACCGGCAGAGTCACGCTCGTGACCAGGCTGTGCAGCAGCCGCGTCGAAGTGGCCACGTCACCCGACTGCGTGGACAGGTCGGCCGCCCGCTCCGTGTAGCGGCACGCCGACTCGACGTCGCCCGCCAGCCGGAAGTGCCGGGCCAACTGCGCCACCGGCGGCAGCGGCCAGCGCTCCATCGCGCGGCCGGCCCGCAGATGCATGGCACGCCGCTCCTCGGCCGGGATGGCCTCGTACACCGCGTCGCACGCCAGGGCATGGTGGAACGACCACTGCCCGGGCCCGGCCTCGCGCAGCAGACCGCATCCCATGGCGTCGGCCGCCAGTGCGCCGAACCGGTCCTCGGGCAGGCCCGTCACCGCCCGCACGGTCGCGTGGTCGGCCGGACCGGAGAGCACCGACACCGCGTAGAGCACCGTCCAGGTGTCGGGCCTCAGCCGCCCCACGCGCTCCAGCATGGCGTCGCGAATGGTCGGCGGCACGTCGATGCGGTCCAGCCGGCGCCGCGCCCAGCCGCCGTCCTGGCGGACCAGGTCGGCCCGGTCGTGCATCAGCCGCACCGACTCCTCCACGGCCAGCGGCACACCCTCCGTCCGCGCGTGCAGGAAGGCCGCGAACTCGGCCGACACGTGCTCACCGGCCAGCATCGACGAGACGACCGCGGCGGTGTCGTCGATCCCCAGCGGCGCCAGCACCATCCTGACCAGGTGCGCGTCGGCGGGCAGCCGGGAGGACAGCCGCAACAGCAGCGAATCGGGCGGGACATCGTCCCGCCGGTACGTCACCACCACGCTCACCGGCTGCGGGCGGCGCGACACCAGGAAGAGCAGGAACTCCAGCGTCGCCTCGTCCGCCCAGTGCACGTCCTCCACGACGAGCAGGGCCACGTCGAGCCGGCCGAGCACCTCGACGAACGCGCGGAACAACCGGTGCCGGGCCGCGGTCGCGTCCTCCAGCGGCTCCGGCGCGGGAGGCAGTTCGTCGGCCCACTCGGGGAACAACGGGCGCAGCGCGCCGCCCAGGCCGCTGAGGCGCAGCCCGGCCGCGCTTCCGACCCCGTCGCGCACCGCGTCCACAACCGCGCCGAGTGTGTACGGTACGCGCAACTCAGGGCAGGCACCGACCAGGGCCCGGCGTCCTCGTTGGGCCTCGGACGCCAGTAACTCCCTCAGCAGGCGGGTCTTTCCGATCCCCGCCTCACCGTCGATCAGCACCACGGCGGGGGGTTGACCGAGCGCCGCACCGAGCGCGCCGACCTCGCGATCGCGCCCGACGAACCGCGGCACGGAAAGCGTCGGGAGCCGACCGGCGTCGGTGGTGGGCCGTCTCTCCAACGCCTGCCCCTTCGGTCGGTCGCCCTGCGTGAGCTCGACTTTAGCCGTGAACGATCACGAGGCAAGGGGTTCGGGCCAGATGTTTGACCCGGCAAGCGATCGCTTCCCCGAACCCTGCCGGTGTGTTGATGCGCGGCACGAGGGGCATCGCGATGCCTCGGCGGTGCGGGCAGCGCCCTGAGGCGCAGCCGAGCCGGATACAGACCGGGGCGGGGTGGGCACGGCCGCGGCCGTCCCCACCCCGCCCCCGTCGCGGGATCAGGCCGTGGCCACCGCGAACACGTGGATGACGCCGCCGTCGGTCGCGCCCGGCAGGGTCACGCTCGCCAGCCGCTTGCCCGCCTGCAAGGCGATCGGAGCCGTGGCGAAGACGTCCGTACCCACCCGGTCCACCCCGCCGCCCGACACGTCGCGGTACGGGGTGTGGAGCGCCACGACGTTGCCGAAGGACGGCTGCTGGGTGCCGCCGCCCAGCGTCCAGTCACTGAACCCGATCGAGGCCTCCTGCGTCGTGCCGTCGGTGTACGTGAGCGTCACCGTGCCCGTCGTCGTGCCGTTGATGGCACTGCCCAGCAGGCTCAGCTTCGTCGCGTCCGGGGAGCCGGCCGACAGGTCGAGGACCTGCGGCGCGCCACCGCCCACCACCTCGATGTTGTCCGGGTCGCCCGGGTTCACCGCGGGCCACGTGAAGTCGAAGCCACCCGCGGAGACCGTGCCACCGGGCTTCGCGCCGGCATCCGCGAGCGCCTTCGCCGAGTAACTCCAGCCCTGGCCGTCGAAGTTGGCCTGCGGGTTGGTGTCATCGGCCGAGATACCGGTGTTGTTGAGGTTCCACATGACACTGTCCCGCGCGGCGACGGTCACCGCGAGCGACGTGCTGGGCACGGCCGCGCCGGACGCCGAGGTCAGGGTCACCGGCACCGTGTAGAAGCCGGGCCGGGTGTCGGTCGCGGCCGTGACGGTGAACTTCTCACTGGCCGAACCCCCTGCGGGCACCTTGAGGTTGCCCTCCGACGGCGTGACCGTGATTCCCTTCGGCGGTGTCGCCTTCCAGTGCACGGTGGCGGCCGCGTCCTCGATCGTCTGCACCTTGACCTGGGAAGCGGTCCCCGTGGTTCCCGGCTCGACCTTCACCTGGCCGGGCGCGGTCCCGGTGAAGAACGGCACCCCGCCCTCGCGGAAGGACGGCGGGGCGTCGGCCGGGGCACTGCCCCAGGACGTGTCCGGCGTGCTGCCCAGCGTGAAGTCCAGGGTGCCGCCGTGCGTGACGAAGGAGGCGGGCACCCACGGCTTGTCGGACTTCTTGCCATCGGTCCGCAGACCCCGTATGTACCGGTTCTCCGCCGAGGCACCCGGTGCGTTGACCGTGATCTTCTTGCCGTGTCCGGTGCGGATCACCGCGCGCGGGAACAGCGGCGCGGAGAGCACCAGGTCGGCCCGGCTGGGGACCTGCGGGTACATGCCGAGCGCGGAGAAGACGTACCAGGACGACATCGTGCCCGCGTCGTCGTTACCGGGAATGCCGCCGGGCTGGTCGGTCCACAGCTGGTCCAGCGACGCGCGCACGGTCTCCTGGGTCTTCCAGGGCGCCCCCAAGTAGTCGTACAGGTAGGGAGCGTTGATGTCGGGCTCGTTGGTGGGGTCGAAGCGCGTGGGGTCCTGCGCCGAGAAGTCGAAAGCGCCGGCCGGGGTACGGAAGAACGCGTCCAGCCGCTTCACCGCGGCGTCGTTGCCGCCCATCGCGCGGGCGAGGCCCGCCACGTCCGAGTAGACCATCCAGGTGTACCGGGCGCTGGTGCCCTCGACGAAGCCGCTCTCGGTGCTCGGCGAGAACGAACCGCCGACCCAGGTCCCGTCCGCCTTCCTGTCCCGCATGTAGCCGCCCTGCGGGGTCGCGTTCGCGTCGAACACGTACCTCCAGGCGCCCGAACGCTCCAGGAACTTCTTCTGGTTCGCGCGGTCACCGACGGCGCCGGCCAGTTCCGACAGCCCGTGGTCGGCCGCCGCGTCCTCCAGCGTCTCGGCCGCGCCGCCCCAGCAGTGGCAGCCGTCCGCCGGCACGTAACCGAGCTTCAGGTACTTGTCGAGCGCCGGGCGCTGCCCGACACACTCCACGTTGCAGCCCGCGCTGTCCGAGTCGTTCGCCGTCGGCACGGTCGCCGCGGTGATCAGGGAGCGCAGCGCGCCCTTGACGTCGAAGTCGCGTCCTCCGAAGGCGTGGATCCCGGCGAGCGCGGCGGCCGACGGATCGCCGGACATCACACTGGTCTTGCCGTTCTCCAGCAGCCAGCGGTCCCACTCGCCGTCGCGCTGGCCCGCGTAGTTGAAGAGGGACTGGGCGTAGTCGCTGCCCGCCCGCGGGTTGAGCAGCGTCATCAACTGCACCTGCGCGCGGTACTGGTCCCAGCCCGAGAAGGTGCCGTACTGCGCCTTCTGGCCCTTCGCCAGCTTGTGCGGCTTCAGGTCCGCGCCGAGGTAGCGCCCGTCGACGTCGCTGGTCAGCGTCGGTTCCAGCATCGAGTGGTACAACGCGGTGTAGAAGGTGGTGCGCTGGGCGTCGGAGCCGCCGCTCACCTTCACCTTGTCCAGCTCGTGCCGCCAGGCCGACTCCGCCTGCGACCGTACCTTGTCGAACGTCTTGCGGGGCGGGTTCTCGGCCTTGAGGTTGGCCTCGGCGTTGGCCGCGCTGACGTACGAGATCGCCACCTTCGCCTGGACCTGCGTCGTGCCCTGAGCGAACGTCACATACGCGCCCGAGCCCTTGCCCGCCGCCGGGATGCCGTTCGTACCGTAACCGGTGCCACCGGAGGCCGAGGTCGATCCCGGGTTCAGCGTGGTGTCGGTCCAGGTGCCGACCTTCGCGAACGGCTGGTCGAAGTGCGCGGTGAAGTAAAGGGTGTAGAGGTCGTGGCGGTTGTTCGCGTTCATCGGGCCGCAGAAGTTGCCGGCGGTGACCGAGCCGGTCACGGTCCGCGCCGCCTCGTCCACCCGCACGGTCGCGTCGCCGCTGCCCGTCTCGGAGTTGGACGTACGGAACAGCATGCTCGCGGGCTTGTCGGCGGGGAAGCCGAAGCGCCCCGAGCCGGTGCGGGGGGTCGTGGTCAGCTCCGCGGACGCGCCGCTGGCCAGCCCCACCTTGTAGTAGCCCGCCTCCGCGGTCTCGTCCTCGTGGGAGAACGAGCTGGCGTACTTGGCGTCGGTGGAGTCGGCCGAGGGGGAGGAGTCGACGTCGCCGACGTACGGCATCACGGGGATGTCGCCGTTGGCCCCGTAACAGCCGACGCCGTTGAGGTGGGTGAGGCTGAAACCGCGGATCTTCTTCGCGTTGTACTCGTACCCGCCGGGGGCGGGGGTCGAGATCTGGCCCCGGGTGTTCTGCGGACTCCAGGCGAGCATGCCGAAGGGCTGCACGGCGCCGGGGTAGGTGTTGCCCGCGTTGGTCGAGCCGATCAGCGGGTCGACGTACGCCGCGGTGTCCCGCACCTCGCCCCGGTCCGAGGCGGCCGGCGCGGCCGTCGCGGGGACGGCGGCGGCCAGGGAGAGGACGGTTCCGAGTGCCGCCATGAGCGCGACGGCCGCGCCACCGGGCGTCCGGCGCCGTAGGGAGCGCGGTGTCGGCCGGAGCCGCCCCGCGCCAGAACGAACTGATGGTGTGTCTGACATCGTTGTCTACCCTTCAATTCAGTTCGGACAACGCCTCGTTAGACAACGTTGTCAGGGTGCGGACAGATGCTCCTCCGGTTGATCGCCAGGTGTCAAGGGTGCGCGTGTGGCGAGATGTACCCGGCGCCGCACGTGCCGGCGCAGCCGAACGCGGCATGCGACAGGGTGCGTTGAGCCGCTGTTGTCAGACGCGTGGGCTTGAATGGCGCGGTGTCCGTCAGCGAACTCATCCGTCAACTGCCCGCGATCCCGGTCGTCCGCGACTGCTCCCGGGCCATGGCCGTCCTCGATGCCGTCATGAGCCCGGAGTGGGACTTCAGGTTCTACTCGTTCGATGCCCGGTGGTCGCCGACCGAGGAGATGGCCTCCATGCGTGACGGGTGCGGCAATGAGTACGCGATCGTCTTCTCCTCCATGGGGGCGTACGCCCGCGGCTTCGACCACGAGTCGCCCATGAGCCCGCACAAGGTCACGCCGCCGGTCCCGTGGCCGGGGCTGTTCGACGGGTTGCCGAAGGTGTTCGCCCACAACGTCTCGGAACCGGCGTTCACCGGGCACGACGGGACACCCCGCGTGACCGTGTGCTTCTGGCGTGAACAGGCGGACGCCCGGTGGACGGCCGGGACCGTCGAGGCCCTGCCCGGCGGTGTGGAGCACGACGGCGGTGCGGAGTGGTTGTTCGACGTCCTGGCGGACGGCCGCCCCGATGCCTATCAGCAGTTTGCCGAGGACTACTACGAGGTCGCGGTGGACATCGAGGCCGTCCGCCACGTCTATGCGTTGCGGCCCCTCACCCAGGGCGTCGTATCGGCGCTCAATCCGGAGGTGGGCCTTGCCGATCTTGCCGAGGACCTGAGGCGAATCGGGTATCCGGGTCCGGAAGCCGGCTGCGGGGCCGCGTGATCATTCGCTGAGCGCGCCCGCCGGGGCGGCGGCCGGGCGCCGGTCGGTGGCGGGGCGGAAAAGACGCGTGGCGAGGTGCGTCAGGAGCGCGAGCGCGAGGGCCGCGGCGCCGATGAGGAAGAGCACGTGGTGGTTCTGGCCCGTGAGGTCGAAGACGTACGAGTAGAGGTACGCCGACACCGCCAGGGAGAGGGCGCCGGCGATGGTGGCTCTGCCCCAGGCGGCCGATTGGGCCTCGGTGTTGGCGGGGACCAGTTCGTGGACGCGGCCGAGGACGACGGGTACGACCCCGGGCGGGAGGGTGCCGATGACGGCGCTGAGCACCGCGATCTCGGGGAGGGCGTGAGCGAAGGCGAGCGCGGTGAGCGCCGCCGCCTGCACGACGGTGATGAGCAGCAGGGCCCTGGCGAATCCGAGGCGGTCGCCGAGCAGCCCGTAGAGCGTGGGGCCGAGCAGTGCGCCGAGCCCGTAGACGATCCATATCAGGGAGCCGCCGCCGGAACCCCTGCCGAGGCCGCGGCTGACGAAGTCGGCCAGGAAGGACATGGCGGGGACGATGCCCATGGAGATCAGGGCGTATTCCACGAGCAGCAGCGCGAGTCGTGGCGAGCGGGCCGGCCGCTCCGCCCGCGGCGGGGGTGCGGACGGCGCGGCCGGCGAGGGCGCCGCGGGCGCGGGCCAGCCGTTCCAGCTCAGGGCGGTGAGCAGCGCGCACAGCGCGGCCAGGCCGATCCATGTGCTGCTCAGGCCCGCGGTCAGCAGGAGCGGCACCAGCGTTCCCGAGGCGGCGATGCCGATGCCGAGGCCGGCGAAGATCGCGCCGCTCGCCAGCCCGCGGCGCCGGCCGTGCAGGTGGGGCAGCACGGCGCCCGCGACCCGCACCATGATCACGCCGCCGGCCACCCCTGAGACCAGGCGCCAGGCGAAGAACCAGCCCACGGAGACCGGGACGCTGCACGCGAGGAGGCCCACTGTGGCGAGCGCCATCATCCAGCGCAGCGCCCGACGGTCGCCGAGCCGCCGGGCGACGCGGCGGGCGGCGAGTGCGCCCAGCAGGTAGCCGGCGAGGTTGGCCGAGCCGAGGTAGGCGACGGCCGACGGCGAGAACCAGTGGGCGTTGACGATCTCCGGCAGCAGGGGCGTGTAGGCGAAACGGGCCAGGCCGATGCCGACGAAGCTCGCGCTCGCGCCCGCCGCGATGGCGCGCCAGGGGGCGGGTCCGGGAGGTGTGGTGCTCATGTGCATGTGTCCGCTTTCCGGCTGGGCGCGGCGGTCCGGGGCATGGCTCGGCCCGTCTGCCCGAGCTATCTTTGACAGGCTCGTCATGTTTGACAGAGTTGCAAACTTTGACGATGGCGTCAAAAATGAATTACGGTGGCGGCATGGCTGGACGGCGGCAGTTCGATGAGCAGCACACCCTTGGCCGGATCCTGGACGTCTTCTGGCACCAGGGCTACGGCGCGACCTCCATGCAGGACCTGGCGAACGCCACCGGTGTGCAGCGCGGTTCGCTCTACAACGCGTACCAGGACAAGGAATCACTGTTCCTGCGCGTCTTCGCGGACTACGCGGACGCCTTCTTCGCCGAGGCCCGCACCGCCTTGGACCAGCCGGACGCGCGGCGGGCGCTGGAGGACTTCTTCGACTTCACCATCGCGTCGATGACGCGCGGCACCCCCGCCCGCGGCTGCCTGTCCACCAAGACCGCGACCGACACCCAGGCCGACGCGGAGCCCATCCGCGCGGCGATCCGGGGCCTGCTCGACCGCCTGGAGGACGTCATGACCGAGCGGCTGTCCCGGCCGGACGCGGCCGGCCGGCTCGCGGTCCCGCCCGCGGAAGCGTCCCGCGTCCTGATCACCATGACCCGCGGCACCGTCGTGATGGAACGCGTCTACCAGGACCCCGAGCGGCTCCGGGCCACCGCCCGCTCCATGGTCGCCATGCTCTTCGCCGGGGGCAGGGAACCCGCGACCGTCTGACGTCGCGTCAAGCAGTCGCGGGTCCCGGGCCCAACGGCTCTACCCTGGAGCGGTGTTCTCACCCGAAGGGCCCTCGCTGCGCGAGCTGGCCGTGCAGGCCCTGTCCTCCGTCGAGCACGGTTACGACCTGCTCGCCCCGAGGTTCGACCACACGCCGTTCCGCACCCCGGACCGCATCCTCGACGCGACCGCCAAGGCCCTGCGCCCGTACGGTCCTTTCGGGGACGGTCTGGACGTGTGCTGCGGCACGGGAGCGGGCCTGCGCGTCCTCCGGCCGCTGTGCCGGGGCCGGGTCGCGGGAGTGGACTTCAGCGCCGGCATGCTCGCCGAGGCGCGCCGTGCCCACCCGGACGGGGAATGGATCCGTGCCGACGCGCGGAACCCGCACTTCGCCGCGGAGTTCGACCTGGCCGTCAGCTTCGGCGCCTTCGGGCACTTCCTGGCCAAGGAGCGCCCCGGCCTCTTCGCGGGGGTGCACCGCGCCCTGCGGCCCGGAGGGCTCTTCGCGTTCCCGGTCTTCGCCCCTCCGCGCATCGCCTCGCGGGGCTACTGGGTGCCCGCCGGTTTCGACGCGGCGATGCGGATACGGAACGCGATATGGCGGCCGCGCTTCGTCATGTACTACCGCACGTTCCCGCTCCGGGCGGTGCGCGCGGAGCTGACCGCGGCGGGCTTCACCGTCCGCACCGCCGTGCTGCCCGACTTCGGCCGCCGCCCGGACGGCGCCCCCAACTCCCGCCTGGTCCTGGCCCGCAGGTCGTGACGGCGGCGCGCCTCAGTGGTGCGGTTCCCGCGGGCGCACCACGCCCGCCTCGTAGGCGAGGACTACGGCCTGCACGCGGTCCCGTACGCGCAGCTTGGCGAAGATGCGGTTGACGTGCGTCTTCACAGTCGCCTCGCCGAGGAAGAGCTCGCCGGCGATCTCCGGGTTGAACAGGCCGCGGGCCATGAGCCGCAGCACCTCGGACTCCCGGGCGGTCAGGTCGGCCAGGCCCGGGACGTCGACCGGCGGCTTCCTGCGCCGGCGTCGTGTACGGCGCGGCGAACGCCCTGTACTGGGTGACGTTCCCCGACGAGGTGAAGGAGGCCGCCGAGAACGTCACCGCCGCCGCCTCCAACCTCGCGGCGTGGCGCGCCGAGACCGTCCTGTTCGCCCTCGCCCACCTGCTGCTCCTGCCCGCGCTGGCCGGCCTGATCGTGGCGGTCGGCCGGCGCAAGCGTCTTGTCGCCACCATAGGAGGCGCCTTCGCCGTCCCGGCCCTCTACTTCTCCACCGTCCACCTGTGGCAGTACAACGCCTTCTACGGCCCGCTCGCCGCGGACGGCGTGTCCCTGGACACGGTGCGGCCCGTCGCCCACGCCCTGGAGAGCGATCCGTTCGTGGCGGCGTCCTTCGCGATCTGGATCCTCGGCTTCATGATCGGCGTCCTCGTCCTCGCCTACGGCGCCTGGCGGGCCCGCCTGGTGCCGCTGTGGGTGCCGCTCGCCCTGACCGGCGGCCAGGTCCTCGACTTCGTCACCAGCGACGTGGCGCCCAAGATCGTGGTGAGCCTGCTCATGGCCGCCGGCCTGATCGGCCTGGCCCTGGGGACCGGCCTGCGCGGCGCACGGCCCGGAGCCCCGGAGACGCCGGCGGAGACGCCTGCGGCCGTGGCGGCCTGACAGGGCATCAGAACAAGAGGGCGTGCGGAGATGTCCCCCCGGAGAGTTCCGGGGGGACATCTCCGCACGGGGTCGTCCGGGACGGCGCTTGATCGGGAGTGGCTCTGAAAGGACTCCTGCACGCGGCCCAAGGGTGCGGGGCATCGGGTGGTGCGGGGGAGTGGTTGTCGGCGGTGTCGGGCCGAGGGCGGCATGGGCGCCGAAGCTTGTGCGAACGCCGCGGAGGCGCTGCTGGCTTGCCCGCGTCGGTCTCGGCCTGCCGCACCCAATTGCGCAGCGCGGTCTCGCCCAGGGCGGCGATCACGGGTCCGTCCAAGCGGATCAAGCCCGCGGTGACCTGCGCCGATATTTCCGCACCGAGATCGATGGCATGGGTGGTGCGCCGTTCGTGGCCCGCTGCCGTCGGCCACTACCGGGCTTCCTGCTCCGGGTTCGTCATGTCCGCTGGGCGCCCGCGCCTGCGTGTCCCGTTGCGGGCGGCGTTGCCGAACCGGGGCGACCAGGGCTTACGACGTGGATACGGGAAGCCGACCGGGCGCTGGTGGCGGGTCATTGACCGGCGCAAGGCGCTGGATCGTCGGCAACTGGCAACCAATTGGATCCCGTTCCACCCCCTTGCCCGGTCGGGCGATCGATGTAATGCTGCGTATCGCGAACAGCCTGTTCGCATAATGAACCGCTCTGGTGCTGTCCATCAACGGAGATCGTGATCATGTTCCAGCAGCTGTTGAAGTCGGCCGGGCCGCCCGTGGTCGGCACGTTCGTGAAGATTCCCTCTTTGGAGATCGCCGAGATCATCGCGGCGGCGGGCTTCGAATTCGTCGTGATCGACACCGAGCACGCCCTGCTCTCGGTGCGCGACGTGTACTCCCTGGTCGTGCTCTACTCCCGGATGAACGTCGCGCCGCTGGTAAGGATCACTGACCACGGCTACGGCGATGCACAGCGATACCTCGACGCGGGAGCTGCCGGGATTCTCGTGCCGCATGTCTCCAACGCCGCGCAGGCCGAGTCGACCATGAAGCAGTTCCTGTTCCCTCCGGCCGGCACGCGCGGGATGGGACTGGCCGCGCGGGCGGGGTTGTGGGGCAGCATCAGCGGCGGGTCGGCCGAGTACGTTCGCGCCGGCCAGGAGGACATCGCGCGCATCGCGATGATCGAGGAGCGGGAGTCGGTCGAGGACATCGAGGCGATCCTCGCCGTGCCTGGTGTGGATGCCGTGTTCATCGGGCCCGGGGACCTCTCGCTCAGCCTGGGGGTGCCTGGCGGCTCACCGGACGTCCACGAGGCCGTGACGACATCGATCCGGGCCGCGGTCCGTGCCGGTGTCCCGGTCGGCACGGTGGTTCAGGGCGGGGAGCAGATCCACCTGCGCGCCGAGCAGGGCTGCCGGTTCATCCTGGTCGGCAACGACACTGGGATGATCTCCGAAGCGGCCCGGCGGACGCTGTCGCAGGCTCGCGAGGCCCTGCCGGCGGCCGTCCGATGATCGACAAGATCCGGCCGGGTGCCGCGGACTCCCTGGCCGGAGTCCGTAGCGGAATGTCCATCGCCATCGGCGGGTTCGGCCAGACCGGGGTGCCGGTCGACCTGATCGACGGGCTGTGCGACAGCGACGTGCGCGAGTTGCACATCATCGCCAACAACGGCGGCCGTGGCCTGCCGGGCGAGCGCGGGATCGGCAGGCTGCTGAAGGAGAACCGGGTCCGCAGGTTCTCCTGCTCCTTCCCCGTCAACCCCGACTTCTTCCAGCGGTACTTCGCGGGCGACGTCGAGATCGAACTCGTGCCGCAGGGCACGTTGGCCGAACGGCTGCGCGCCGGAGGTTCGGGCCTCGGCGGGTTCTACACCCCGACCGCTGCCGGGACGATGCTCGCCAACGGAGGATTCGTGGTCCGTTACGGCGACGGCGGCGTGGCTCACGAGACCATGGCGGAGAAGGAAGTCCGCGTGATCGACGGCCGCCCGTATGTGTTCGAGTCGCCGTTGCGACCGGATTTCGCCTTGGTGAAAGCACATCGGGCCGACCGGTACGGCAACCTCCGGTTCCGGCTCGGCGCCCGCAACTTCAACCCGCTGGCCGCGATGGCCGCCCGCACCACGATCGTGCAGGCCGACCGCGTCGAACGCGCCGGATCCCTTCCGCCCGATGACATCCACTTGCCGGGTCCGTTCGTGGACCACGTCGTGGAAACCGCAGGGGAGCCGGTCCGATGACCAGCGCACAGCTGAGCTTGACCAGGGCGCAGATGGCCCGCCGGGTGGCGGACGACCTCGTGGACGGCTGGTGCGTGAACGTGGGCATCGGTGTGCCGCTGCTCCTGCCGGAACAGGCAACACCCGGCAAGGAGATCGTCTACCACTGTGAGCACGGCCTGCTGGGCGTCGGCCCGGCCCCGCTGGGTGAGCCGGACCCGGATGTCACCGACGCGGGCAAGAACCCTGTCACCCTGCTCGAGGGCGCCGCCTCCATCGACTCGTCGCTCTCCTTCGCCCTTGCCAGGGGCGGCCGACTGGACCTGTGCGTGCTGGGCGCGCTCCAGGTCGGTGAGGCCGGGGACCTGGCGAACTGGCTTGTCCCCGGCGGCAATCCCGGGGTGGGCGGTGCGATGGATCTGGTTGCGGGCGCCCGCCGCGTCTGGGTGATGATGACCCACGTCGACAAGCAGGGAAACCCCAAGCTGCTCAAGCGCTGCAGCTTCCCTCTCACGGGCCCCGGTGTGGTGGATCGCGTCTACACCGACCTGGCCGTGTTCGAGTTCGTCGATGGCGTGCTGACGTTGCGCGAGTGCGCTCCCGGCGTCACCCCGGATCACGTCGCCGCGCTGACCGAGGCGGCCTACACCGTCGATCTGCGAGGAGAATCCCCATGACCAGGCAGGTGTCCGCGCGCATCGCCGGTGCCTTCGAGCATCCCTTGCGCAAGATTCCCGACCGCACCGTGCCCCAGGTGACGGCTGAGGTCGCCTACGGCGCGCTCGCCGACGCCGGGCTCGGCCCGGCGGATGTCGACGGGTTCTTCTGCTCGGAAGTACCCGGGCTCGGCTCGATCGCGATGGCCGACTACCTCGGCCTGACCGATCTGTCCTATGTGGACGTCACGGAAGGCGGCGGGGCGTCCTATCCCATGCACGTGGGACATGCTGCTGCCGCCGTGGCGGCCGGCAAGTGCCGTGTGGCGCTGGTCGCGATGGCCGGGCTTCCGCTGAACGGAGGAGGAACCACCGGCGGTGCCCGCGGCCCCGAGCACCCGTACGAGGCCGGCTACGGCGTCACGGTGCCCGCGGGATACGCCCTGGCGGCACGGCGGCACATGCACGAATACGGCACCACCTCCGA
The DNA here is from genome assembly GCF_044751185.1 of Streptomyces sp. NPDC088733. NCBI lineage: Bacteria > Bacillati > Actinomycetota > Actinomycetes > Kitasatosporales > Streptomycetaceae > Streptomyces > Streptomyces sp. NPDC088733. The sequence goes on from NZ_JBIVLH010000018.1 coordinate 51,996, forward strand.
ACAGCTCGCGGAGATCAAGGTCGCGGCAGCGCACCACGCGCAGTACAACCCCAACGCGCTGTTGCGCAACCCGGTCACGATCGAGGATGTCGTCAACTCGCCGATGATCTCGGACCCGTTGCACCGGCTGGACAGCTGCGTCACCACCGACGGCGGCGGGGCACTGGTCATCGTGTCGGAGGAGATCGCCCGCACGCTCCCGCGGCGCACGGTCAAGGTGCTGGGGCACGGGGAGACGGTGAAGCACAGTGCCACCGGCCGGATCGACCTCACCCGCACGGGCGCCGCGGTCTCCGGGCCACGCGCGTTCGCCGAGGCAGGACTGACGCCACAAGACGTCGACTACGTGTCGATCTACGACTCTTTCACCATCACCGTGCTGATGAGCCTGGAGGACCTCGGCTTCTGCGAGAAGGGCAAGGGCGGGGCCTTCGTCACCGGCGGCACCCTGCGCGCAGACGGCCGGCTGCCGTTCAACACCGACGGCGGCGGCCTGTGCAACAACCACCCCGATTCCCGCGGCGGCATGATCCGCACCATCGAGGCCGTCCGCCAGTTGCGCGGTGAGGCGGCGCCGGAGGTTCAAGTCCCGGACTGCAGGATCGGGCTGGTCCAGGGCCACGGCGGCAACCTCGGCTTCCGTACCGCCGCCGCCACCCTGCTACTCGGAGCGGAGGACGCATGATCCCGCACGACCAGGTCCTCACCCGCCTGGAGGAACGTCTGGCCGACGATCGGCTGGAACTTCCCCGCTGCACCGACTGCGGCACTCTGGTCTGGTACCCGCGTCCCCGCTGCCCGCACTGCATGTCGGACAGCCTCATCTGGGAGGCGCTTTCCGGTAACGGCACCGTCCACTCCTACACCGTCAATCACCGCGGTCAGGGCGAGTACGCGGGGAGAGCCCCCTTCGTCATCGCCTACGTCGAACTGGCGGAAGGCCCTCGCGTCCTGTCGCACGTGGACGCCGAGCCGGACTCGTTGCGCGTCGGCATGCCCGTGCGGCTGAGCCGTGGGCTGGACCTGGAAGGACGCCTGCACCTGCGTTTCGAACGTGCCGAGGAGAACTCGTGACCTACACCAAGGACGACCTTCGCGCCGCGCTGTCCGCGAAGACACCCAAGCAGTCGGGCGACGCCATTGCCGCGCCGCAGTTCCTCGACTTCTCCATCACCGCGCCCAGCGCCGTCACCGGGGCGGGCAGTCGGCAGTGGATCGTCCGGGGGCAGAATTTCGTGCTGATCCACACTCAGCCGGAGTCCGGCGACACCATCTTCTCGGCCGAGCTGGCATCCGAACAGGTCGTGCTGCTGATCGACGGGAACAGCGCCATCCGCGGAACCGGATCCGGCGAGCAGCACACGGTCACCGGCCCCGCGCTGGTCGTCGTCCCGCCCGGCTCCAGCGAGATCGTCAGCACAGGCGCCGGCCCGATCGTGCAACTCATCCAGTCCGACGAGGCGGAGTGGGCGAAACGGGCGGCCAACGCCGATCGGTACGCCGAGCCGCACCCACGAGTCGCACCGCTGGAGCCATGGCCGGAGCCGGTCGGGGGCTACCGCTGGCGGACCTACCTCATGGCCGACGTTCCGGAGGACCCCAAGCGTTTCGGCCGGCTCTTCCGGACCCGCGCTTTCATGGTCGGGTTCTTCAAGCCGGGCAACGGTCCCCGTGATCCGCACCGGCTCTCGCCGCACACGCACGACGACTTCGAACAATGCAGCCTGGTCGTCGCGGGTACCTACGTCCACCACATCCAGACGCCGTGGGGCCCCGACGCCACCTCCTGGCGGCCGGAGGACCATGCCCGCGTCGGCAGCCCCTCTGTGGCCATCATTCCGCCGCCCACGGTGCACACCTCGCAGGCCATCGGATCGGGTGTGAACCACCTGATCGACATCTTCTCGGGCCCACGCCACGACTTCTCCGCCCAGCCCGGCTGGGTACTCAACGCCGACGAGTACCCGGCCCCGGGCAACTGACCCACTCCGCCATACGCCGTGCCTTCAGCGCCGAAGGGACCTCAGCCATGTCCTCCATCACCGAAGTCAGTGCCAGACCCAGCGACTCCGACCTACGGGCCCGCAGACGGCGGGCGATCACCAGTGCCTGGGCGGGTTTCGCCGTCGACTCCTACTCCATCTACGTGGCATCGACGTCCCTGCTGCCCGCGATGGTCTACTTCCAGTCCAGCCTCTCGCCCAGCCAACTGTCGGTGTTCGTCGGCATGACCTTTGCCGCGACCCTGATCGGCCGCCCCGTCGGCGCCCTGCTGTTCGGCCACTTCGCCGACCAGATCGGCCGGCGAAGAGTCGGGTCGGTCACCATCTACGGGTTCGGCACGATCTCCCTGCTCATCGCACTCCTGCCGGGCGCCGAACAGGTCGGCGCCACACTGGCCACGACGCTGCTGATCGGGCTGCGGTTCATCGAAGGCATCTTCCTCGGCGGGGAGTACACCGCTGCCACGCCGATGGCCCTGGAGTACGCACCCCAGGGACGTAGGGGATTCACCGGCGCGCTCGTCCAGTGCTCAGCCAGCGGCGGCCCGTTCTTCGTGGCCGGTCTCACGACCATCGTCCTGCTGTTCGCGCCGAACGCCGGGCTGCACTCGCCGTACGTCCAGTGGGGATGGCGGATCCCGTTCCTCATCGGCGCCCTGCTGTCCTATGCGGTCGCCTGGTTCCTGCGGCGCAGGGTCGAGGACTCGGACGTCTACAAGGAGACGTCGCACTCCAAGTCTCCCTTGCGCGACATGCTCAAGGGGTCGTCCGGCCGGGCGTTCCTCCAGTCGTACGCCATCATGACCGGCGTCTTCTTCGCGGTGAACATGCTCGGCAGCGTCATGCCGCAGTTGCTTCTGTCCAACAAGGGTTACACCGCCTCCGACCTCGCCCACACCCAGCTCGTCAACGCGTGGCCGGGCATGGCGACCTACCTCTTCTACGGTTGGCTGAGCGACCGGATCGGCCGCAAGCGGGCGCTCTACATCGCCGCGACCACCACCGTCCTGCTGACGCCGGTCACGTTCACCCTGATGGGCAGCGGGAACGTGCACGGCTGGGTCCAACTGACCATCCTGGCCGCGCTGACCAACGTGTTCACCGTCGGCTCGCTCGGTGTGCTCCCCGCCTACATCAACGAACGCTTCGCCACCGCGGTCCGGTCGTCGGGCTGGGGTGTCGCCTACAGCACCGCGGTCGTCATCCCCGCGTTCTTCTCCTACTACCAGCTGTGGCTGGCTCATCTCGTGCCCTTCCACTACACCGCAGGAATCCTCTCGGCGTTCGGCGGGGTGATCATCCTGCTGGCCGTCACAGTCGGACCGGAGACACGCGGGGTCGACCTGAACACGGTGGGCGAACGGGCCGGCGCCAAGGCATGACACTCCGCACGAAGGCCAGGTATGCGCCCGGACAGGAAAGCCACGCCCGTCGCCGTCGCTGTCTTCGTCCTGCAGACCGCCGGCAGCGGTGTCGCGGTCTACGGCATCCCGATCTACATCGCGGCGTTCCTCCGCTCGGGCACAGTGAGCGCGGCGGAGCTGTCCATAGGGAGCACCGGCTTCTTCGTGGTGGGCGCACTCACGGGGCCGCTGTTCGCCCGCCTGGGACAGCGCAGCCCGAACCTGGTGATGCTGGGCGCGGTACTGGGCGGGACGACGGCCATCACAGCGATGGCCGTCCGTCCCACCGGAATCGTCGTCATCGCGGCGTTCACGACGCTGGGCGCGATCTTCAGCGGCGGAATCGTGGTGGTGGGGACCATCGTGCTGGTACGGGTCTTCAACGGCAGACCCACAGCCGGAATGGCACTGGCGACCTCCGGCTCCTCGGCCGGCGGCATCCTGGTCTCACCAGTGCTGGCCCTCCTGCTGACCACCCAGGCGGCAGCCACCCGATCGTTCCTGTTGATCGCGGCGGGCTTCCTTGTGGTCAGCTGCGGCGCACTGGCCCTCAGCACCTGGGCGACAGCGGCACGGCCGACACCGACGCGTATGCCTGTCCTGCCGGCCAGGTCGGTTCCGCTGCTCCATCACTGGCCATTGGTTGTGGCGTTCAGCCTGATCAGCGCCTCGCAGCTGGGCGCGACCACCTACATCGTGGCCACCGGGCTGTCCCGGGACTTCACCGGCGCGCGCCTGGCGGTCGCCGTCGCGACGGGGGCAGCGGTCGCGTCACGGTGGGTCGGCAGCGCCGGTATCCGCCGGCTGGGCCTGCACCGATGGACGATGACCAGCTTCTGCGCACAAGCCGTCGGGGTCGCCCTGGTCGGGTTGGCACCGTACGGCTGGGTCCTGTTCCTCGGAGCCGCACTGATCGGACAGAGCCTGGGCAACACCATCCTGATCCGATCACAGGTGATCGTGGAGCTGTTCGGGATCGACGACTTCCCCAGGAAGTTCGCCCAGTTCCAGACGTGGACCAGCCTGGGGTCCGCGGCCGGACCGCTGGTCCTCGGCCAGATCTACTCGACCACGCAGGACTACGTCCTCGCCTATCTCACCTTGTCCGTACTCAACGCGGTCGCCGTGCCGTTCCTGCTGCCGTGGATACGCACCTCACGCCCCCGACCCGGGAGAACCAATGAACTCCACCCCCGCGACCGTTCCACGGTATGACGAGTTGCTGCGCCGCACCGACGCCCCACCGGGTTCCTCGTGGAACGTGTTCGGCCCGGGCGACCAGCTCGGCACGCTGAACTTCCTCACACCGCGGACCGCCCTCGCCGGCGCCGCACTCGTCGAGCGGGGCCGGGTGTTCAACCTGGACTACCCACTGAACGCGTTCGTGCCCAGCCTGACCGGCACGCGGCCGCCGACCGCTCACCACATCTTCTCCAACAACCCGCACCACCGGGACGACTGGCTGGACTCGTTCTACCTCCAGTCCACCTCCCAAGTGGACGGCCTCCGGCACATCCGCCACCCCCGCTACGGCTTCTACGGCGGCGTCGAGGAGTCCGACATCGACGTGGGCACACCCTCCTTGGGTATCCAGCTCCTCGCCGAGAAGGGCATCGTGGGCCGGGGCGTCCTGCTCGACGCCGTGCGCTGGTTCGACAGCATCGGCGAACCCCTGGCGCCCGACGCGCCGCAGGGCATCACACCGTCCGACCTCGACGCGATGGCCCGGCACTTCGGGGTCGGGTTCCGCCCGGGCGACATCCTGCTGCTCCACACCGGATGGGCCCGGCACTGGCTGAACTCCACACCGGAGCAGCGTGCGGCCCGCACCGGCAGCCCGGGCCTGCACCAGTCGGAGGAGATGCTCGCGTGGCTGTGGGACCACCAGATCTCCCTTGCCGCGTCGGACAACGGCGGCCTGGAGTCCTTTCCGGTCGATGCCGGTTCCGGCTGGGTCGACCCGGAAGAACCGCCGCCCCCGCGCGGCCCTTCCCACAACGGCATGATGCACCGCCCGCTCATCGCGCTGCTCGGGCTGATCATCGGCGAACTGTGGAAGCTCGACGAGCTGGCCGAGGACTGCGCCGAGGACGGCGTGTACGAGTTCCTGCTGACGGCCAAGCCACTCAATCTGCGGGGCGGGGTCGGCTCACCGCCCAACGCGATGGCCGTCAAGTAGCCCGAACCGACCACAAACCTGACCACGAGACGAGGACGAACCCATGACGCAGACCGCGAACGCACTGTGGGACCCGATGCTGGACGCCGACCGGCTGCACGCCGACCCCGAGGTGGACGCGTTGCTCACCGGCGCCGTCGACCTGCACACCCACCCCGCCCCCAGCCCGTTCCCCCGTCGGATGTCCATCATGGACGCTGCGGCCGACGCCGCATCCCTCGGATTCCGCGCCCTGGTGGCCAAATCCCACCACCACAGCATGCAGACCGACATCCTCGCGTTGGAACAGGCCGGGTTGCGGGACATTCCCGTCAAGGTCTACGGGGGTATCGCGCTCAACAACACCGTCGGCGGGCTCAATCCGTACGCCGTCGAACTGGCCCTGCGCATGGGCGGCAAGGTCGTGTGGTTCCCGACCATCGCCTCGCGGGCACACCTGGACTTCCATGCGCACAACCACAGTGGATTCCCGATCGCGGGCGTGCCGCTGCGGGAGAACGAGCCGATCAGTGTGCTCGACGAGTCCGGCAAGCTCAACGCCGCCACCCGCGACATCCTCGACGTGATCGCCGCCGAGTCCGCCATCCTCAACTGCGGGCACCTGCCGGCCGCCGAGATCGACGTGCTGATCCCGGGCGCGCTCGAAGCGGGCGTCACAAGGATCGTGATCAGCCACCCCGACTTCGTCCTCGGCGCCTCCCCCTCGAGCATTGCCGACTGGTGCCGCGCTGGTGCTTTTGTCGAGCACTGCCTGGCGATGCTGGTCGGCCGGGACCCGAAGGACAAGCCGTTCGACCGGATCACGGAGTTCTACCGGGCAGCCGGCCCCGGCCGGACGATCCTCTCCTCCGACCTCGGGCAGAAAGGCAACCCCTTGCCGGTCACCGCGTACCGCAGGATGGTCCGGGTGCTCTTGGACGAGGGTGTGGCAGCGGCCGACATCACGTTGATGACCGGGGAGAACGCAGCCGGACTCCTGTCCATTTGAACCCCGTGCCGGGCGCTCGGTAGAGTTCGTTGCACGTGAAAGCAACGTGAGGAGCGGGCTTGACCAGCGGGGGCGGCACCGGCGACATCCAGGCGGTGCACCGCGTCGCGGAAATCCTGCGGTTGTTCACGCTCAACAAGCCGAAGGTGACCGTGGCCGAGGCTGCCGCACGGATCGGACTCAACCGGACCACCGTGCACCGCTACTTCACCTCGATGGTCCTCGACGAGATTCTTGAACGTGCGCCGGACGACCCGACGGCGTACGTCCCCGGGCGGCTGCTTCTGCAGCTCGGCGCCGTCGCCCAGGGCCAGCGGCGCGTGCTGGACATCGCACCTCGCCATATGGACGCCTTGTCGCTCGACACGGGCCGATCCGTGGTGCTGTCCGTGTGGGGCGCATCCGGTCCGGTGGTCTCGCTGGTGTCGGAAGCCGGCACCCACCCGATTCTGATCACCGTCCGGATCGGGTCGACCCTGGGACCCGACTCGGCGCAGACCAGGCTCTTCGTCGCGCTGTCCGGGGATCAGGAGAGGACCAAGAGGTACCTCTCCCGCATCCCGGACGAAGAACGGGCGAAGCTCCAAAACCAATTGGAGCCGTGCCGGTCCCGCGGTCTCAGCCGGATCCGGGTGCCGTCGATCGATGGCGTGGTCCTGGCCGCGGCCGTCTTCGACGAACATGACGTCGCGGCCACGGTGGCCCTGGTGGGCACCACCTCCTCGCTACCGGAGCACGCCATCGGGACCGAGTCCGCGCTCCTGCGGACAGCCCTGGCGATCACCGAGGAACTGGGCGGAACGGACACCCGCGATACTGCCCTGACCGATCCGACCACCTGAGCCGCGGACCGTTTACGGCACTTCAGGGATGCGGCAGGCCTTGAAACCGCGACACCCGCCGCTCGATGTGCAGCGGCGCTGCCCGCCGCTCAGGCCCAGATCGCCTGGGCGAGCGCGCCCCCGATGAACGCGGCCCCGAGGCCGGCGACGACACTCGCGACGACGTTGGCCGCCGCGAAGAACCTCGCTCCGGTCTCGGCCAGGCGCAGCGTCTCGTAGGAGAACGTCGAGTAGGTGGTCAGCGCCCCGCAGAATCCGGTACCGACGAGCAGTTGCACCGACCGGGAGGCGGCGCCGTAGGTGACCGCGCCGGCGAGGGTGCCCAGGACCAGGCAGCCGACGATGTTGACGGTGAAGGTGCCCCAGGGGAAGACGGTGTCGTGCCGCGTCTGGACGGCTCGGTCGGTGAGATACCTCAGGGGCGCGCCGACGATGGCCCCCGCGATGACCAGTGCCCAGTTCACGAGTGGTTTCCCCGTCCTACGTATCGGATGACCTCGACCTCGTCGAGGGTCACCAGGCCTTCGGTGACGAGTTCGTCGAGCTGCGGCAGGAACGCGCGGATGCGCTCCTCGTGGTCGACGACGGTGACGGCCACCGGCAGGTTCTCGTTCATGGAGAGCAGCCGGGCGGTGTGGATGAGCGACGAGGCCCCGAAGCCCTCGACGCCGTGGAAGACGCTGGCGCCTGCCAGGCCGGCCTTGTGTGCCCGGTGGACGATCTCCGTGCAGAGCGGCTTGTGGTGCCAGGTGTCGTTGTCGCCGATCAAGATCGTCAAGCGCATGGCATTGCCGTGCAGCCGTGTCATGTCTGCCTCCTCGCGATCAGGTGGCGTGTGCCGGTCGCGGCGCCCCACACCGCGGCGAGGGCGACGACCGGGGTCGCGGCCAGGTAGGCCAGCGCGGTCTGGGCGTGACCGTCCTGGATGAGGGTGTGGATGTCGACGGTGTAGGTCGAGAAGGTGGTGAAGCCCCCCAGGACGCCGGTGCCGAAGAAGGGGCGTACGAGCCGGTGCGCGGACCACAGTTCGGTGATGACCACCATGAAGATCCCGATCACGGCGCAGCCGACCGCGTTGACCGCGAACGTGGTCCACGGGAAGGCGCCGGGCGCGGTGGGCCACAGCAGGCCCGCGCCGTAGCGGGCGCACGCCCCCAGGACTCCTCCGATCGCGACGACACCCACGGCAGGCCCTTGCCCCCGGACCTGCGAAGCCCGCGGCGGCGCAGGAGCCGGCTGTGGGATGTCGGGATCGATCGGCTCGGTCATCGGCGCGAAGGGCTCTTGCGAGGTCATACGTCTCCTACTCGTGCGGCGCCGTGTCGCGGGCGCGGATCGTCACAAGTAGGGACCGTTGGCGGCATCCTCACCGCGGTTCGGGTACGGCGGGCCCCACCGCCGCGCGGCAGTCGCGAGGACCACCGCTGTCAGCAGTTTACCGCGGCGGGGCGAGGTGCGTCCGGGCGGGGCCCCGGCAGCGTCAGGCGCCGATCAGGACTGGGCGACCCGGCGGGCCCTGCGGCGGCGCAGCATCAGGAAGGCGGCCTTGGCCAGGACGACGGCCAGGAGGGCGCCGAGGGCCCAGTGCCTCCACGGGCCGGACGCGAGGAGCAGACCGCCCAGGCCCAGATGGGCGGCGACGACCACGGCGACGACGAGGGCGAGAACCAGCTTCCCGCCCCGTCGCGAGGGGCGGGGCGCGGCGGGTCCGGCCGGTCGCCAGGCGACGTGGGCCGCCTCGCCTCCGCCGATCTCCCGCAGGCGGTCGGAGACCAGCTTCCGGACGTGCCGGAGGCCGTCCTCGTCGGCGGCTTCGACGCGGATCGTGAGCGAGTCCGGCCCGGTCTCCAGCGTGCACCGGCCCCACGGGGTGTCGAGGGTGCCCCGCGTGCCGGACCGTTCGGCGTCCGTGCGCAGTCCTGCCAGGAGCCTGGCCGGCTGGTCGGTGTGCAGGTGGCCTTCGGCTCGCCGTGACGGCTCGACGCCCATGGTGTGGAACCTCCGCTGCGCGACTGGCGTGCTCTCCGACCATGACGACAGGGCGGCGGCGCCGTATGTGACACCGTCCACGCGACGACTTCGCGAAAACCCGTTGGCGGACCGCGGCGGCGGTTGCTAGTCTCCGCGAGGCCGTGCGAGAGAACGAGGAGGTGGTACCCGTGGACGCAGTATCGACATGGGTGCTCCCCTCCGGGGTCACGGTCGGGCGGTAGGCCGTCCGGGAGCGCCGTTCCACGAGCTCTCCCGAAAGGCACGACCGTGCACTTCACTTCCGAACAGCGCCTCGACGACGGCGTCGTCGAGCGCGAATTCACCCTCGGCGACATCCCCGGCACCTTGTGGACCCCGGGCTCCGCACCGGCCCCGCTGGTCCTGATGTCCCACAACAACGGCCTGCCCAAGGCCGATCCCCGGCTGGTGGCCCGGGCCCGCCACACCGCGGCGCGCGGCTACGCGGTGGCCACCATCGACGCCGCCGGGTGCGGTGACCGTCCCCGTTCCGAAGCCGACGAGCAGGCCCGCGCCGACCTCCGGCGGGCGATGCAGGCCGGCGAGCCGGTCGACGACATCTTCGAGTCCTTCATCGGCCCGCTCGTCGAGAACGCGGTCCCGGAATGGCGGACCACACTGGACGCCCTCCTCGAACTGCCCGGTATCACCGGCCCGGTCGGGTACTCCGGGGGATGGGCCGCCCTCGGCATCCGGCTCGCGGTGGCCGAGCCGCGCATCGTGGCCGCCGGCTTCTTCGCCGGCGGGTACGTGCCGCGTGCCCAGCGCGAGGAGGCGCGTCAGGTCACCGTCCCGCTGCTGTTCCTGCTCCAGTGGGACGACCAGGGCAACCCCCGGCAACGGGCCCTGGACCTGTTCGACGCCTTCGGCAGCAAGGAGAAGACACTGCACGCCAATCTCGGCGGACACACGGGGACCCCCTGGTTCGAACTCGAGGACGGCTGCCGGTTCCTGGACCGGCACCTGAAAGGAGCCGGGTCGTCCGCCGGGCGGTAGCCGGTAGTTCTTGGCCGCGCCGCCCGGAATGCCGTCGTCGGGGAAAGGCTCCGGCCCTTCCCCGATGCCGGTGACCGGCCGGTGCCACGTACGCGGTGTGGGCGTTCCCGGAATTCATACGCGGCCTTGACGCGGCCTTGATTTCGCCGCCCGTTACGGGTGGTGCGGCGGTGCTAACGTTCACATCCGTTTGAGAACAAGTCGAGTCGGAGAATTGCGGCGGTGCTGGGCCGCGGCATGCTCAATGCGCACGGTGGACAGTGAGCCCAATGAGAACTGATCGTCATGTGAATGCGTCCTGTGTGCACGAGGCATTCGAGCAGCAAGCGCGGAGAACTCCGGACCGTACGGCCGTGGTGGTGGGCGACATCCGGCTCGGATACGCCGAAACGGATCGCCTGGCGAATGGAATTGCCGGGCGACTGCACGCCGCCGGGGTGCGCCGCGGCGACCGTGTCGGTCTGTGCGTCCAGCGGGACCAGTGGCTGATTCCCGCGCTCCTGGGCGTGCTGAAGGCCGGTGCCGCCTATGTGCCGCTGGATCCGGCCTACCCCGAGGAGCGCATCAGGTTCATCGCGGAGGACGCCTCGCTCTCCACTGTGCTGACCTCCAGGGGCACGGAGCACATCGTGCCGCCGTCCGCCGTGTCCGTCCCCGTCGAGGACACCCGGCCGGCGGACACCCTGGGTGTGCGGCCCGATCCGCACGACGCTGCGTACGTCATCTACACCTCGGGCTCCACCGGTACGCCGAAGGGCGTGGTCGTGGAGCACCGCAATCTGTACAACCTGATCCGCTGGTTCACGGAGTTCCTCTCCGCGGACGAACTGGGCGGCATGCTGGCGGCGACGTCGGTGTGCTTCGATCCGTCGACCGTGGAGATCTGCGCCCCGCTGGCGGCCGGCGGCACCGTCATCCTGGCGGAGAACCTGTTCGCCGTGCCGACGCTCCCGGCCCGGTCCGAGGTGACCGTGCTCATCGCCGCGGCGTCCGCCCTGTCGGCGCTGCTGCGCGACACCCTGCCGCCGAACGTACGGACCGTCATCACCGGCGGCGAGTTGGTCACCCGGGCCCTGTGCGACCGGGTCTACGCCCACCCCCAGGTGCGGCGGGTGGTCAACGGCTACGGCCCCACCGAGTGCACCGTGTGCTGCACCATGACCGAGGTGGACCGGCACGGCACCGGCAACCCCTCGATCGGGAGCCCCATCGCCGGCGCGGAACTGTCCGTGCGCTCCCCGGACGGCGCGGTCCTGCCGGAAGGAGAGACGGGGGAGTTGTGGATCGCCGGGCCGGTCGTCGCCCGCGGCTACCTCGACCGCCCCGAACTGACCGCCGAGCGCTTCGGCTCCTTCGGCTACCGCACCGGCGACCTGGTGCGGCGGCTGGGGGACACCTACCACTTCGTCGGACGCGCCGACGAGCAGGTGAAGGTCGGCGGCGTCCGCCTGGAACCGGGTGAGGTGGAGGCCGTGCTCGCCGACCACCCCGGCGTCCGGCACGCCGTCGTCCTGGCCGCCGAGGACCGGCTCGTCGGATACGCCGAGTCGGACACGGCCACCGAGGCGGAACTGCGCGCCTGGCTGACCGCGCGGCTGCCGCGGCACGCCGTGCCGTGGCGCATCGCGGTGCTGCCCCGGCTCCCCGTCCACCCCACCGGCAAGGTCGATCGCGCGGCACTGCCCGTCATCACCGCCGGACGGCGGCCGGACGCCCCGTACACGGCTCCCCGCAACGACACCGAGCGGCTCGTCGCGGACGTGGTCGCCGAGGTCCTGGGCATCGACCAGGTCGGTGCCGAGGACCGCTTCGCCGACCTCGGCGGCCACTCGCTGGCCGCCGCCCGCGTCGTCAGCGAGCTCGGACGGCGGCGCGGGACGCCGGTGCCGCTCGCGACCTTCCTGAACCATCCCACCGCGGCATCCCTGGCGCTTGCCATGGAGACCACGGACGCCATCGCCGCCGAACCGCCCCCGCGCCGTACGCCCGGCCTGAGCCGCTACCCGCTCACCGCCATGCAGCGCGAGTTCTGGCTGCTGCGCCAACTGGCCCCGGACGCGCCCGTCACCACCCTGACGATGCGCATCGGCGTGGCGGGTCCGGTGAGCGGACCGGCCGTGCGCGAGGCGCTGGACGCCATGGTGCGCCGCCACGAAGTGCTGCGCGGCACCGTCCGGTTCGACACCGAGCCGTACCTGGTGGTGGGTCCCGCGGTGTCCGTGCCGGTCGTCGTGGCCGACCTGCGCGCCCTGACCGCCGACGAGCGGCAGGGGCGTCTCGACGCGCTGCACCGGGAGACGGCGGGGCACGCCTTCGACCTCGGGAGCGAAACCCCGCTGCTGCGGGCCGCGTTCGCGCGCACCGCCGACGACGCCGGCGAACTCGTCGTCGCCGTGGACCACATGGCCTTCGACGGCGCCTCCGTCGCCGTCTTCCTGCGTGAACTCGCAGCGGAGCTGGCCGGGGACCCGGTGGACGACCTCCCCTTGCAGGTGAGCGACCTCGCCCTCCACGAGCGGGAACTCGACGGCGACCGCCCGCGCCACGACGGGCTGGACGCGTACTGGCGGACCGCGCTGGAAGGCGCCGTCATCCCCGACGACCTGCCGGGGGCCGATGCGGCACCCGGCTGGGCGACGGACCGCGTGACCGTCACCCTGGAGCAGTCCCTGCCGGCCCGCCTGGCCCGCTTCGCCGCCGAGACCGGGACGACCCCGTTCGCCTGCTACCTGGCAGCCCTGGGACTCGTCACCGGCGGGCTGGCCGGACACGACGACGTGGTGATCGGCGCGGCCGCCGCCCGCCGCCACCGGACCGGGACCGAACGCCTGCTGGGCCCCCTGGTCGACACCCTGCCGCTGCGGCTGCGCATCGACGGCGCACAGACCTTCCGGGACCTGGTCCGGCACTGCGCCACGACCACCGTCGACGCCCTCGCCCACCAGGAGTTCCCCGCCCGCGAGCTGATCGACCGTCTGCCCGCCCACCGGAGCGCCGGCGCGTCGCGTACCCCGGTCGTCATCACCATGCTGCCGCTCGACGAGCCCGCGACGGTGTCCCGCGGGGCCTTCCGTCTCGACCTGCGCTCGGACCGGGGGAGCGGCGCCGCGGCCAACGAGTTCTCGGTCTTCGTCACGCGGACGTCCACCGCCGCCGAGCTCCAGATCGAGTACGCCACCGGGCGTTTCACGCGGACCGACGCCGAGGCCTTCGCCGAGCGCATGCTCAGGATCCTGCGCACCGGGCTGGCACAGCCCGGTCTGCCGCTCGCCGGACTCGAACTGGTCAGCCCCCGGGAGCGCGGCTCCCTGCTGGCTGCCGCCGCCGGACCCGCGCTGCCGGTGTCGATGCCGGCGACCGTACTGGACGCCGTCCTGGACGCCGCCCGCACCCGGCCCGGGTCGGTCGCCGTGACCGGCCCCGGCGGATCTCTCACCTACGCCGAACTGGCCGTCCTGTCCGCCCGTGCCGCCTCGGGACTGCTCGCCGCCGGGACAGGCGCCGGGGACGTCGTGGGCGTGAGCGTGCCCCGCGATCATCTGCTGCCCGCGGTCCTGCTGGCGGTGTGGCGGGCCGGCGCGGCCTATCTGCCGCTCGACCCGGACCAGCCGGCCGAACGGCTTGCGGGGCTCGCCGCGGACGGCGGCGTCAAGGCCGTGATCGTGCGCGGGCCTGCCGTACCCGGCCTGCCCGGCGCGCTCGACGGCGACGCGTTGTTCGCCTGCGACGCCGTGCGCGCGCTGCCCGGGGCGTGCCCCGACGACCTCGCCTACGTCCTGTACACCTCGGGGTCGAGCGGCCGCCCGAAGGGTGTCGAGGTCACCCACGCCAACCTGGCCGCCTGCGTCGAGGGATTCCGCGTGACGCCCGGGGTCGGACCGGAGGACGCGATGGCGGCCGTCGCGCCCCTGTCCTTCGACATCTCGGCCCAGGAGATCTGGACACCGCTGGCGGCCGGAGGCCGCTGCGTCGTCGTCGAACGGGCCTGCGCCAACGACGGGTACGCGCTGGCCGAGCGGATCACGGGCAGTGGCGTCACCCTCGTGGACCTGACCCCCACGACGATGCGCATGCTGCTCGCCGCGGACTGGCCGGGAGGCCCGGGGATGAGGGCGGTCACCGGCGGCGAGGCGCTGGACGCGACGCTCGCCCGTGAACTGCTGGCCAGAGTCGATGAGTTGTGGAACGCGTACGGGCCCACCGAGGCGACCGTGACGACCACCGTGCACCGCGTGACCGAGTCGCCGGACGGGCCGGTCCCGATCGGCCGGCCCGTGGCGGGCGCCCGCTGCTACGTGGTGGATCCGCTCGGCCGCCTGGTGCCGCCAGGGGTGACCGGCGAGCTGTGGGTGGCCGGTCGCGGCGTGGCCCGCGGCTACCGGAACCTGCCGTCGGCGGCGTTCACGGACGACCCCTTCGTGCCCGGCGAACGGTGCTACCGCACCCGCGACATGGTCCGCCGGTCGGGCGACGGGACGCTGGAGTACCGGGGCCGCCGCGACAGCCAGGTGAAGGTGCGCGGTTACCGGATCGAACTGGGGGAGGTGGAGGCCGCGTTGCGGGCCGACGCCGAGGTGGCTGACGCTGCGGTGGCGGTCTCCGGCGAGGGCGGTTCCGCCCATGTGGTCGGCCACCTCGTCCCCGACGGCGTCGACACGGCGGCCGTCGAGGCCCGGCTTCGGCGCCTGCTGCCCGACCACATGGTGCCCCGCCGATGGCTGACGTCGGCGGCGCTGCCGACCCTGCCGAGCGGCAAGGTCGACCGTGCGGCGCTTCCGCAGCCCCCGGAGAGTTCGGGGCGCGCCCGGGTGCCGCTGCAGGGGGAGGCCGAGTACTTCGTCGCCGACGTCTGGACGTCGGTGCTGGACGTTCCCCGCGTCTGGTCGGACGACCACTTCTTCGCGCTCGGCGGCCACTCCCTCGCCGCCACCCGCGTCGTCGGCCGGCTGCGCGAGGCCTTGCGGGTCCAGGTGGCGGTGCAGTTGCTCTTCGACCACCCCGTCCTCTCCGACTTCGCGACCGCCGTCGAGGCGCTGCTGATCGACGACGTGACCGGTGAGGACCGGGGCGCCCCGGACTGAGCGGCGGCGTCGACCGTGGCACGACCAACCGCCCGACCCCACTCGCCCAAGCCCTGGCGGGGCCCGCCTGCAATAAGTGCTTTGACGCGGTTTTGTGCGGCGCCCTCGACGCCCCGCCGTGCTTTACGGCTGAACGGCAGGATCAATCGCTCTTACCACGTGACCCTCTGCATTCCCTCCTGTGCATTTCCAGACCGCGGTCTCATGGAAGTAACCCACATGCAGACCGCGGTCGTGCTCGTGGCAGACGGGCCAGGTCACGCGATGGTGGCTCATGACGAATTCCTGCACTCCTTCCGCCACAGCACCCAGAACCTCTGCCGAATCGGGTGCGGAGACCTCCGCCGACTTGATGTGGACCACGCCGACCGGTCCCAGGTCCGGGTCGCGCACGTAGTCGATGCAGCAGAAGTCGTCGCCGGTGGCCCCTTTCCCGGTGTCCTGCTCCGCCGACCTGGTGACCGTCTCGAAGGCCGATCTCGCCATGGAGAAGGTTCGCGCGGTCCAGGATTCACAGAACTCCGATTCGCGAATTTCTCCACGCTCGCTGTACAGCTCGGCCATCCACGTCAGTACCTCCTCGGGGAGCTGCTCCCCGTGCCGCCAGACCGCTCGCAGCATCCGGTCCTGCCAGTCCGAGAAACTCGACATCATCGCTGCCTTCCGATGGCAAGGAAAGCCGGGGGAGAAGTGGTTGCCCACTTCTCCCCCGGCGGTGAGCAACCCGTATGGTCTCAGGTGAAGAGGCCGTGGACGTTCAGGTTCGGGTTCTTGGCGCAGATGTTCATGACGGTGAACTTTCCGCTGAATGCAACGTTGTCCGACCAGTCGAACCAGAAGGTCATGCCCATGGCCCTGTACTTCCCCAGGTGCCCGACTCCAGGTGGCCGTAGTTCTGATTCCTCTTGCCGTAGTACTGCACCAGGTCAGAGACGTGACCTTGGCCGAGGACGCCTCACCATCCACACCGGCACCGCACCCCGCGCCATGGCGACCCTCCGCAACCTCGCCATCGGCCTGCTGAGAATCCTCGGACTCGAGGAACTTGATCAAGCCCTGGCCCGTCAGGGGTGGCACCGAAGCGTCGGTGCCACCCCTGACGGGCCGGTCGGCCGGCGGGTCAGCGGAGTTGGGTGAAGATCTCCTGGAGCAGACGGCGTTCGTACGTCTCCTCGTGGTCGACGCCTCCCAGCATGTAGCCGCCGAACTTGATGTTGCCGCCGGCGTTGTCCAGGGCGATGACCCCGCGGCCGAGTTCGGTGAGGGCCGCTTCGACGTCCGCCAGTTCCACTTCGGTGTTCTCGCGGATGTACAGTTCGGAGAGCTTCCTGATGGGAAGCAGTTCGCCGTGCCATTCCCGGACCACCGCGTGCTGCTTGAACGCGTCACGGTACATGCGGGAGCCGGGAATGATCGCGGGCGCGGCGACGGATATCGTGGTGATCGATCCCGCGTAGGTCTCCGCTATGGAGAGCCAGTTGTCGACTTCTTCCTTCAACTGCCGCAATGTGGTTCCCGGAAGGCCCAGGATTCCCGAGAGGTACATCTTGTAGTCGAGGCTCTGCGCCAGGTCCAGGGCCTCGATGACCCGGTCGGGCCCCTTGTTGATGCCCTTGGAGTTGTCCTTCAGCAACTTGGGGTCGAACGCCTCGATGCCGACGTTCCAGGTCTTCACGAAGCCCTTGCACAGCTCGGCGGACTGCAGGAATTCGTAGACGAGTCCGTAGGCGAGCATGAACCGCTCGCCCCGGAGGATCTCCGACGCGGCGCAGGCCTCGGCCAGTTCGTCGAGGAACGAGGTCTGCCCGCCCCATTGCGCTTTCGACATTCCCAGGGTGGAGTCGCCGGCGGCGTAGACATTGGACTTCAGCTCGCCGACCAGGATCTCCAGAGCGGAGACGGCCGCGTTGACGTCGGTCGTCTTCGGGGTCAGTCCCTGGATGGAACAGTGCAGGCACCGGCGGGTGGGGCGCCGGCCCCAGTTGCAGCCGCCGTCGAGCGGGAAGGTGACCATGCGCTGCAATGCGTAGTGCGACGCATACCAGACCTTGAACGCGTCGTCGTAGTGGGCCTCCAGTTCGGCCTCGATGAGACGGTAGTCGGGGAGCATCCGCTCGTTCAGCGGATAGGTGGGCGCCGGCTGGTTGCGGACCTCCCCGGAGGCGTCCCGGTAGGCCAGCGACGGGATCCGGGAGAGTTCCAGCCCTCCCTCGAGCCAGGACAGCAGCCCCATCATGGTGAAAGGCCCGTTGTTGCCGGTGCAGACGAAGTCCACGATCTTCGACCCGTACGCGCCCGTCAGGACCTCGCGGTGCAGGATCCCCGGGTGGTCGTTGCCGAAGACGATCACGGCCCGCGGATTCACCCGCTTGATCTCGGCGGCGACGATGTAGGCCCACATGGCGGTCGAGGAATAGACGGTGAAGGCCGCCACGTCCGGCGGGTCCGCCTGGATCCGCGCCCGCACGTTCTCCCAGTCGAGATGGCTCATGTCCAGGTACTGCCAGCCGATTTCCGGGAAGCACGCGTTCTGATACGTGATCATCTCGACCAGCGAGGAATGCGGATAGACCGTTCCCTCATTCGCGTAGCGGGACTGGTCGCCCGCGTCGTCGATCAGGGCACCGCCGCCGGAGTGGCTGCCGCGATGAGCGGATGTGAGCGGCAGCCCGACGTACCAGACCGTCCGGACCTTTTTCTCCCGCGAGCCCGCGACGGGCTGATCGACCGGATAGGACCACACATATCGGGAGTCGGTGGCGGAGACCAGCTCTTCCACTGGCTCAAGGCTCATCATCACGGTCTCTCAGCTTTCTGAAAAGGGGAGCTCGCTGCGATCGGCGTACTCGCCGGCATCGCATTCATCGGTGCGACCAGGTCGCCGACGGCCCGGTGTCGCCATTCCGGCTCGATCGGTCAGCGGTCCCGTGCACAACAAGGAGCATCCGCCGCACCAGATCGTACGGGGGCGGCCCGTGTGGATCACGTCAAGACGGGATCGATCGCCGTCATGAAAGCGTCAATCGCCGAGTGACCGGCCGGGGTCCGATTCATGATGATCCGCGGACACCCCTGGAAACAGAAGTCCGCCCGCGTCGCGCACGGTTGGAGGACGACGGCCTCCCCGGAACCAGAAAGGGACCGTCCCAGGAATGCGTGCCCGGGTTTCCGCTCCACCGGAAGCGCAACCGGAATCGCACCCGGAAGCGCACGTGCCGCTCACTGTGCCGGGAACCCTCTGGGCGAGCCCGGCGAAAGAACGAAGAAGAGGAACATGAGCAACACAGGCGACGGCCTGCGTGAACAGCTGACGGCGCGCTTCGCGGCCGGCCGCGAAGCCGTGGCCCGGGCAACGGCGCTCCCCGCGACCGCCGCCGCGGAAGGGCCTGCCCCGCTGTCGCCCGCGCAGCGCCGACTGTGGTTCCTCTCGCTGCTGGAACCGGACAGCGCGGCGTACAACGTGCCCGTGGTCGTGCGGCTCACCGGACAGGTGGACGAGCCGGCGCTGACCGGCGCCCTGCGGGACCTGGCCGAGCGGCACCGGGTGCTGCGCGGCGTCGTCGACGCGGACGGCCCCGAGCCGCTGGTGCGGACCCGCCCGGCCGCCGAGGTCCCGGTGACCGTCACCGACCTGGGCGCGGACGAGCTGGACGCGGCGCTCGCCGAGGAGACCGGCCGCCCGTTCCGGCTCACGGCAGAACCGCCCATGCGCGCCGTGGTGTTCCGCACGCCGGGCAGCTGGGTGCTGGCCATGACGCTGCACCACATCGCCACGGACGGCTGGTCCCAGCGCATCCTCATGGCGGACCTGGCGGCCCTCTACGCCGTCCGGCGCGGGGACGGCGAACCGCTGCCCCCGGCACCGCAGTACGCGGACCTGGCGCACGACAGGCCCGATGAGCCGGGTGCGCCGGGTGCGCCGGACGGGCTCGACTGGTGGACGGCGCAGCTGGCCGGGCTGCCCGCCGTGCTCGACCTGCCCACCGACCGCCCGCGGACCCTGGAATCGGCCTGGCCGGGCGCGGCGGCACCGGTCGCCGTACCGCCCGCGACCGCGGACCGGGTGCGCACGGTCGCCGCGGAGACCGGGGCCTCCCCGTTCATGGTGCTCATGGCCGCCTGGCAGGCCCTGCTCGGACGGCTCGCCGACACCACGGACATCGCGGTGGGCGTACCGCACGCGGGCCGCCACACCGAGGCGAGCGAGCCGGTTGTCGGCTGCTTCCTGGACACCGTCGTGGTGCGCACCGACCTCAGCGGCGAGCCCTCCGGCCGCGACCTGATCGCCCGCGTGCGGGCGGGCGCGCTCGACGCCTTCGGCCACTCCCGCGTCCCGTTCGAGCACGTCGTGCGGCGGCTCCGCCCCGAGCGGATCCTGTCGGCCACCCCGGTCTTCCAGGTGCTGCTCAACCTGTACGACGAGGTAGCGCCGCCCGCGCTGCCCGGCACACGGGCCGAGTGGTCGCACGTGCCGCCCCGCACGGCCAAGTTCGACCTCGGCATGGAACTCGCCGACTCAGGCCCGGGCCTGGGGCTGAACGGCCGGCTGGAGTACCGGCGCGACCTGTTCGAGCCCGGCACCGCGGACAGGATTGTGCGCTGGTTCCTCGCCCTGCTGGAGGCGATGACCCTCGACCCGGGACGTCCGGTCGGCGACATCCCCCTGGAACCGGCGACGGGTCCCGCCCTGGCGGGCCCGGCCGCGGAACCGGCCGAAGTGCCGGTCCACGTGCTCGTCGAACGCCAGGCGGACGAGCGCCCCGACGCGACCGCCGTGACCGCGGCGGACGGCTCCCTCACCTACCGCGAGCTGGATGCCAGGGCCAACCGGCTCGCGCACCGGCTCATCGCCCTCGGCGTCGTCCCGGACCAGCCGGTGGGCATCCTGCTGGACCCCGGGACCGGCTTCGCCACGGCCGTGCTGGCCGTCCTCAAGGCCGGTGGCTCGTACCTGCCGATGGACACGGCCTGGCCCGCCGCCCGCATCCACGCCATGCTCCGCACCGCGGGCGCCCGGCTGGTCGTGACGACGGGCGAACCCGCCGACCGCGTCCGCGGGTTCGCCGACGTCGTGGAACCCGGTGCCGCCTCCGACGCCTGGCCCGACACGCGCCCCGCCGTGCGCATCGGCTCCGAACACCTGGCCCACGTCGTCTTCACCTCCGGATCGACCGGCGCGCCCAAGGGCGTGGCCGTGACGCACGGCAACCTGGCGCACTGCGTGACCGGTCTGACCGCGCGTATGCCCCATGTCGCGGGCGGGTCCTTCGCGATCGTGTCCACGGTCGCCGCCGACCTGGGCCTCGCCTGCCTCTACGGCGCCTGGCTCACCGGCGGCACCCTCCACCTGCCGGACCGGGAGACCGCCACCGACCCGCGGGCCTTCGCCGCGTACCTCGCGCGGCACCGGGTGGACGTGGTCAAGCTCGTCCCCAGCCACCTGGCCATGCTCGCCCGCCACGGCGACCTGCCCGCAGTCCTGCCCGCGAAGCTGCTGGTCCTCGGCGGGGAGGGCTGCCCGTGGTCCCTGGTGGAGGAGGTCCGCCGGGTGCGTCCCGGTCTCGCCGTGCACACCCACTACGGGCCCACCGAGGCGACCATGATGTCGCTCGTCTGCGACGTGGACGAGGTCGCCGAGCAGGGGCGCACCGAACTGGTGCCGCTCGGCCGCCCGTTGCCCAATGTGACCGGCCTGGTCGTGGACCGCGCGGGCCGGCCCCGGCCGGCGGGCCTCCCCGGTGAACTGCTGCTCGGCGGGCCCGGCGTGTCCCGCGGCTACGTGGGGCGCCCGGACCTGACCGCCGAGCGGTTCGTGGACGGCCCGGACGGCGGGCGCTGGTACCGCACCGGCGACCTCGTCCGGCTGCGCGACGGCGGCGAGGTGGAGTTCCTCGGCCGCACCGACGACCAGGTCAAGGTGCGCGGCCACCGGGTCGAACCCGGCGAGGTGACCGCCGCGCTGCGAGCGCTGCCCGAGGTCGCCGACGCCGTCGTCCTGCCCGAGGGGGACGGGGACCAGCGGCGGCTGGCCTGCTGGGTCGTGCCCGCCCCCGGCCGCACGATCCGGGCGGACGCGATCCGCTCGCGGCTGAGGGAGTCGCTGGCCGCCCACATGGTGCCGGACGCGATCGTCGTGGTGACCGGCATCCCGCTGACCCCCAACGGCAAGCCCGACCGGGCGGCCCTGCGGGAGGCGCCGCGGCCCGTCGAGCCCGGGACCGCCCCTGCGGCACCGGCCTCGCACGCCGAGCAGGCGGTGGCCCGGGTCTGGGAGGCCCTTCTCGGCCTGCCCCGGGTCGGCGCGGCGGACGACTTCTTCGCGCTCGGCGGTCACTCCTTCGCGGCCACCCGGATGGTGGGCATGCTGGCCGAGGCCACCGGTTGCAGGCTGCCGGTGCGCGTCGTCTTCGAACGGCCGGTGCTGCGCGACCTGGCCGCCGAGCTGGAGCGCCGCACGGAGGGGCCGGCGGTGTCCGGGCCGGTGCCCCGGCGCCAGGACCCCGGCGCCCCGGTCCGGTTGTCGCCCGCACAGGAGCGGCTGTGGTTCCTGTGGCGGCTGCGTCCCGACAGCGACGCCTACAACACCAGCGTCGCGCTGCGGCTGGGCGGCCCGCTCGACGTCGAGGCCCTGCGCGCAGCGGTGTGCGACCTCGGCGCCCGTCACGAAGTGCTGCGTGCCGTCGTCGCCGAGACGGAGGCGGGGCCGGTGGCCGTACCGGCCGCCCCCGAGTCCCTCGCGATGCCCGTGACCGGGGCCGCCGCGGACGAGGTCGGTGCCGCCGTGCGCGCCGAGACCTCGCGCCCGTTCGCGCTGGACGCCGAACCGCCCCTGCGGGCCCTGCTGTTGCGGGTGTCCGCCGCCGAGCACGTCCTTGTGCTGACGGTGCATCACATTGCCGTGGACGCATGGTCGTGGACGACCGTCCTGGACGACCTGTCGGCCCTGTACGCGGCGCGGCGCGGCACCGGCCCCGCTCCGGAGCCGCTCACCGTCCAGTACGCGGACCTCGCCGAGTGGCAGCGCACCGGGCGCGACCGCGCGGACGCGGACGCGCACCTGGCCTGGTGGACGGCGCACCTGGACGGCCTGACCCCGGTCGCCCTCCCGGTGGACCGGCCGCGCGGCCCGGCGGCCGGCTGGTCGGGAGCGTCCGAGCCGGTCGTGCTCCCGGCGCATCTGGCCGTACGGCTGCGGAAGGTCGCCGCGGAACTGGACTGCACGCCGTTCATGGTGCTGCTGGCCACCTGGCAGGCGCTGCTGGCCCGGCTGGCCGGCACCGAGGACGTGCCGGTCGGCGTCCCGGTGTCCGGACGCAACCGGCCCGGCACGGAACGCATGGTCGGCTGCTTCGCCAACACCCTCGTGCTGCGCGGCGACCTGTCGGGCGACCCCACGGTCAAGGACGCGCTGCTGCGCACCCGGGCCCGGGTCCTGGAAGCCCTCGACCACGCCGAGACGCCGTTCGAGGAGGTCGTGCGCGAACTCCGCCCGGAACGCGACCCGGACTCGACCCCCCTGTTCCAGGCGGTGCTCAACGTCATCGGCCTGCCCGCGGCGACCGACCGGTTCGCCGACCTGGCGGCGACGCCGGTCGACACGGCGCGCGAGGCGGCGCAGACCGATCTCTCGCTCGCCCTGGTCGACGACGGCACCGGGTTCACCGGCACGCTGACCTACCGCACCGGCCTGTTCGACCGGGCCACCGTACGGCGCTGGGCGCGCTGGTACATCGCACTGATCGAGGCCGCGCTCGGCGAGCCGGACCGGCCGATCCTCGGACTCGACCCGCTCTCGGCCGCGGACCGCGCGGAACTGCGCTCGGCCGCCACGGGCCACGCCCTGCCGGAAGGCCGCCCGGCCACCGTCGTCACCGCCGTCCTCGACCAGGCCCGCCGCCGGCCGGACGCCGTCGCGGTCGTCGCGGCCGACGGCACGGTGGACTACGCCGAACTCGCCGCCTGGTCGGGGCAGGTCGCGGCCGTTCTCGCCCAGCAGGGCCTCCGGCCCGGTGAGCCGGTCGGCGTCTGCCTGCCCCGCGGACGGCGGCTGCCGGGCGCGCTGCTCGCCGTCCTGCGCGCGGGCGCGGCCTATGTGCCGCTGGACCCCGAGCACCCGTCCGACCGGCTGGCGCGCCTGGCCGAGGACGCGGGCGTGCGGTGCGTCCTGGCGGACGGCACCGCCTCCGCGGTGGCCGGCGCCCTGCCGGGCGTCACCGTGATCGACGTGACCGACGTGGACGAAGCCGCCGCCCGGGCCCTCACCGCCGACCTGCCGGAGCCCGATCCGCGGCAGGTCGCCTACGTCCTGTTCACCTCCGGCTCGACCGGGCGGCCGAAGGGCGTGGAGGTCACCCACGCCAATCTCGCCGCCTTCGTCGCCGCCCTGTCGGCGAGCCCCGGCATGACGGAGGACGACGTCACCCTCGGTGTGGTGCCGTTCACCTTCGACGTGTTCGGCTACGAGCTGTGGGTGACGCTCGCCAATGGCGCCCGGCTCGCCCTCGCGGACCGCGACACGACCGCCGACGGCCACGCCCTGGCCGACTGGATCGAGCGCACCGGCGTGACGGTCGCGACGGCGACCCCGACCGCACTGCGCCTGCTGCACACCGCCGACTGGGCCGACCGTCCCGCGATGCGGGTGATCAGCATCGGCGAACTGCTCGACCCCGTACTCGCCCGTGAACTCGCCGGGCGCGTCGGCGCGTTGTGGAACGCGTACGGGCCCACCGAGACCACGGTCTACTCCACGATCGGCCGCGTCGAACACCCCGCCGACGAGCACGCCGTCCCCATCGGCGGCCCCATCCCCGGTACGCGCGTCCACGTGGTCGACCGGTGGGGGAGACCCGCCCTGCCCGGCAGCGCCGGCGAGTTGTGGATCGCCGGCGCGGGCGTGGCCGACGGCTACCTCCACCGTCCGGAGCTGACCGCCGAGCGCTTCGTCACCGGCCCCGGCGGCGAGCGGTGCTACCGCACCGGCGACCTCGTCCGGTGGCAGGGCCGGCAGCTGGAATTCCTGGGGCGCACCGACCTCCAGGTGAAGGTCCGCGGCCACCGCATCGAACTCGGCGAGATCGAGTCGGTGCTCCGCGAAGACCCCGGCGTCGCCGACGCGGCCGTCGTCGTCGCGGGCCCCGACGGTGAGAAGCACCTCGTGGGCTACGTCGTGCCCCGCACGCCCGGGCACACGTCGTTCGAAGGCCATCTCGCCGCCCGGCTGCCCGACTACATGGTCCCGCGCCGCTGGGTGCTGATGGACGCCTTCCCCACCACACCCAATGGCAAGACGGACCGCGCCGCGCTGCCGGAACCCGCCGAGGCGGACCGGCCGGCCACGGCCCCGGAGTCGATGATGGAGCAGCTGGTGGCCAAGGTGTGGGGCGACGTCCTCGGCACCGACGCGATCGGACGCGAGGACGACTTCTTCCGGCTCGGCGGCGACTCGTTCTCCGCGACCCGGGTGATGGGCCGGCTCCGCGAGGCCCTGGGCCAGCGGCTGCCGGTGCGGGCGCTGTTCGACCGCCCGGTGCTCGCCGACTTTGCCGAGCACGTGGAGCTGACGATGCTCGACCGCCTCGCGGCCGAGCCGGACGGTGAGTCGCGATGACGGCGCCGAACACCCTTCCCGCGTACGGCTCATCGTGCCCTCTGGTCCTGGTGGGCTTCACCTACGCGTCCCTGCTCGCCGTGGGAGGCTTCGAGCCCGACGGCTCGGTGATCGTCGTCGAGGAACCCGACGTCGTCCGCAAGCGCGGGCTCCGCGACCAGGCGCGGGCCGTGCCCGTGATCCGCGAACTGATCGAGTGGCCCTACCAACGGGAAGGTGCCGCGGACGAGTTCTTCGACGCCCACCCCGATCTGGCCCCCGCGGCCGTCGGGCCCACGGGCGAGTACGCGACGTACTTCGCCGCGCGCTTGGCCGAGCGGTACGGGCTGCCCGGGACCGGCTCCGGTGCGGCACGGCTGCTGCGCGACAAGTCGCTGCTGCGGGAGGCCGCCCGCGGGGCCGGACTGCCCAACCCCGCGTCGCAGGCCGTGGCCAGTGCGGCGGAGGTGCGGGCGTTCATGGCGGCGCACCCCGGGCCCGTCGTGCTCAAGCCGGTCGACCTGCAGGGTTCCCTCGGTGCGCGCATCCTGCGGTCCGCCGACGAGGCCGACGAGGCCTGGTCCGGCAGCCTCGCGGAGTGCGCGGCCCAGCGGGACGGAGCCTCCATGCCGGACCGGGACGTCGCCGTCCGCATGGTGGCGGAACACCACGTCGGCGGCCGGCCCTTCAGCGTGGAACTGCTGGTCTCGAACGGCCGCGTGGTGTTCGGCAACGTGACCGAGGAGGTCATGTTCCCCGGGCCCCGGCCCGTCGAGCGCGGGCAGCTCGTCCCCGCCGAGCTGCCCGCCGATCTCGACGCCCTGCTGCGGGAGCAGACCGGGCGGATCGTGACGGCCACGGACTTCGGCACGGGTGTCGTCCACTGCGAGTGGATCGTCGAGGACGGCACGCCCTATCTGATCGAGTGCGCCGGCCGCCTGCCCGGCGACAGCATCGTCGACCTGATCGAGTGGGCCTACGACATCGAACTCGTCCGCGCCTACTGGACCCTGCTCAAGGGCCGCCCGCTTCCGCAGCCGCTGCCGCGGCACCCCAAGCGGGCGGCGGCCGTCCGGTTCACCCACGCCGCACCCGGCGTGGTGGAGAGCGTCGACGGACTGACCCAGGCCTACGCCGTCCCCGACGTCATCCACTGCGAGGTCCTGGTACGGCCCGGCGCGAGGGTCGAGACGCTCCGCAGCTCCCAGGACCGCAGCGCGTACGCCCTCAGCTGCGCCGCGACGCCCGCCGAGGCGGTGCGCCGGGCCGAGGAGGCGATCGGCCGCCTCAGGATCACCACACGGCCGCCGTCCGGCACACCCGGTCCCTGAGGCCCCGGTGCCGGACCTGCCGGAAGTTCACAGCACACACGCTTGCCGAAGGATGAACGCCATGGGAGCCGGGGCTCTCGGAGAAGACGCGCGCATGACCACGACCGACGCACGGGAACGCACCCGCGCGCTGCTGGAGCAGCGGCTCGCCGCCGCCCTCGCCGAACCCGCCGCCACCCTGCCGCGCCGCACCGACCCGTCTGCGCCGGTGCCGCTCACCTCCGCGCAGGCCCGGCTGTGGTTCCTCGAACAACTCGGCACCAGCGGTGCCGCGTTCCACGCCCGCGTCGTCCTGCGGCTGCGCGGATCAGTCGACGGGCAGGCCCTGCTCGGCGCCGTCCGGGACCTGGCCGAGCGGCACGAGGTGCTTCGCGGCCGGATCGAGGAACGGGACGGGGCACCCGTCACCGTCGTGGGCGGCGCCGACGACGTGCCGGTGCTCGCCGAGGACGTCGCGCCGGAACACCTGGAGGCGGCACTCGCCGCCGAGTCCGACCGGCCGTTCGACCTGGCGCGGCGGCCGCCGATGCGCGCCGCGCTGTTCCGGACCGGCGATGTCTCGGTGCTCGCGCTGACGTTCCATCACATCGCCATCGACGGCACGTCCATGGGCCTGATCCGTGCGGAACTGCCGCACCTGTACGCGGCAAGGCTCGGACTGCGCGAGGCCCCGGAGCTCCCGGCACAGCACACCGACCACGCCGCCTGGCTGGCCTCCCGCCCCGAACCGGCCGACGACCTCGACTGGTGGGAGGAGCGGCTGTCGGGCCTCGCGCCCCAGCTGAACCTCCCCGCCGACCGCCCCCGGCCCGCCGTCGCCGGCCCCGAGGGCGGCGAGGTCGACCTGGAGATCGCCGCCGACCGCGCCGAGCGGGTCCGGGCGCTCGCCGCGCGGACCGGCTGCACCCCGTTCATGGTCTTCCTCGCGACCTGGCAGGCACTGCTGTCGCGCATGTGCGCCACCACCGACGTGCCGGTGGGCGTGGTCGAGTCGGGCCGCCGCCACCCCGGCACGGACGCCATGGTGGGCTGCTTCGTCAACACCGTCGTCATGCGCACCGACCTGTCCGGCGACCCGACCTGGACGCAACTCCTGCAGCGGACCCGGGAGGTGGCACTGGACGCGTTCGCCCACGCCGACGTGCCCTTCGAGCGGCTCGTGGCCCGGGTGCGTCCCGACCGCAGCGCCACCACCGCCCCCATCGTGCAGACCCTGTTCAACTTCATCGTCCTGGACGACGAACCGTCCGCCTTCCCGGGACTGGAGGCGGACGCCGTGAGCAGACCCGTGCTCTCCGCCAAGTCCGACCTCCACCTCACCCTGGCCGAAGGGCCCGCCGGCTTCACCGGCACCCTCAACTACCGCAGCGACCTCTTCGACGCCGAGACCGTACGGGCCGTCACCTCCTGGTACGGCAACCTGCTGGCGCGGATGCTGGACGACCCCGAAGGGCGTGTGAGCGAGGCCGCGTTGGCGCCCACCGCCGACTCGGTGCTGCGCGGCCCGGTGCGCGAGGACCCGCCCCGCACCCTGCACCCGCTCGTCGAGCGGTGGGCCGACCGCACCCCCGACGCGCTCGCCGTCGTGGCCCCCGACGGACGGCTGACCTACGGCGAACTCGACCGCGCGGCCAACCGCATCGCCCACACGCTGATCGCCGCCGGAGTCACTCCCGACCAGCCCGTCGCCGTCCTGCTGGAACACTCGGTGGCGCTGCCCGCCGCCCTCCACGGCGTCCTCAAGGCCGGCGCCGGCTACCTCCCCCTGGACGCCATGTACCCCGCGAGCCGGATCGCCTCGATCCTGGGGACCGCGGGGGTCCGCACCGTGGTGACCGTGCGGGAGTTCGCCGACGCGGTCCGTGGAGAGGGCAGGCACGTCGTCGTCCTCGACGACCCGGACGTGCTCCGGGACCGCCCCGAGCACCGGCCCGACGTCCCGGTAGGCCCCGGCCACCTGCTGCACGTCATCTTCACCTCGGGGTCCACCGGAACGCCCAAGGGCGTCGCCGTGGAGCACGGCGGCGTGACGGACTACCTGGACGGCGTCCTGGAACGACTGGGCGAGGACGTCCACGGCGGCGTCTACGCCGTGATGTCCACCATCGCGGCCGACTTCGCCCACACCTGCTTCCACGCGGCCCTCACCACCGGCGGCACCCTCCACTTCGTGGCCCGCGAGACGGCCATGGACCCCGCCGCGCTGGCCCGCTACCTCGCCGGCAACCCCATGGACGTCATCAAGCTCGTCCCCAGCCACTTCGAACTGCTCGCCGCCCACGGCGACATCGGCGCCGTCCTGCCGCGCAGGCTGCTGATGTTCGCCGGCGAGGCACTGCCCTGGTCCATCGTCGAACGCGCCCGCGCGGCCCGCCCCGGACTGCGGGTGCAGAACCACTACGGGCACACCGAATCCACCATGGTCCGCACGGTCTGCGACGTCGACGACGTACCGGAGGGCCTGCGCGCCGGCATCGTCCCGCTCGGCCGCCCGATCCCCAACACCACCGGCTTCCTCGCCGACCGGGACGGCCGCCCGCTGCCCGCCGGCATACCGGGGGAGTTCCTCGTCGGAGGCCCCGGGGTCGCCCGCGGCTACATCGGCGCACCGGAACTGACCGCGCAGCGGTTCGTGACCGCGGACGGGCAGCGCCTGTACCGCTCGGGCGACCTCCTGCGAATGCGGCCGGACGGCTGGGTGGAGTTCCGCGGCCGCGTCGACGACCAGGTGAAGGTGCGCGGCTACCGGGTGGAACCGGGCGACGTCGCCGAGGCCCTGCGCGGGCTGCCCGGAGTCGCCGAAGCCGTGGTGCTGCCCGTCGGCGAGGGGCGGCAGCAGGGCCTCGCCGGCTGGGTCGTGCCGGACCCCGGTACCCGGCTCGACTCCCGCGAGGTCCGTACCGGACTGCGCGACCGGCTGCCCGAGTACATGGTGCCCGCCACCCTCACCGTGCTCGACCGCTTCCCGCTCACACCGAACGGCAAGGTCGACAGGGCCGCCCTGCCGCGCCCCGCCGCACAGGACGCCGGGGACCGCGTCCTGCCCGGCACCCCCACCGAGCACCGTCTCGCCCAGGTGTGGGCACAGGTCCTCGGACTGCCCGCCGTCGGCATCGACGACGACTTCTTCGCGCTCGGCGGCGACTCGTTCACCGCCGTCCGTGCCGTCCGGGCCTGCGACCCCGGCCTGCGGGTCATCGACATGTTCACCCGCCCCACCGTGCGTGAACTGGCCGCACACCTCGACGCGTCCCACACCGGGCAGGGCCGTCTGCTGCACCGCCTGAGCGGGTCGCCGAACCCCAGGGCCACGGTGGTCTGCGTCCCGTACGGCGGCGGGTCCGCGGCCGTCTACCAGCCGCTCGCCGCGGCACTGCCGGACGATCTGGCGCTCCTCGCCGCCGAGTTGCCGGGACACGACCCCGCCCGCCCCGCCGAGGAGTTCCTGCCGCTCGACGAACTCACCGAACGGCTCGCCGCGGAGATCGAGGCGACCGTCGCAGGGCCCCTGGTCGTCTACGGGCACTCCGTGGGATCCGCCGCCGCCGTCGCACTCGCCCGCAGGCTGGAGGCCGCCGGACGAGACGTGCTCGGCGTGGCCGTCGCGGGCAACTTCCCGTCCGCGCGGCTGCCGGGACGCACGTCCGCCTGGGTCAACCGCGTCCTGCCGCTGGAGCGCTGGGCCTCCAGCCGGCACTACCGCGACGTCCTGCGCACGACCGGCGGAATCCTCGACGACATGGACGAGGCGACCACGCGGACCGCGCTGCGCGCCATGCGGCACGACTCGGCCGAGGCCCGTGCGTGGTACGCCAGGGAACTGGCCGCGCCGCGCGCCGCGCTGGCCGCGCCCGTCCTGTGCGTGGTGGGCGAGGCCGACCGCTCGACCGAGCTGTACCAGGAGCGCCACCGCGAATGGGGGGCCTTCGCCGACCGGGTCGAACTCGCCACCATCCCCAAGGCGGGGCACTACTTCCTGCGGCACCAGGCGACTGCCCTCGCCGCCCTGCTCGCGGCCCGGATCACCGACTGGACCGAAGGACGCCTGCCCCGGCCGCTCGCCGGGACCGGCGCCGCGCGGCCCACCGGCCTGCGGGCCTTCTACACGGTCGCCGCCGGGCAGTTCCTGTCCATGCTGGGCGGCAGCCTCAGCATGTTCGCGCTCGGGGTGTGGGCCTACCAGCGCAGCGGCCGCGTGCTGGACCTCGCGCTCGTCACCATGCTCGCCACCCTGCCCGCACTCCTGGTCACCCCGGTCGGCGGAACGGTCGCCGACCGGGTGGACCGCCGCCGCGTCATGATCGCGGCCGACGGCACGAGCGCACTCGCCATGGCCGCCCTCGCGGTGCTCCTGGCCACCGGCCGGATGTCCCTGGCGGGCGTGTGCCTCATCGTGGCCGTCACCTCGGTCGCGACCGCCTTCCACCGGCCCGCGTACCTGGCGGCCACCGCCCAGCTGGTGCCCAAGCCCTATCTGCCGCAGGCCAACGCGCTCGTGGGCCTCGAACTCGGCTTCGCCACCGTGGTCGGCCCGCTCCTGGGCGGCGTGCTCGTGGCGTTCGCGGGCGTGTCCGGCGTCGTGGGCGTGGGGGTGGGCGCGTTCGCCGCGGGCATCGCGTCCCTGCTGGCCGTCCGCTTCCCCGACCGCATGTTCCCCCGCCGGCGGGAGTCCTTCGGGCGGGCACTGACCGGGGGCTGGCGCTTCGTCGTCCGGCGCAGGCCGCTGCTGCTGCTCGTCGGCTTCGCCGCCGTGCTCAACCTCTTCGCCTCGGTGGTCTTCGTCGCGGTGCAGCCACTCGTGCTCTCCTTCGCCGGCACCGCGCAACTCGGCCTGGTGACGACGGTGGGCGGCGCGGGCGGCGTGCTCGGGGGACTGCTGATGATCCCCTGGGGCGGCACCAGGCGCCGGGCCATCGGCATGATCGCCGCCACCCTCGGCGTGGGCGCGGGCACGGTGGTGATGGGCCTGCACGCGTCCCTGCCCGTGGTGGCGACCGGCCTCGCGCTGCGGATGGGCGCCATGGCCGTGATGAACGCCCACTGGCTGTCGATCATCCAGGTCAAGGTCGGACAGGAACTCCAGGGCCGGGTCATGGCCACCAACGTCATGCTCGCGCTCGCCACCCAGCCGATCGGCTTCCTCGCGGCGGGCCCGCTCGCCGACGGCGTGTTCGCCCCCGTCCTGCGCGGCCATCCGGCACTCGGCGACGTGCTCGGCACCGGTCCCGGACGCGGCATGGCCCTGCTGATGATCGTGTGCGGGCTGTGCATCGCCGCCTGGGGCACCCTCGGCCTCGTCCACCGGCCGCTGCGGCGGCTCGAGGACGACCTGCCCGACGCGACACCCGACGCCGAGACCGAGCACGACCTGGACGCCGTCCAGGAGCGGGCGGACCGGCGGTTGGCCGTCACCCGGCGCCAGGACTGAGTCCGCAGCCCCGCCCCCGAGCCCCCAGCAGCAGTCCGGACAGCACCACTCCGCGTGGCCTCCCCGAGGCCACCCACCCAGACACGAGGAACAGACCGTGCCCGTGCACGACAAGCCCAGCCGCACACCGGAGCGGGAGCCGGCCGAACCCGTCGCCGTCATCGGCATGGCCGGCCGGTTCGCCGGCGCCGACACCGTCGACGAGTTGTGGGCGCTCCTGCGCGACGGCACCGACGCGATCACCGAGATCCCCGCCGACCGCTACGACGTCGGCCCGCACTACGACCCCACCCCGCGCACCCCCGGCCGCACCGTCAGCCGGTGGGGCGGCTTCGTCGGGCAGGTCACGGACTTCGACGCCGGCTTCTTCGGCATCACCCCGCGCGAGGCCGACAAGACGGACCCCCAGCAGCGTCTGCTGCTGGAGGTCGCCCACGAGGCCCTGGAGGACGCGGGCGTCCCGCTGTCCGCGCTGGCCGGCTCCGACACCGGCGTCTACATCGGCCAGATCGGCGACGACTACTGGCACGTGCAGCGCGCCGCACGGGACCGCTTCGACCTGTACGACATGACGGGGGCCGGCCTGCGCGCGACCACGTCGGGGCGCCTGTCCTTCGCCTTCGACCTCCGCGGCCCCAGCCTCACCGTCGACGCGGCCTGCTCCTCGGGCCTGGTGGCGGTGCACCACGCCGTGCAGGCACTGCGCTCCGGCGAATGCCGCATGGCCGTCGCGGGCGCGGCCCACCTGCTGCTCCAGCCCGACATCGGGGTCGCGTACTCCAGCGCGGGCATGCTCGCCAAGGACGGCCGCTGCAAGTTCGGCGACGCCTCCGCCGACGGCTTCGTCCGCAGCGAGGGCATCGCCGCCGTGATCCTGAAGCCCCTCTCCCAGGCCCTGGCCGACGGGGACCGCGTCCGCGCCGTCCTGCGCGGCTCCGCGGTGGGCAACGACGGCCGGTCCGGGGGCTACATGGTGGCCCCCGCGGTCGAGGGCCAGCGCGACGTCCTCGTGCGCGCGTACGCCGACGCGGGCGTGGACCCGGCCGACGTGGACTACGTGGAGGCGCACGGCACCGGGACCCCCGTCGGCGACCCGGTCGAACTCCAGGCGCTCTCCGAGGTCCTGGGCACCGGCCGGCCCACCGGCCGCCCCGCGCTCGTCGGCTCGGTCAAGACCAACATCGGGCACAGCGAGGCGGCGGCGGGCATCGCCGGGCTCATCAAGGCCGTGCTCTGCCTCGAACACCGCGTCGTCCCGGCGAGCCTGCACTTCCACGAACCCAGCCCCGCCGTCCCGTGGACGACGCTTCCGCTGACCGTCGCGACGGGGAGCACGCCGCTGCCCGACACCGGCAGGCCCGCACTCGCGGGCGTCAACAGCTTCGGCATCTCCGGCACCAACGCCCACGTCGTCCTGGAGGAACACGTGCCCGCCCCCGCGCCAGCGGACGACCCGGCGCAGGAGCGCCCGGAACTGCTCACCCTCTCCGCCGCGACCCCCGAGGCGCTCAAGGCGCTCGCCGCGTCCGTCGCACGGTTCCTGGCCGGCGAGGACGGCCGCGCGCACCGGCTCCGCGACATCTGCCACAGCGCGGCTCTCCACCGTTCCCACTTCGACAGCCGGCTGGCGCTGCCCGTCTCCTCGCACGAGGAGGCCGTACGGGCGCTGACCGCCTTCACCCAGGACGACCCCGAACCCTCCCTGTCCTGGTCGGAGTACACCGACCCCGCCCGGCGCCCCTCGGTCGCGTTCGTCTTCCCCGGCCAGGGCTCCCAGTGGATCGGCATGGGCCGTGAACTGCTCGACGGCGAGCCGGTGTTCGCCCGAGCCATGCGGATGTGCGACGCCGCGGTCCGGGCCGAGACCGGCTGGTCGGTCATCGACCTCCTGCGGAACGGCCGCGAGGAACGCCTCGCCGAACTCGACGTCGTCCAGCCCACGTTGTGGGCCATGGAGATCGCCCTTGCCGAGGTGTGGCGCTCCTGGGGCGTCGAGCCCGACGTCGTCATCGGCCACAGCATGGGCGAGTCGGCGGCGGCGTACATCGCGGGAGCCCTGAGCATCGAGGACGCCGCGGCCGTCATCTGCCGCCGCAGCCGGATCGCCAAGCGCCTGGCCGGCCGCGGCGCCATGGCCGTCGTCGCGCTGCCCGCCGACGAGGCGGCCCGGGCCCTCGCCGGCCACGAGGACACCGTCTCCGTCGCGGCCGCCAACAGCCCTTTCTCGACGCTGCTCGCCGGGGACGCGGACGCCCTCGCCGAGGTCCTGGCGGCACTCGACACGCAGGGGACACCGAACCGGCTCGTCAGGGTCGACTTCGCCTCGCACTCCCCGCAGACGGACGCGCTCCGCGACGACCTGCTGGACGCGCTGAAGGACCTCACCCCGCGCCGGGCCGTCGTCCCGATCCACTCGACCCTGCTCGGCGAGGTCGTCGACGGCACCGGCATGGACGCCGGCTACTGGGCCAGGAACCTCCGGGAACCCGTCGACTTCGTCGGCGCGGTGCGCCGCCGACTCGACACCGGCGACACCGTGTTCATCGAGATGAGCCCTCACCCCGTGCTGGTCAACGGCGTCAAGGAGACCGGTCGTGCCGCCGGCCGCGAGACCACCACCGCGGTCGGTTCGCTCCGCCGCGACGAGGGCGAACGCACCGCCCTCTTGGCGGCGGCCGCGAACCTCCACACCGCAGGAGTGCCGCTGGACCTCGCGGCCGTCGTGGACGGCGGCCGCCGCGTGCCGCTGCCCACGTACCCCTGGCAGCGCACCCGGCACTGGACGCCCGCTCCCACGGCGCCCGCGCGACCCCGGCTCGACACCGCGTCCGGCCACCCGCTCCTGGGGACCCGTACGGCGGCCGCGGGCAGCACCACCACCTGGGAGGGCCCGCTCGACCCGCACCGCAACGCCTACCTGGCCGACCACCGGATCCAGGACACCGTCATCGTGCCCGGCACGGCCTATCTCGAACTGCTCACGGAAGCCGCCCGTCAGCTCCTCGGTGACGGACCGGTGGCGCTGACCGACGTCCACTACCGCCAGGCCCTCTACCTCGACGGGAACGGCCCCGCCCCCACATTGAGGGTCAGCGCCGTCGACGGTGAGGAAGGCCTGGAGCTCCAGGTCCTCGGCCGATCCGCAGGCGAGGCCCAGTGGGTCCTGCACGCCGAGGCCACGGCCCGCGCCCTGCACGAACCGGACCAACCGGCTGCCGTCGACCTGGCGGCCGTCCGGAAGACGCTTCCCACACACCAGAACGCCGCCGAGTTCTACCCCTACAACGCCGAACGCGGCAACCAGTGGAACGGCGTGTTCCGGGGGCTGGCGGAACTGTGGCGCCGGGACGGCGAGGCGCTGGCACGCGTCGAGAGCCCCGAAGGACTGCGCGCCGCCCTTGCCGAGCACCACTTCCACCCCGCGCTGCTCGACGCCGCCTGCCATGTGATGACCGCTGCCCGTCCGCGCACGGTGGCGGACACCGAGAGCGTCTTCGTCTTCGGCGGCATCGACGAGTACCGCTCCTACCACCGGCCCGGCCGCGAGGTGTTCAGCCACGCCCGCCTGGTCCCGACCGCGCGCGAGGACTCCTTCGCCGCTGACATCCGCGTCGCCGACCCCACCGGCCGCCTCCTCGCCGAGATGCGCGGTGCCCGAATCCAGTACCTCGCCGGCCACGCCCCGGCACTCGAGGAGGCCCCCGTGAACGCCGCCCCCGTACGCTCACCCGCCCCCGCCCGGCCGGAGGACGACCTGGACAGCCTGCTCCACGAACTCCGGTGGACGCCGCTGCCCCGCACCGTCCCTGCCACCACGCCCACCGGCCGCGGAACCTGGGTGCTCCTCAGCGACAGCGGCCCCTTCGGACGCGCCGTGGCCAGGGGACTCGCCGCCGAGGGCCAGGACACCGTCGTCGTGACCGCCGCCGCGAGCTACCAGGCCGCCGGCGACCGGTACCGCATCGACCCCGCCGACCCCGCGCAGTACGCCGCGGTCCTGGACGACATCGCGGACCGCGGCCCGCTCCGGGGCATCGTGCACCTGTGGTCCCTGGACGCGACAGCGGGACGCGAGGCCACGGGGAAGGAGATCGACCGGGCCCAACTGCTCTCCTGCGGCAGCGTCGTCCACCTCGCCCAGGCCCTGACCGCCAGGGAACACCCCGGCGCCCCGGGCCTGTGGCTGGTCAGCCGCCACGCCCAGCGTGTCGCCCCCGAGGACCGCCACGTCGCCCCCTTCCAGGCGCTGCTGTGGGGCCTGGGACGCACCCTCGCCGCCGAGCACCCGGAGCTGCGCACACGCCTGGTGGACCTCGACCGCAACCTCACGAGCGTCGAGGCCCTGGTCGCGGACCTCCTCGGGCCGGACGACGAGGACCAGTTCGCGCTGCGGGACGGCACGCGCCGAGTCGCCCGCCTGGTCGCGCGCGGCAAGGCCTCCGCGGAGCCGGGACCGACGGCGGCCGTGCGGCTCTCCCTTCCGCGGCCGGGCACCCCCGGCGACCGGTGGCTGACCCCGTTCACGCCGCCCGCGCCGGGGGCGGACGAAGTCGCCGTCCGAGTCTCGCACGCCGCCCTCGACCACCCCGACGCCCCCTCCGGCGAGGACCCGGCACTGGGCACGGGCTGCTCCGGGACGGTCGTCGCCGTGGGGGCCGGCGTGCGCGACGTGGCCGTCGGCGACCTGGTCGTCGCCCTCGCCGAGAACGCGACGGCCTCGCACGTCGTTACGAAGGCGGTCCTGACCGCGCCGCTGCCCAGCGGTGTCACGCCCGCCGAGGCGGCCGCCCTGCCGAGGGCCTACCTCACCGCGTACTACGCGCTCCACGACGTCGCCCGCGTCGGGAAGGGCGACCGCGTACTGGTGCGTTCGGCGAGCACCGGAGTCGATCTGGCCGCGGTCGACGTGGCCCGATGGCTGGGCGCGGACGTCCACGCCGTCGCCACGAGCGCGGACGAGCGGCAGCGGCTGACGGAGCGTGGCGCCCGGCACGTCACGGACCGCACGGTCACCGGCGGACCCGGATTCGACACCGTCCTGAGCACGGCCGCACGCCGCCGTGCCGACCTCGCGCTGGCGGCACCCTACGGCCGCTTCGTGGAGCTCACCGGACCCGAAGACGTCGATGCCGCGCCCTTCGACCGGACCCTTCCCGCACCCAACCTCTCCCTCCACGCCGTCGACATCGCCCACCTGATGCGGTATCAGCCCGGGCGTGCGGGCTCGGTGTTGCGGGCCGTCGCCGAAGTCGTCGGCAAGGGGGAGCTCTCCCCGCTGCCCCACCGCGAGGTCGGTGCCGCCGAAGCCGGCCGGATCATCCAGCGCACCGGCACGTCCGGTCAGCGCGGCGTCCAAGCCGTCATCGCCTTCCCCGACGAGGTGCTGCCCGCCGCACCGCGCCACCGGGAACCCGTGTCCTCCGCACCCGTGCGCCCCGCGGGTACCTACCTCATCACCGGTGGCGCGGGAGGCATCGGTGCACGGCTCGCGTCCTGGCTCGCCGACCAGGGAGCCCGCACCCTCCTCCTGACCGGCCGGACCTCCCTGCCCGACCCCGGCCCGCTGCGCGACCTCGCGGGCCGGGGCGTCGACGTCGAGTACGCGGCCGTCGACGTGGCCGACCACCAGGCCATGCGGGCGCTCCTCGCCGACAGGGCCCACCGGGGCAAGGCACCGCTGCGCGGCGTGTTCCACGCGGCCGGGACCTACGACTCCGTCCCGGTGACCGACACCACCCCCGAGCACCTGAAAGCCCTCCTCAGCGCGAAGGTCTCAGGAGCCTGGAACCTCCACCGGCTGGTGCAGGACATGCCCCTGGACATGTTCGTCCTGTTCTCCTCCGGCTCCTCCGTCCTGTCATCGCCCCTGCTCGGCGGCTACGCGGCCGGCAACGCGTTCCTCGACGCCCTCGCCCACCACCGGCTCGCCGCCGGCGCCCCGGCCACCTCGGTCAACTGGGGCTACTGGGACGGCGTCGGCATGATCGCCCGCCACGAGGAGGACACCGGCCGCAGCCTCGTCCCCCACGGCATGGCGAGCTTCTCGCCCGACGAGGGGCTCGGCGTGCTGGGCGGCATCCTCGCCGAAGGCAGTTCGCACCGCGTCGTCCTGCGGATCGACTGGCCGTCCTGGGCACGCGTCCATCCCGAGGCGGCCCATGTCCCGCTGCTCGGCGAACTCCTCGACCGCGCCCCGGCGCGGCCCGCCCCGGCGCGGACGGCACCACGTCACATCACGCCTGTCCCCGCACCCCGGGACGAGACGGATCCGGGGGTCGTCGAAACGGTGACGAAGCTGGCCGCCGCCATCCTCGGCCTGAACCCGGAGCGGCTGAACGCGAGCCGGCCGCTCAGCAGGATGGGCATGGACTCGATGATGGCGGTCCAGCTCAGGAACGAGATCGACCGCCGCCTCAAGGTCAAGCTGCCGATGGTCAAGGTCCTCCGCGACAGCTCCGTCGACTCCCTGGCCCGGGCCGTCGCCGAAACGAAGGCCGCCACCACGGCCGACCACGCGCCGGAAGGAGCGTCCTCGAAGTGAAGACACCCGACCTGTACATCGCGGGACTCGGCGTCCATGTCCCCGCCGTCCTGGACGCGGGCAAAGCCGTGGAACTGGGCCTGTACGACCCCGAGGACCACGAGTTCCAGGGGTGGACCGGAGCCGCCGTCGCCGGCGACACACCGCCGCCGGACATGGCCGTGCTCGCGGCACGCCAGGCGACCGGACGCGCCGGCAGCCACCCCCACGACCTCGTCCTCCACATCCACGCCTGCATGCACAGACAGGGGCCCGGGGGCTGGTCGCCCCAGCACTACATCCTGCGCCACATCACCGACCAGGACATCCCCTCCTACCAGGTCAGCCAGGCATGCAACGGCCTGATCGGCTCCCTCGAACTCGCCGCCTGCTACCTCCGGGCCGTCCCCGAGCGCGCCGCCGCACTCGTCACGGGCGCCGACAACCTCAGCACCCCGCACTTCAACCGCTGGGCATCCCTGGAGAACGGCGTCCTCGGCGACGGGGCGAGCGCTGTCGTGCTCACCAAGGAACCGGGCTTCGCCCGGCTCCTGTCGATCAGCAGCGGCTCCACCGCCGAGGTCGAAGAGCGGTTCCGCGACGAGGAGTTCCCTCCCGTCACGGCAGTGGACGCGGACGCCGAGGACCGGCCGGCGGCGGCCGTGCCCGAGGACGAGGCGATCTCCGAGGCCGTGGGACGCCAAGGGGAACTCCGGACGGAACTCGCCCTGCGCACGATCGCCGAGGCGGGCCTCGACGTCGCCGACATCACCCGCGTGGCGCACATCTTCACCGGCCGCGAGAGCTACCTCAAGGGCATCCTCGCCCCCATGGGCCTCCGCACCGAGCAGGGGCTGCTCCAACTCGGGCGCCGACTCGGGCACATGACGGTCAGCGACCAGATCGTGGGCCTCAACCACCTCGTCGAAACACGCGAAGTCGGCCCGGGCGACCACGTGCTGATCGTGGCCCACGGCGGCGGCGTCTCGATCACGTGCGCCGTCGTCCGCATCGAGTACCTCCCGTCCTGGGCCACCGGCCGGCCCTCCGCGGTGCCCGCGGACGCGTGACGCCGCATCGCCGGCGAACGCGGATGCCCTCGGCGCAGGCCGCCGAGGGCTGGGCCGTGTTTGAGAACGTGACGGTAGTCAGGCGGTGAACATGGTCAGGATGGTGGCGATCCTTCCGTGGCGGACGGTGATGACGTCGATTCCGTGGACGGCGGAATTGCCGGGCGCACCGAAGGCCCAGGCAAGAGCTCCGGTGCGGGAGCCGGCGTAGCGCATGCCGTCCTCGGTGAACTCGAAGTCGGCCGGGGCCTCGGCGAGGAGGGTGGTGACCTTGCCCTCGATGGCGTCGCGGCCGGTGGTGACACCTTCTGGGTCGGTGAAGACGACGTCCTCGGTGTAGATGCGGTCGATGGCCGCGCGGCGGGACACGGGGTCGCGGTTGCCGAAGACTTCGTGCAGGTTGGCTGCGAGCAGGTCGGTCACGGGGTGCATGGCGATTCCTTCAAGGACGGCCGGGGCGGACGGTCGGCTCGGGGAGCTCGGCCGGCCGCCCCGGTGCGGACGTGTCAGGAGCGGAGGTTCAGGCGGTCGGCTGTGGTGGTCAGATCTGGCTGGCCCCGCCGTCGACGTATATCTCGGCACCGGTCATGTAGCTGCTGGTCCCACCGGCGAGGAAGAGGACGGTTTCGGCGATCTCCTCCGGGCGGCCGAGCCGCTTCATGGGGACTCCGGCGGCCAGGCCCTGAAGCAGTTGTTCGGCGGCCTCGGGACCGCCCGCGAGGCCGCTGAGCCCGGGCGTCTCGATCGGCCCGGGCGCGATGCTGTTGACGCGGATGCCACGGGTGACCAGCTCCGCCGCCCAGCTGCGGGTGAGGGAGCGCAGCGCGGCCTTGGTCGCGGCGTAGACGCTGAAGGAGGCGGCTCCCTTGGTGTCGATGTTGGAGCTGGTCAGGATGATCGATGCGCCGGGGGTGAGCAACGGAAGTGCCTTCTGCACGGTGAACAGGGTGCCGCCGACGTTGGTGTTGAAGGTGTCGGCGTAGTGGTCCCAGGTGATGTCGGGCAGGGCCGCGAACTCGCCGCCGCCGGCGTTGGCGAAGACGATGTCGAGGCCGCTGTGCCGCTCGATCTGCGCGAAGAGGCGGTCGAGGTCGTCGAGGTTCGCGATGTCAGCGCGTACTCCGGTGGCGCGGTCGCCGATGGAGGCCACCGCCTCGTCGATCGCTTCCTGACGGCGGCCCGTGAGGAAGACGTGGGCGCCTTCCGAGGCGAGCCGTCGCGCGGCGGCCAGGCCGATACCGGAGGTGGCGCCGGTGACGAGGGCGGTCTTGCCGTCCAGCTGTCCCATGAGGGGTTCTCCATTTCCGTACCGTTCGGTACTTAAGTCGTTCGGTAGGGGAGAACCGAGGCACCGGTACGCCTATTCCGTACCGCTCGGTTAAAATTTGGAGGGCTGACACAGGAGGCGTCATGGCGGTACGCGGCAGACCCAGGGGCTTCGACGCGGATGCCGCGCTGGAGCGTGCAGTGGAGGTCTTCTGGCGCCAGGGGTACGAGGGTGCGTCGCTCACTGACCTCACCGAGGCCATGGGCATCAACCGCACGAGCATGTACGCGGCGTTCGGTAACAAGGAGGAGCTGTTCCATCGGGCCGTCGCTCGCTATGCCGAGGCCGACATGGCCTATGCCCGCGAGGCCCTCGCGGAACCGACCGCGCACGAGGTCGTCGAATCCTTCCTCCGGGCCAACGCCGACGCGCTCACCCGTGCCGACCGCCCTTCCGGATGCCTGTCCGTGCAGGGAGGCCTGGCCGAGGGCAGCGACAGCGGCCGTATCGCCACGTTCCTGGCCGACAGCCGCCTCGCCGGCGAACGTGCCCTGGCGCAGCGACTGGCCCGCGCCGTCGAGGAGGGCGACCTGCCCGCGGGGACCGACCCTCACGCACTCGCCCGCTACGTCATGGTGGTCAGCGAGGGCAACGCGGTGCACGCTGCTGCCGGTGCGGCACGTGCGGCCCTCCATGCCACCGTCGATATCGCCCTGCAGGCGATACCTCGGACTCGCGCAGACGCGGCCGTCTGACAGTGCCGGCACCACGCCTGTGCGAATTCCGACAACACCTTCGCCGTGATCCAGCCTGATGAGGACGATCACGCCTGGTTCGCATCCATCGCTGCCCTGGACGAGGGCGGCTACGAGATCGTCCTTCGTGACACAGCTGGGCGAGGTGATCCCACGCCCACTCCGAGACGCCGCTCACCTTGGCCGCGGCTCTGGCCGGGTCACCGGTTCGGACGGGCTGGTCGACCTCGAAGTCGTAGCCGGTCAGGCCGCTTTCCTCCTCGACGATACGGGCGATGCGGTAGACCAGGTCCATCACCGCCGACGCCGCCGGCCCCGAGTAGCGGTACGCC
This sequence comes from Streptomyces sp. NPDC088733, assembly GCF_044751185.1. Lineage (NCBI taxonomy): Bacteria > Bacillati > Actinomycetota > Actinomycetes > Kitasatosporales > Streptomycetaceae > Streptomyces > Streptomyces sp. NPDC088733. Next base: position 93,790 of record NZ_JBIVLH010000018.1, read on the forward strand.
ACCTCGATGTCAGCCGTGTCCCCCGAGTAGTCGAGCTGCACGCGTCCCGGCGACCCCGCAGCTGCGGAAGGTCGGCATCGGGGTCGAAGCCGGCGTTGAGGAGGTCGAGCGTCTGCTGCAGCGTCAGGCCCGGTCGCACGCGCGCGAGCGTGATGTCGTAGGTCACCGGGGCAATCCACGCAGCGACGACCGCCGCCCGCTCCAAGGCCGAGGTGTACCTCGGTCGCCGGGAGTAGGTCCCGCGGCTCAGGCGCTGCTCGCTCCCGCCTGACTAGGGTCGGCCCATGGAGAGCACGGAAGGCATTCGGCGTCAGTCCGCGGAGCGCATGCGCGACGCGCTCGAACGGCTCGGCACCGAGCGGGACGTATGGGTGTCGACGGCTCACCCCGAACACGGGCCGCACCAGGTGCCGCTGTGGTTCCTGTGGGACGGGCAAGCCGTGTGGATGTGCACCGGGGCCACGTCCGTGACGGTACGGAACATCCGGAGGGATCCGCGCGTGCACGTGTCGCTGCCGGACACCTTCGACGTGGTCCTCCTCCAGGGCGGGGCGGAGTGCTTCCCGGACCAGGAGGTGCCCGCAAGCGCGGCGGAGGCGTTCGCCGGCAAGTTCGGCTGGGACCCACGCAAGGAAGCGGCTGCGTTCGTGTACGTACGCGTGGTCCCGAGGACCGTGCGCGCGTGGCGCGGCGAGCCGGAACTCCGCGGGAGCGTCATCATGTGCGACGGGATGTGGCTGGAATAGCCGAAGGCGTCCGCCGCACGGTCGGTGACCGGCCGGGCCGCCTCAACCGCCGCCCGTGGTCCTCTCAACTGCCGGGGCAAGGAGGGCGATCTGCTGGGGCGTGGCGCAGTCCGCCGTCTCGACGGCCGCTTCGGTACGGCAGCCGGCGCAGGCGAGGTTGGCCCCGTCCAGTCCCATAGGCCCGCAACAGCCGGCGCGCCGGCTGCCGAGGCGGATCGGTTCGAGGCGGAGTACGTCCTGCGGGCACAGCACGAACTGCACTACCGGCATCGCGCCTTGAAGACCGGGGTACTGGTCGAGGCCCGGGACGGAGAGGTACTCGACGGCAAAGGTGCCGGGAGCCATGCGCGGTGGGCAGTCGTGGCCCTCGGGCATCCTGAAGGGCAGCGGGGCGTCGTCGTACTCCGGCAGTTCGACCTCACGCACGGCGCGGCTCAGCACGGCTTGGCAATTGCGGCAGCGGAAGACGACCACGTGTTCTCTCCTGTCGCGCGAGACTGTTGAGGGACCGGCCCTCGCCGCCAGTGGGGCAGCCGCCCGAGCCCGCACTGGGCGCGCCGTCCGCCGTCCGAACGCCCCTACTCGCGGCCCGGAACAACCCCGTTGTCAGTGCCTCCTGGCATCGTTCACGACATGTTCGACGGACTTCACGACATCGACTGGGCCTCAATGGAGCACGCGTACGGCTCCGCCGAGGAGGTGCCGGGGCTGCTGAGGGCGCTGCGCTCCCCGGACGCCGAGGAACGCCGCAAGGCCCTCGACCGCTTCTACAGCGCGGTCCACCACCAGGGCAGCGTGTACCCGCCCACGGCGGCCAGCCTCCCCTTCCTGTTCGAGCTGGCCGTCGACGGCGCCACGCCCGACCGGGCGGCCGTCGTCGCGCTGATGGTCAGCATCGGCCGGGAGTCACTCGACCGGGGCTTCGAGGACGACGGCACGGAGATCGAGTACTACCCGCCGATGGGCTGCGGACAAGCCGTCGCCTTCCTGCGCGAACGTGCGGACGGGATTACCGAACTCGCCCGCGACGCCGACCCGGGCGTGCGCCTGGCCGCGATTCCCGGGCTCGGGCTCTTCCTCGACGACGCCGACCGGGCCGCCGCGGTACTGCGGGAACGGCTGGCCGCCGGGCGCGGCATGGCCGCGCGGCTGCGGATCGCGGCTGCGGCGGCCACCTTGGCCCTGCGCCTGCCGGTGGCCTCGCGGCAGGTCATGGACTGGCTCACCGGACTCGCGGCCGACCCGGACCAGGGTCCCGCGACCCGTCTGGCGGCCCTGGTCCAGCGGGCCCGGTGCGCCCCGGACGAGATCGGCGAGGACGTCGTACCGGCCGCCGTCGGCCTGCTGCGCGAGACCGCCCGCGCGATACCCGTGCGGCGCATCGCACCGGTCCCGGAGAGCCCCGCGGTGTCCACCGACGGAGTCGCGCCCCAGATCGTCGAGGCCTTCGCGGATCTCGACCGGCACACGCGCGTGCTCGCACCCACAACGGCCCTGCTGCGTACGTTCCACGAAGCCCTGGGCGCGCGGGTGCCCGAGCGCACCGCTGTACTGGCCGAGCAGTTGAGCAGCCCCGACCCCGGTTCCCGGCTCGACGCGGTCCGTATGAGCGGGGAGCTGATGCGGGCCTGGCGCGGGGACCACACCCGGCTGCTCCTGCTGGTCGCCGGCCAGCTCACCACGGCCGACGCGGAGGTCGCCGCCGAGGCCGCGGCCGTCCTGGAATCCTGCCACCCGATCGCCGCCCCGGCCCGGGACGCTCTCGCCGCGCACATCGACGCACAACTCGTCCAGTACGGCCCCGATGTGTGGGCGGCGCCGGAGGCACCGCTGCGGAGAAGCCACCAAGAGGCCGTCCGGGCGCTGGCGCGCCTCGGCGACGTACGCGCGCTGCCGTGTCTGCTGACCGCGTTGGACAGCGACGTGGACGCCTGGCGGGCGATCCAGGTGGCAGGGCATCTGCCACAGGCCGCCGACCAGTTGGTGCCCCGGCTCTGCGACCACCTGCGCCGCGTCGATCTTTCCCGGCAGTGGACCGAGATGAGCGCCTGCGCGATCCTTTCCGCCCTGGGGGCACTCGGCGACGCGGCCGCGGTTCCGGCGGTCGTGCACACACTCGTTGCCGCGCCGGGCCACGGGCAGGCCCGTGTCACGCAGTCGGCCCTGCAGGCGCTGAGGGCCTTCGGGCCGGCGGCGGCCGGTGCGCTGGACGTGATCCGGTCTCTGACCGTGGCCTCGGACGTGCACGTACGTCGTGCCGCCGTAGCCGCGCTGTGGGCCGTGGGCCGCGACCGGGCCGAGATGCTGCCGCTCCTGCTCGGCCTCCTCGACGACGACTTCAGCTTCGGCATCAGTGAAGCGGCCGACCCGCTCGCCGAGATGGGCCCGTCAGCCTCCGTGGCACTGCCCCGCCTGCGGGACCACCTGGCGGACGACTACACCTGGATCCGGGTGCACTGCGCGGCGGCCCTCTGGGGGATCGGCGGCGAGGCCGAGGCGCCGGCCGTCGTGGACGCCCTGCTGCGGGCCATGGCGGAGAACCCCCAAACCGCCAACCATGTCGTGGCCTGCCTGGACCGCATGGGTCCCCTCGCGGCGCCGGCCCTGCCCCTGCTCCGCGAGCAACTGGCCCTGCCCCGGCGCGGCGGCAGGTTCCAGAGCATCGGCAATGACGAGGAACTCCAGCGGGTCGGCCGCGCCCTCATCGCCCGGCTCGACCCCCCGCAGGAACCCACGGACCACGAGACACTCAGGGCAGGCCGACCCGTATGAAGCCGATGTTCCAACCCGAGCCGGCACGCGCGGCATTCGAGGTGGACGGGCGGCGCCTGTCCTACCTCGACTTCGGTGGCCCGGGGAGGCCCCTGCTCGCCCTCCACGGCCACTTCAGCGAGGCCCGCACCTTCACGGCTCTGGCGCGCGCACTGGCACCCGCGTGGCGAGTCGTGGCCCTCGACCAGCGCGGACACGGCTTCTCGGACCGGCCGCCGGACTTCTCGCGCGCAGGCTACGTCCACGACGCCGCAGCGCTCCTCGCCCACCTCGGCCTGCCTCAGGTGGTGGTGCTCGGCCACTCGCTCGGCGGAGTCAACGCCTACCAGCTCGCCGCGCACCACCCCGACGCGGTCGGCGCCCTGATCATCGAGGACATCGGCGTGGAGATCGACGACGACCTGTCCTTCTGCCTGGCATGGCCGCACCGGGCGCCCACCCGTGCGGCCCTGGTCGCACAACTCGGCGGCTCGGCACGCTACCTGACCGACGCCATCCGCGAACATCCCGACGGCTGGGGCCTGGCCTTCCGCCCGCAGGACATGGTCGCCTCCGTTGCCCAGGTCAACGGCGACCACTGGGACGACTGGCTCGCCGGCGACTGCCCCGCCCTGCTCGTCCACGGCACCCGGAGCGACACGCTCACCGCGGAACACGCCGCGGCCATGGCGGCCCGGCGCCCCCGCACCCGGCTTGTCACCCTGGCGACCGGGCACACCGTGCACGAGACCGACCCCGCCGGCTTCGCCGAGGCCGTGAGTGCCTTCCTCGACGGCCTGTGACCGGCCGACGCCACCGCCGGCCGGCCCGTCGCGCTCCGGCTACTCGGCCTCGTGCATCTGCTGCCAGGACGCCTCGTGGTCGTCCGGCCCTCTCGTGCCGAACCGCTCGTTGAGCTCCGCGAGCTGCCGCTCGGTGGGGTGCGGGCCGAGCTTGCCCATCTCCAGGAAGAGCTCCTCGTTCCCCGACGGCGACGACACGAACAGCGCCCGTCCGCCGGTCGGAGTGGTGAAGGTGTGCTGGCTGCCCCTGGGCACCACGACCACGGTCCCCGGTCCTCCGGAGAAGGTCGCGTCGCCGACCCGGAAGTCGTAGTGGCCCTCCAGGATGTAGATGACCTTCATGAAGTCGTGGTGGGCGTGCGGAGGGTTCTCGGCGATCACGTCATGGGTGAAGACGAACACCCCGAGGGCGTCGCCGACCTCCTTGCCGCGTACCAGCACCTCCAGCCAGTGCCGGCCGCCCGGCTCCACACGCTCACCCTCACCCGGCGCCACCGCCCAGCCGTCCGTGCCCCAGTTGCCCATCATGTCTCCCGCCCATCGGTCGTGTCGAAAAGAACGCCAGAAATGTGCGCGCTTCACCGCGGAACGTGTCGAACCATGACTGTTCGTACGAACCGCACCGCAGGCGCGCACCGCCACGATGGGCGAGCGCCAGGGAGCCGGACAAGAAGTGTTGCTGTTTCCGGGAATCGGGCCGGGGAACACCACGTTCCCCTGGACGTGGAATCTTCCGGCGCCATCACCCAGACACTGGCCGAAGTGGGCCCTCAGCTGCGACGTCTCCGCTTGCGGAGCGGCGTGACCCTGACCGCGCTGGCCAAGGCGACCGGTATCTCCAAGAGCACCCTGTCGCGACTGGAGGCCGGCCGGCGGCGCCCCGGCCTGGAACTGCTGCTGCCGATCACGCAGGCACTGGGCATCGCCCTGGACGACGTGATCCACGTCGCATCCCCGGAGGGCCCCGTCAACCGGCTCGCACCGCAGCCGTGGAACGGGATGGTGCGTCTGCCGCTCGCGCAGGAGATCGGCCCGATCCAGTCGTTCAAGCTGATCGTGCCGCCGGGCCGTACCGATCCCGTGCCCCAGACCCACGAGGGGCACATGTGGATGTACGTTCTGGCCGGCCGCCTGCGTCTCGTTCTCAACGACATGGACCTGCAGGTCAGGGTCGGCGAGTCGGCGGAGTTCAGCACGCGGATGGCGCACTGGTTCGGCAACAGCGGCCAGGAGCCCGCCGAAGTCCTCTGCCTGTTCGGCCGCCAGGGCGAGCGGATACGACGCCGCGTGGCACCGCCTCCCACGGGGAACGGTGCCACCTCCCGCGAGGAGCCCGCCGGCCCTCCCACCACGAGCGCGTGACCCGTCGGCCCTGAGGCGCCCGCGACGGACGGGAATCCCGTTGGCGCGCACGCGCGGGTCTGCGACGATGCAGTCGTTCCCCGACCGGAGAGGGCCCTTGTTCGTTTTCGTTTGCGCCCGGTGCGACGCCGAGTTGACCGTTCCGCTGTCCCAGGTCTCGCTTTCGGTCCATGCCCGCCAGGTGTACGGGAACGGCCTCCAGCTTCCGGTGCTCATGGAGCCGGGGACCTTCGCCGTCGACCCGGATCCCTGGGGCGGGCCCTGGCGGGTGTGGGACGAGCTCGATCCGGGTGAGGCGGAGGCACGCGGCATCTACGCGCCCGTGCACGCCCTGTCCGACGCCGAGCCCGGGCAGAGCGTCATCGCGCCCGGTGACATTCGCGGGGCCCGGCTGATCCCCGGGAAGCGCGGCGGCGCCTGCTGCGGCATCGACGGGGCCGACGGGCCCAACATGGCCTGCTTGGGGTGCGACCTGCCCGTGGCGGCGCGCGTCGACGACTGCTCGCTCTGGCAGTCGGTGTGGCTCGGCCCGGACGCCGTGCGCCGGGTCCGGGTCGGCGCGGACGCCGCGCCGCTCTCCTGGGCGGAACTGATGGAGGAGGCGGAGAGCGCGCCGCCGTTCGAGCCGATCACGTCGTGGGGGGAACGACGTGGGTCGGGCCGCCACTGGTCGTGGAGCCCGCAATGGACGGCGGCAGCCGGCCGGGCCCTCGCCCACCTGCTGGTGGCCTCCCAAGGGCAGCCCGTGGAGGTCCCCGACGGCATGACCGGCACGGTGTTCCAGTACGCACTCGACACCATGTTGCCCGCAAGCGGGCCGGCGCGGCACGCCGTCCTGGCAGGACCGGGACGGCCCGTCCCCGTCGAGGGCGCCGACATCCTCCTCGTGCCGGTCCATCCCGGGACCGGCCGGACCTGGGCCCCCGCCGGCCCGGCGCCCGCCGCGTACTCGGTGCCCCTGCCGTCGGCGGTGTGGCGGTGGCTGCACTCCCCCCAGCCGTACTCGTCCCTTCCCGCGTCGGGCCGTATACCCCTGGACGTCCTGCGCGACGAGTCGCTCCCGCCGCGCCGCGACGAACGCTTCCGGGCCGACTGGCGGACGTTCCAGCACACCTTGGTCCGGCTGCCGGCCGTGCGCAGCCCGTGGCTGCGCACGATCGTCGAGGCGTTCAGGCAGGACAGGGCCTATGGCCTCTTCCGGCCACCGCTGACCCGCCCTCAGCGCCAGCCGAGTTCGGGTGCCACGTAGGTGAGGATGCTCTCCAGCAGGTGCGCGTTGTAGTCGACCCCGAGCTGGTTCGGGATGGTCAGCAGCAGGGTGTCCGCGGCCTGGATCGCCTCGTCGTCCCGCAGCAGCTTCACCAGTTCCTCCGGCTCCGCGGCGTAGGAACGCCCGAAGACGGCCCGGGTCGTGTCGTCGATCATGCCGACCTGGTCCCGGGAGCCGCGGTCGCGGCCGAAGTAGGCCCGGTCGAGGTCGTTGGTGAGGGCGAAGATGCTGCGGCTGACCGACACCCGCGGCTCGCGGGTGTGGCCCGCCTTCCGGAACGCCTCGCGGTACGCCTCGATCTGCTTGCGCTGCTGGACGTGCAGCGGCTCGCCCGTCTCGTCGTTCTTCAACGTCGAGCTCTGCAGGTTCATCCCCAGCTCGGCGGCCCAGACCGCGGTCGCGTTCGAGGCGGAGCCCCACCAGATCCTGTCGCGCAGCCCCTCGGAGTGCGGTTCGATGCGCAGCAGCCCGGGCGGGTTGGGGAACATCGGCCGCGGGTTGGGCGTGGCGAAACCCTCGCCGCCGAGGACGGTGAGGAACGCCTCGGTGTGGCGGCGGGCCATGTCGGCGTCCGTCTCGCCCGGCGCGGGGTTGTAGCCGAACAGCCGCCAGCCCTCGATCACCTGCTCCGGTGAGCCGCGGCTGATGCCCAGTTGCAGCCGGCCGGACGAGATGAGGTCGGCCGCGCCCGCGTCCTCGGCCATGTACAGCGGGTTCTCGTAGCGCATGTCGATCACGCCGGTGCCGATCTCGATCTTCGAGGTCCGCGCACCGATCGCCGCGAGCAGCGGGAAGGGGCTGGCCGCCTGCCGGGCGAAGTGGTGCACCCGGAAGTACGCACCGTCCACGCCGAGTTCCTCGGCGGCGACCGCGAGGTCGATGGACTGGTGCAGGACGTCCATGGCCGACCGGGCCTGCGAGTGCTCGCTGGGCGACCAGTGGCCGAAGGAGAGGAATCCGATCTTCTTCACGCCGTGCCCAGCGCTCGGCGGCCACGTTTGATTCCCGCCGCGGAGCCCCGCGGAGCACGGACGAGAGGGCGTCAGCCTCGTGGCAGGACGGGCCCGTAACGCACCGGCAGGCTGAGCGGGCCGCGGATCATGCCGGAGGGGATCCAGTCGATCTCGTCGAGAGGGACGGCCGCCTCGAGGCCGGGGATGCGCCGCAGCAGCACTTCGAGGCCCGTGGTCGCCTCGAGCCGGGCCAGGGGAGCGCCCAGGCAGTGGTGGATGCCGTGGCCGAAGGCCAAGTGCCGGGCGGCAGGACGTGACACGTCGAGCACGGAGGGGGCCTCACCCGCGGGCATGGGTGCGTCACGGTTCGCGGACCACAGCGCGATGCCGACGATGCTTCCGCGGGGGATGAAGTGGCCGCCGAGTTCGAGGTCGCGGGCGGCATAGCGGTGGGACGCCACTTCGACGGAGCTGTCGTAGCGCAGGAACTCCTCCACGGCTCCCGGTATGAGGTCGGGCGTCCCTTCGAGCAGGCGCAACTGCGCCGGATCACGCAGCAGCCCGAGGAGGGCGTTGCCCAGGAGGTTCACGGTGGTGTCGTGGCCCGCGATGACCATGAGGATGCAGGTACCGACGAGCTCCTCGTCGGTCAGCCGTCCGTCGTCCTCGTCGCGCGCCCCGACCAGCGCCGAGATCAGGTCGTCCTGCGGGCGCGCCCGCTTCTCGTCGATGAGCCGTCGCACCAGGCCGTGCAGGCCGGCCACGGAACTGCGGTGGTCCTCGGCCGCGGTGTCGAGGGCCTTCCTGCTCCAGAGGCGGAAGCGGGCGCGGTGCTCGTCGGGGATGCTGAGCAGTTCGGCGATGACGGTCATGGGGAGCGGCGCGGTGAAGGACTCGACGAGGTCGGCGGTACCGCGTGACGCCATGGCGTCGATCAGGTCCTCCGCGATCTGCCGGACGCGCGGGGCCAGCCCGGCCGTGCGATGCGGGGTGAAGACCCCGGACACCAGGCGCCGCAGGCGGGTGTGGTCCTGCCCGTCGGCCTCCAGCATGTGGCCCCCGAGGCCCACTCCGGGCTTGTTCAGGACGAAATCGGCGGCCGCGAGGGCGTCGGCCGCGGGGGAGGGGTCCTTGAGCAGGGCCGGGTGGGTCAGCGCCTCACGCGCCAGGTCGTAGTCGACGACCAGCCAGCCGTACAGACCCGGGTACAGCTCCGCCCGATGCACCGGGCCCTGCCGCCGCAGCGCCTCGTAGCGGTTCGGCGCGTCCGCCTTGAAGGCGGCGTCCAGATGTACGGGCGAGCCACCCGCCGGGCGACCGGCGTCCTCGGAACGCGTGCGGTCCGTGCACCTCATAGATCATCGTCCTCTCACACATCCCCGAGCGGACCACTACGGGTAGTACAAGTCGACGAAAGTCAGCATTTCGTACCAAAGGGTACTACCGCGCCGTGGTGTGCGACGCGGCCTGCTTTTCCGAGCTGAGCCGGACGGGCCGGGCCGGACGGGCCGGTCGCAGTGGCCGACGGATCGCCCGCCACAATGCCGGCGTGACGAGACCGACCGGGCCTGTGATCATCTTCGATGACGCGTTCCACATGTACGTCCTCAGGGACCAGGCGTTCGCCGAGGCGTGGTGGGAGGAGCCCGGCGAGTACATCTGCGGTTTCGACGCCTTGGCCAGGCCCCTTCGGATGACGGGTGAACCCCACCGGGTCCACCTCGAACTGACCGGCGCGGAACCGGACGAGGCGGAGCTGCGCCGGCTGGTGGCCGGTCACTACCACCGCTGTCTCCGCGGTCAGAGGCCGCCCCAGGCGGCGGACCTCGCGGAATTCGTGGCGGCACTGCCCCGCGAGAGAGGGTGACCGCGGCATTGGCCGCCGAGTCGTGAGCCCGGGGGCACGGCGTCCTGGGCCGGGGCGCGGTCCGCGGAAGGGGCTCGCGGTGCCGGAGCCCGGCAGCCCGGTCGTGGATGCCGACCGGGTTGAACCCGTTCGTACCTTTTACGCCGTACAATCAGCCGACATCGCCTTGACGGGATGGGTCCGGCCATGCTTACAGGAATCGCGGAGTCGGGGGGCACGCACGGAGGGCCGGCCCTCGGTTGCCTGATCGCGGTCGTGTCCGTCGACGGCAGGGGCCGGGTGAACGGATGGAGCGACGAGGCCGAGGCCATCCTCGGCTACCACCGCGACGAGGCAACGGGCCGCCCGGTGAACGAATTCGTCGCCGACGGGCAGCCGGGTCCCCCGCCGGCCGGCCGCACCCGGCAGGACCGGCCGAACCGCACGGTGCTGCGGCACAAGGCCGGTCACGGTGTGGAGGCGAACGTCCTGGTGCAGCGGGCGGTCGCCGAAGGCGGACCCACGGTCTGGTTCCTGAGCCCGGTGTCCGCGACGGACGCGGCGGGCCGCGACGTCGGCCTGCTCGAAGGGGCGTGGACGCAGTCCAGCGCCGCCATCTGCCTCTGGTCGACGGAGCTGCGCCTGCTGTGGGCGAACGCATTCTCGTACGTGGTCTTCAAGGCGGGCACCGACGAGGTGCACGGGCGGTTGCCCACCGAGATCTTCGCGCCCGACAGCCAGCACCACGCGCTCGAGGAGGCCATGCGCCAGGCACGGGACACCGGGACCGCACGCTCCGTCCTCACCTACGAGAAGGTGCCCGGCGAGAACCGGCCGCACGAGTGGGCGATCCACATCGACCCGGTCCGCGACCGGCACGGCGGGGTGATCGCGCTGTGCACCATGGCCCGGAACAACTCCACGGAGTTCTGGGCCCGCCAGCGGCTCAGCCTCCTGGACGAGGCACGCCGCACCATCGGGCACTCCCTGGACGTGGAGCGGACGGCCCGCGAACTCACCGACCTCTCGGTGCCGGACCTTGCCGACGTCGCGCTGGTCCACCTGCTTCCCGAGACCCTGGGCAACGACCGGACGGGCGTGCACGGCCCCGTGGAGACACGGCTGGTCGCGGCGAGCGGCGAGCGGGGTCCGGCGGCGCAGGGTGCCGGCGTGAACGGCGCGCGGCACGGACGGGCCGCCGGCCGCACGGACTGGCGGGCCGTGGAACGCGACTCCCTGCCGGGCCGGGCGCTGTGGGAACGGCGTGCCGTGCGGGTCGATCTGCCCCACCCCGCCGTCGCCTGGCCCGGCTGGGGCACCGACCTGCCCGCGGGCCGGTCCGGGGGAGGGGCGATCTCCGCACCGCTGACCGCACGCGGCATCACGCTCGGTGTCGTCACCTTCCTCCGGCACGAACTGCCCTTCGACGCCGAGGACCTGCTGCTCGTCGAGGAACTGGCCGAGACCACGGCCGTGTGCATCGACCACGCCCGCCACTTCGAGCGGGAGCACAGCACGGCGCTCGCCCTTCAGCAGAGCCTGCTCCCGAGGGAGCCTCCCGCGCAGAGCGCGGTGGACGCCGCGTACGGCTACCGGCCCGCCGATCTCGCGGCCGGGGTGGGCGGCGACTGGTTCGACGTGATCCCGCTGTCCGGCGCGCGGGTGGCACTGGTCGTCGGTGACGTCGTGGGGCACGGCGTGGAGGCGGCCGCGACCATGGGGCGGCTGCGTTCCGTCGTGCGGACGCTCGCCGACATCGACCTCCCGCCGGAGGAACTGCTGACCTCCCTGGACGACATCGTGAACCGGATGGACCGCGAGAGGGAGGCCGACGCCTCCGATCCGGAGGTCGGGGCGTCCGTGCTGTACGCCGTGTACGACCCGGTGTCGCGCCGGTGCTGTGTGGCCCGCGCGGCGCACGTGGCGCCGCTGCTGGTGCTGCCGGACGGGACGAGCGAGCTGCTGGACGTGCCCGGGGGGCCGCCGCTGGGACTGGGCGGGCTGCCCTTCGAGTCGGCCGAGGTGGAGCTCCCCGAGGACTGCCTGCTCGTGCTGTTCACCGACGGCGTCGTGGAGTCCCGGGACCGCGACCTCGGCGCCGGGATCGCGCGGCTGCAGGAGTGCCTGGTCGACGCCGGCGGCTCCTCGCCCGCCGCCGTGTGCGACGACGTCCTCGCCGCGATGCTTCCGCGGCGCGGCGACGACGCGGCCCTGCTGGTGGCCCGGCCCCGCACGCTGGACGCGGCCGACCTCGCCCAGTGGGACGTTCCGCCCGACGCCTCCGCGGTGTCCACTGTGCGTGGCATGGTGACGGAGCGGCTGGCCGCCTGGGGCCTGGACGACCGGTCGTTCACCACCGAGCTGATCGTCAGCGAGCTGGTCACCAACGCGGTGCGCTACGGCAAGGCCCCCATCCGGCTGCGCCTGATCCGGGACCAGGCGTTGATCTGCGAGGTCACCGACGCCAGCGACGCCGCGCCGCACATGCGGCGCGCGCGCAGCTTCGACGAAGGCGGGCGCGGGCTGTTCCTCGTCGCCCAGTTGTCCACGAGCTGGGGCAGCCGCCACGTCACGGACGGCAAAATCATCTGGGCGGAACAGCAACTCGCTCCCGCGGAGTGACCTGCGTGGCACGGCAGTTCGTGCACATTGTCGGAAGTGACAAAGGAGGCGGCGCCCCATGCCGTCCCAGGGGGAGGGTTCTGTGAGTTACGACATTTATGTCCACCGCTTCGAGGGTGGTGAGTCGGCCCCCTTGGACAAGATCATCGTGGCCGAGGTCCTCGACCCGTACGTCGTAGTACGTGTACCCGACAATGAATTCCTTCAGCTGGACATGGGGCGGAACGAGCGGGCTGATGTCTACTTCAGCAGTGACACCAGCGTCACTTTCACTCGCTTCGGAGGGGAGAGGATCATGGACGTTGTCGCCGAACTGCTGGAACGGTTGGGGGCGTCTCTGGTTCTCCTGGGCGGGACGGTGGTCCTCCGGCAGGAGGCGGACCGCGAGCATCTGCCCCAGCTCATGCGGGACGACGACTGGTCCGTCGTCGTTGCGCGGACCGGGCAGGAGATCATGCGGGCGATCGAGGCATCGTGACCCTCCGAGGCGGCCCGTTCCGGTACCGGTTCGGGGTTCCCGCCTCTGCGGTGGCTCCGGCCGTCGTCTGTGGACCACCTCACTCGGTCGCATCCGGAGGCACGAGCACGCTCACCCGGTAGAACGGCGGAGACGGAAACCGCCCGCACCATGTGTCGACCCGCACATGACGCAGGTCGACCTCGGGTCGCTCCTCGGCCAGGGCGTGGAGCCGCGCCCGAACCTCGGCGGAGTCCTCGGTTTCGTACAGGACTTCCCAGCGCCACCCGGCTACGGCCGCGGCAGCTCGCTCGTACTCCTCGCGTACACGCCGCTTCCTCTTCCGCTGTCCGGGCACGGTCATCACCATGGCAGCGGGCGGACCCCCTGGCAACGGCGGTTCACGCCTGGTCAGGCGATGCCCAGGCGGGCCAGGACCCCACTCACGGCGGGCGTGGGGGAGCCTGAGCCGCCGCTGAGGGGCGAGTCCCACGCGGGGTCGTGCCAGGGGCTCCCGGAGGGGTGCTCAAGCAGGTGCTGTGCGGCCGTCCCGGCGGTGTCCGGAGGGGCTCCTACCGCGATCAGTGCCGCGGTGAGCGTCGTGATCGCCTCGTCGGACGGTTCGTGCGCCGTGAGCAAGGGGAGCAGCAGCAGAAGACGGGCAGCGGGGTCCTTGATCCCTCCGCCTGTCGCGCTCGGACTGTCGGCGATGCGGATGAGGTCACGCCAGGTCAGTGTCTCCCCGTGCCAGTCGCCGTCCCAGCAGGCGACTCGCTGCGCGGTGCTCCAACTGGGATGCGTCAACAAGTAGTCGACTCCGTAGTCGTCGACGAGATTGCGGTAGACCACCACGGCCTCGTAACCGCCGTCCAGCGGCATCCGGAACACCGGCCATCGCTCCGGGTCCATGAGCAGGTCGGACATGGCGTCGACGTCGGCTCCGTCATCGCCGAACCACTCGGGCTCGGCGCCCGCATCACGACAACACGGGCCCCACAGATGGTTCGACCAGAAGCCCGGGCGGTCCACCAGTGGCTCGCCCGCGACCAGCGGACCACCGTTGTATCCCTCGATCAGCACACCGTAAGCCTGCCATCTTCCTTTGCCGGACCGCCCGAACGGGGTGGGGGCGGTCCGGCCGCCCGTGTCGGCTCGGGCAGTGGGCTACGCGGCGGAGCCGCGCAGGCTTGCGAGGTCGGCGTCTGCCTGCCGGCGCATCGCGGGGACGAGCGGGCGCAGCGGCTCGGGCAGGACCGCCATCATGGCCTCGACCTCGCCGGGCGCGCCCACCTCGTCGATGAAGCCGAACATGAGGTGCGCGGCGACGGGCGGCGCGGTGGCGATCACCCGCTGGGAGAGCTCCGCCCAGTACTCGGGGGTGACGTGCGCGCGCAGGGCGGGGAAGAGGATGGGCTCCTCGTGGTCCAGGTGGCTGTGCACCGTGTCGCGCACCGCGACGGCCGCCTCGTGGAGCTCGGCCCGGGCGCCGGCCCCGGCATGGTCCTCGGTCAACGCGACGGCGGCGAGGCGGTCGAGGTCGTCCTCCAGCCGCTCGTGCTCCTCGCTCAGCCCCTTGAGCCCCTCAGCGGCGGCCGGGGCCGTCGCGACGATCTGCGGCCACAGTTCCTCGTCCTCCGTCTCGTGGTGGTGGCGCAGGTTCACCACGAGGAAGTCGCGCAGTTGCGCCAGCGTGTCCAGGGGCGCGGACGGGCGGAGGGCGGCCTCCGCGAGCAAGGTGGTCGCGGCGCGGTGGACCTGGTGGGCAAGGCGGGTCTCGATGACGGCCATGGGCTCAGCGGCGGAATTGATCATATGGTGGAACGTATTGAATATGGGTGTCTATTGTCAATATGGTCACTTGTAGTGAAGGGCGTACACTCCTCCTGTGACCAGCCGGAAGTACCACTCACCCCTGCGCACCCACTCGGCGTCAGCCACCAGGGAAGCGATCCTCGGCAGTGCCCACGAGCTCTTCTCGGCCAAGGGGTATCCGCAAGTGACGATCGGGGAGATCGCGGAGGCGGCCAAGGTCGCGGTGCCCACGGTGTACAGCACCATGGGGAACAAGTCGAAGATCCTGACGGCCCTGCTGGAGCCGGCGCTCACCGACCCCGCCATCGCCGACGCGCTTTCCGCGGTCGACGCGAGCGACGACCCGCGCGCCGTGATCGAGCTGACCGCGGAAGGCACCCGGCTCACCCACGAACGCCACTGGGACCTCGTGTACGGGCTCTTCTACCGCGACCCGCCCGGTGAACCGGCCGTCAAGGCCGTACTGGACAAGGGAGCCGACGACTACGTCCACGCCCTGACCCGCGTGGCGGACCGCCTGGTGGCACTCGGATCACTCGCCGCCGGCGTGAGCCACGCCGAGGCCGTCGACCTGCTCTGGTTCCACCTCGGCCCGCACGCCTGGATCACCCTGGTCGGTGAACGCGGTTGGCCCTTCGACCGCGCCCGGACCTGGATCGCCGACGCCGCCTGCAGGGCACTGCTCCGGAACCCCTGAATCAACTGGGGTTCACGCGGGTTCCCTTGAGCCCTCTGATGGGAGAACGGTGCAAGTGAGGAGGCGAGAGCCTCCTCGCCGACTGTCACTCGTTGCGCGTACGGTCAGTACCTCGCAAGGTCATGGGGGAAGCGGGAAGTCGCCGCCGCCTGACGTTGCTCAGGCGCTGGACGAGATCCAGTCCTCGTTGCTGCGATGGCGGTCCAGCCCCACGGCATCGAACTCGTCCTCGCCCAGACTCCTTCGGGCGCCCAGCCGCCGCAGGGCCTGGGAGATGGGGCTGACCGCTCGCGAGAACCGCTTCTTCGTCGGCTTGTCCAGCGGCCCCAGTACCAGTGCGCCGTCAGCCCAGACAGCGGCCCGTTGCTCGCCGACTCCGCCGAAGTATTCGGCCTCGACATAGGCGAGCGGCCCTGCCGCAGACCACTGAGCCAGCAACGTGTCGAAGCCTCCTGGCAGCCGCCAGAACCCCAGGCCTCCTCCGTCGCTGCCGTCCGTGACGGCATCGAAGACCTCATCGGTCATCGGCATCAGCGACAGGCCCTGGCCAAGTGGCACCACTTGTGATCCGGGAACCTCGCGCGAAGCGACGCGCAGCACCTCGTCACTTGCGATGACCGCATGCAACGCGTAACCCACCCTGAGCCCTCCCCAACCGATTGGAGTCTCATCCTGCCTGACACATCGCGCCTGAACCCGCGCGCCCCCGCCTCAGAACCCACACCCCGCAAGTTCGTCATAGGAAAGCCGGCAGGCCCCCTCCACCCCGGAGAGGACCTGCCGGCTCCGCGAAGCGTGTGCCGGAGGCCGGTCAGCGGACGCGGATGAACACCACGTCGTAGCCCTGGTTCGTGCCGCGGTTCTTGATGTAGACGCCGTCCTTGCCGCCGTTGGGGTTGCCGGTGTTGCCCTCGACGGTGGTGAAGGAGGCGCCGCCGCTCACCGTGCGCACGATGCCGATGTGCTCGTTGCCGTCGTTGAAGTTGCTCCCGCCGTTCCAGTCGAAGGCAACGATGTCGCCGGGCTGCGGGTTGGTCGTCACGGACAGGTGGTAGTTGCCGGCGCGTGCCTGCTTCACCCAGCCGGAGACATAGCTGTTGCGGTAGGAGGTGGCACCCGTCTGCTTGGCCACCCAGCTCACGAACGTCGCGCACCAGGCGTAGTTGTTGGTGGACAGGGACAGGCCCACGGACGCACCGTAGCTGTTCGCCCTGGCGCTGCCCTCGACCGTGCCGACCTCGGCGGCGGCGACGTCGAGGAGCTTGGCGTAACCACCGCCGGGCGGCGGGGACGAGGGCGGGGTGACCGCGCCGTACAGGGCGGCCTTGGTGTTCGGGCCCACCCTTCCGTCGACGCCGAGACCCTTCTCGGCCTGGAAGTCCCGCACCGCGCTGTCGGTCATCGGCCCGAAGTCGCCGTCGACGGCGAGATCGGCGCCGTGGTGGTTGAGGAGGCTCTGCAGTTCGGTGACGCAGCCGCTGCGCTGGCCCTGGACGATGTCCGTCGGGCACGAGGCGGAGTTGAGGTTGATCGGCGCGGGCGCACCGTTGCCGCCGCCACCGCCGATGTTGGAGTAGAGGGCGTTCTTGGTGTTCGGGCCCACTTCGCCGTCGACCGACAGGCCGGCCGAGGACTGGAACGACCGCACCGCCGCCACGGTCAGGGGGCCGAACTCGCCGTCGACGTCGAGGTGCTGGCCCTTGCCGTTGAGCAGCGCCTGGAGGGTCGCGACGCAACCGCCGGTCTGGCCCTCCACGATGTTCGACGGGCACGAGGACGATCGCAGGTCGAGGCCCGTCGACGGCGCCTCGTCGGTGTCGTACAGCTCCCGCTTGGTGTTCGCGCCGACCTCGCCGTCGACCGACAGGCCGTGCGAGGACTGGAAGCTGCGGACCGCGCTGTACGTCTCCGGCCCGAACTCGCCGTCCACGCTCACCGCGTAGCCGAAGTGTCGCAGCAGCCGCTGGAGTTCGGTGACGCAGCCGCCCTTGGCGCCCTGCACGATGTTCGCGGGGCACGACGAGGACGTGAGGTTCACCGGCGAGGGCGCGGTGCCCCCGGTCGCGTACAGCTTGCTCTTGGTCTGCGGACCCACCCGGCCGTCCACGGCGATCGCGGTGGCGGCCTGGAACTCCCGTACGGCGTAGAGCGTGTTGGCCCCGAACTCGCCGTCCACCAGGAGGCCCGCGCCGTGCGCGTTGAGCAGGTTCTGCAGCTCGGTGACGCAGCCGCTCACCTGGCCCTGGACGATGTCCGTCGGGCAGGACGACGAGGTGAGCTTGATGGGCGCGGGCGCGGCCATCGCCGGGCCGGCGCCGATCAGGGTGGCGGTGGTGAGGATCGCCGCGGTGGCCGCGAAGCTGACGACCCTGGCACGCCAGCCGGGTCTGGGGCGCGAGGCGGGGAGGCGTAAGGCGTTTCTCATGACGGCGGAGGTCTCCTTCGACGGATCATCTGATGAGCGTCCGGGTCGCGTGGCCGCCGGGCGGCCGCGCACGACGCTGACAGCTGCCGCCCGGGCGGGCAATCGGGTTCCGAACAACTGACCGGATTTCGCCGCCGTGTCCGGGAGGGGGGCTCCTGCTGCACCTCCTCCGGACCGCGCGCGTCAGTGGGCGTGGGCTTCGAGCCAGGGCACGATGTGGTCGACGTAGCTGTCGACGTTGGACAGCGGCGCGCCGGGCAGAACGGCGATGAGGTGTTCGATGCCGAACGTCCGGTCCCAGACCCGGGCCCGCCGGTAGGTGTCGTGGTCGACGGCGTCACGGACGGTGTGCCAGCCGTGCCAGGCCATGCAGGCCGCGTCGACGGCGGGGTCGAAAGGCAGGGCGAGATCCCAGTCCAGGACGCCGACGAGTGCGCCGTCGGGGCCCCAGTGGATGTTGGAGCCGCCGAGGTCGCCGTGGACGAGCGCGTCCGGTACGGGCTCCAGCGCGAGGGCGTCGTCCAGCCGGCGCCGGCCTTCGTCGCGCCACCGGGCGGGCAGGCGCGGGATGACATCCTCGGCCAGGACGCCGGCCCAGCCTCGTGCCGGTGCCGGTTGGTGCGCGGGGGACAGGGCGCGACGGAGTTCCGCGGTGAGGGGGACATCGCGCAGGGCCCGCAGGAGTTCCGCGATCTGCGCGGGGTCGCCCTCGCCTTGGGGGAGCGCGGTGCCGTCGATCCACGACACCGCGACAGCGGCGCGGCCGTCGAAGGCCGTGACGGGCGTGAGCGGCTCGGGAACGGCGAACGGGAGGCCGGCGGCGCCGACGGCGCGCAGCAGTTCCGTCCGGCGGGGCAGCGCCTCCGCGCCCGACGGGCGCTTGCTGATCCGTACGGCCGCGGTGCCCGGGAGGAGCACGACGTGATGGATGTTGCCGTCGGCGGCCAGCCGCGCGCCATCCAGCGGCGCACCGGGCAGGAGCGCGTCGACGATCGCCAGCAGGTCCGCGGGCACGTGGTGGCTCACGTGTGAGTCCCCTTCAAGTGTTGTGTCCGCGGTCATGGGCCCGTACGCGCTGCCTCAGCACCCCGGAATGAGGGCTCCTATGCTGCCGCAGCGCGGGAAGCACGAGAAACCGGCCGGGCCCCGGCTTCGCGGGGATGCGCGGTCCCATCGCGTGTGGTCCGATGGACGCCCGGGCCGAGGGCGCACGTCCCGGACCGGCACCGTGCCGTGCGGCGCCGGCACTCGCACCGCGGGAGGCCCTGATGCGTGGAGGATCGCGGGACCGCGCGTCCCTCGTCCGCCCGAGCGCGTGGTCCGGATGACGGAGGACCTGCGCGGCCTGCGCGCCCTGCTCGAGCAGGTTGACAGCGCGTCCCTGGTGGACGCCATGGGACGCGTCCACGGGCACCGCGCGGACATCGTCGACCTCGTCAGCCCCGACCCGTCCCGGGTCATGTTCGGACCGGCCGTCACGGTCGCGTTCCTGCCGTACCGCGACGATCTGCCGGAGAAGGACCTCGGCTTCGCCACGGTGTTCTACCGCGCGGTCGGCGACGCCCCGGAGGGCAAGGTCGTGGTGCTGTCCAGCGGTGGCCATCCCGACGTCTCCCACGCCGGTGGCACCAAGCTGTCGCGGTTGCACAACCACCATGTGGCGGGGGTGCTCGCCGACGGGCGGCTCCGCGACTTCTCCGAGCTCGCCGGCTACGGGTTCGCCACGTGGTGCCGAGGCCAGGCCACCCACTGGGGCGGAGACACCGTGATGCCGTACGCGGCCGACATCGCCGTCGAGATCGGCGGCGTCTGCGTCGTGCCGGGCGACTACGTCTACGCCGACTCCGGTGGCGCCGTCGTCATCCCCGCCGGCAGCGTGCGGCGTGTGCTGGAGGAGGCGGTCCGCATCGAGGCCGAGGACAAGCACAGCGCCGAGGTGATCCGCGCCGAGGACCCCGTCCGGCTGCGGAGCGGCGAACAGACCGCGAGCGAGACGTAGTCCGAAGAAGCGGCCGTACAGGACGGCCGTCCCGCTGCCGAATGGCTCACGGCCCGCGCGTCGCGTCGTGATCGGCTGGCGGACCGCGTGGGCGGACGTCATTCTGGCAGGAAGATCGCCGACCGCGTGGCCGCCGCCGGGCCGCTGCGCAGGGCCCGGTGACGGAGTGACGGACACCCTGGAGAGCCCACGTGACCGGCCAGCCGGAATTCGCCGACAGCCCGCCCGCCCGTTACGACGACCTGCGTGCCCTGATGATCAACTGCACGCTCAAGCGGTCGCCGGAGGTCAGCAACAGCCAGGGGCTGGTCGACCGGAGCACGAGCATCCTGACCGAACAGGGCGTCGGCGTGGACGTCATCAGGGCGGTCGACCACGACATCGCCACCGGCACCTGGCCGGACATGACCGAGCACGGCTGGGAGAGCGACGCGTGGCCCGAGCTCTATCAGCGGATCCTGCGGGCGGACATCGTCGTGCTGGCCGGCCCCATCTGGCTCGGCGACAACAGCTCGGTGATGAAGCGGGTCATCGAGCGGCTGTACGCGTGCTCCAGCCTGCTGAACGAGCGCGGCCAGTACGCGTACTACGGGCGGGTGGCCGGCTGCCTGATCACCGGAAACGAGGACGGGGCGAAGCACTGCGCCATGAACGTCCTCTACAGCCTCCAGCACCTCGGTTTCACCATTCCGCCGCAGGCCGACGCCGGATGGGTCGGCGAGGCCGGCCCGGGGCCCTCCTACCTCGACCCCGGTTCCGGCGGGCCGCAGAACGACTTCACCAACCGCAACCTCACCTTCATGACGTGGAACCTGCTGCACCTGGCCAGGGCCCTGAAGGACCTCGGCGGCATCCCCGCCTACGGCAACCAGCGCAGTGCCTGGGACGCGGGCTGCCGCAGCGGCAACGCCAACCCCGAGCACCGCTGACCGTCCCCCGGAGGCCGGCCGTCCTCCCCGTACGGCAGCGGCGTGTCAGCGCATCCGGAAGACCGGCCCGCGCGGGGTGAACGGCAGCACCGCGCGCTGCGGCACGAGGAAGGCGTGCTCGCGGCGAATGCGGAGGACGTCGCAGTCGCCGTCGGTGATCACAAGGATCGGGGCCGTGGGCGGGAAGTCCTCGGCCCGCTGCAGGAGGTCCACGGCCGGTTGCAGCACGGTGCCGCCGCGGCCCCGCACCCGTACCCGGTGGGCGATCTCGGCGACGGGCAGGTAGCCGGCGTCGAAGGGGGCCGCGTCGCAGAAGACCACGCGCGCGCCCGTCACGTCGCGGGCGGCGGCGTAGGAGGCGATCGCGCCGAGACCCTTGCCCAGCAGCGTCCTGTCCATGGACAGCGAGGTGTCCAGCAGCACGCCGAACGTGCAGCGCGCCACCTCCTCGGGCGGGAAACTCCGGCCCGCCCGGGGGATGTCCGGCGTGGAGGCCTGACGGCGTGCCGGACGGGCGTAGCTGCGCACCGCTTCGGGCCGCGGCACGTACTCGTCGAACCAGCGCGCCAGTCTGGCGTCCCAGGGCAGCGGCGGATGGGAGAGCGCCTGGATCTCCTCGACGAGTCCGGCGGGCAGGAAGCCGCGTTCGCGCCGGTGCAGGTCGAAGCCCTGGCGCAGACCGCGCCGGTAGAACTCGTCCAGGTCCACCCAGGCCGGGGCGGTCTCCCCGGGGCGCGGCAGGGGTTCGCCCAGGACGTCCCCCAGCCCCTTGCCGCGCAGCGTGGCGAGTCGGCGCAGCCTGCGCTGGTCCCGGGCGATGCGGTCGTAGACCTCCTCGGTGGACAGGCCCGCGAGCGCGGTGTCGTGGAGCAGTCCGTCCGGCATCTGCCCGACGTCCATCTCGACCAGCCACCCGTTGATCACGTAGTCGGCGGCGACATTGAACAGGTACGGGTCGCGCCCGCCGAGGCGCTCGCCGTGGCGCAGCGCGGCGTGCAGCATCTCGTGGGCGAGGACGAACCGCCATTCCTCGTCGGTGTACGCGCACAGGGGGTTGAGGTAGATCTCGCCCGCCTCGGCGTTGACGGCGGCGACCGAGATCCGCTGAGCGCGGGCGAGTTCGGCGTCGGCCACCAGGGTCATCCCCGCCGCGATGCCACCCAGCAGCGGGTAGGAGGAGACGAACCAGCTCAGCGCCCGCTCCCAGGGACGCTGGGGCCGGCGTGCCCCGGTGAGCTCCTCACGGCGGCCGCCGGCGACGTCCATGGCCGCCGACATCGTCCGGGTCAGGGCGCTCGCGAAGGCGGCGGTCCAGTCCTCGGGGCTCTGCCAGGGCCGGTGCCAGGGGCGCAGCAGTTGGTCGGGGTGCGAGCCCGCCGTGCCGCACGCGGCGTGCTCGGGCGGGATGCCGTCGCGCCGCCAGCGCGCGGCCAGTTCGTCCTCGTCGCCGCCCGGGAAGTTCTCGGGGAGGGCCACGGGTGCCCGGCCCACGGCGAAGGTGGCCAGGAAGCGGTTGACGACCGTGCAGCGCGCGGCCAGGTCGAACCGGTCGGGCTGCTCCCGTGTGCCCCGGGCCGCCGGGACATGGCCGAAGCCCAGGTGCAGGAGGCAGTGCGCCAGCACCCAGGCCCACTCCTCCGGCTCCGCGCGGCGCAGCGGGTCCGCGTGCACGACACCGTCCGAGGTCACCGCGGCCCAGCCGCCGCCGCGGGGGTGCTCCGCGCAGTCCTTGCTGCGGCACAAGGTGCCGTTGACGGCGGACAGGGCGGCCAGCGCGGTATTGCGGCGCAGCAGGTCCACCCCGGCCGCGAACGCTTGGGCCGCCGGGTCGTCCTTGACCTCGGAACGCTTGCGCGACGACGAGCCCCGCGCTCCGCTCACCGGCGCGCCTCGACCAGCCGCGGCATGTCGCGGGCGGCCTCCAGCAAGAACCAGGAAGGCAGCACAGGGTTGTCGTCGGCGCCCTCGGCGATCACGGTCTGGGCGACCTCGACGGAGATCTCGGCCAGCTGCACCAGCAGCGACTTGGCGCGGTAGGCGGTCTGGCGCACGGCCGGGGAGGCATGCTCCTTGTTCGCCGGAAGCTCCTTGATGAGGCGGCCGCGGAAGGAATCGGCGAGGTAGTAGAGCAAGTCGCGGTCCTCGACGCGGTGCGGCCAGGTCGCGTCGCCCTTGAGGATGGCCTCCAGGCCGTACGCGTGTCGGACGATCTTGACATAGCCGCAGAAGGCCACGGCGTGCGCGGGGCTGAGCATGCCGTGGGCCAGGACCTTGAGCGTCTCCTCGTCCAGGGCGGGGCCGAAGGAGTGCAGCGCGTCGGAGAGCATGTGCCAGGACCGCGGTGTGGAGAACGGCTCCTCGGTCTTCGGCGGGGCGGACCACAGGTGGTCCGGCCGGTCGGTGAGGTGGTCGGTGATCCACGGATGGATGCCGGCGGTCGCCGCCCACTCCAGCCAGTCCTTTGCGGAGGCCCGAAGATGCACGTGCGCGAGCCGGTTCACCAGGGCGGAGGCCATGGGCCGGGCCAGTGCGTTGTCGGTGGCGCGATTGCCCGCACCGATCACGATGCTTCCGGCGGGCAACTCGTACGAGCCGATACGCCGGTCGAGGATCAGGGAGTAGAACGCCTTCTGCACATCAGGGGTGGCGGCGTTCAGCTCGTCGAGGAACAGGCAGTAGGGCTCGTCTCGGGCGATCGACTCGGGCGGGCAGAACCGCGACCGGCCGTCGACGATCTGCGGGACCCCGATGAGGTCCTCCGGAGCCAGCTGGGTCCCGATGAGGCTCACGCAGTCCAGCCCCAGCGACTCGGCGAACTTCCTGACCAGCGACGACTTCCCGATCCCGGGTGCGCCCCACAGGAACACGGGCCGTACGGTGGCAAGGCCCAGCAGCAACTCGGGCACCTGGGAAGGCGAAACGGTGACAACACCCTGCAAGCGTGGGCTCCTTGGCGGACCGGGAAGGCGTGACGGGAACGGGCCCCGCGCACGGCGCGGGGGGACGTGACCAGCATTTCCCGGGAGGGCGCCCGCACGCACCTGCTTTTCGCGCAGGGGGCGCGGCAGCGGAACAAGCGGTCCGTACCCGAGTGTCCGCGGCCTCCGCCGCACTGAAGCAGGCGATTCGTGAAGCCTGTCAGGCAGAGGGGCCGAGCATGCCCCCCGAACGACGACCGGATCGTGGAACTCTCGCTCCAGCCCAACGTCGTCGACGCGCCCTGCCTCGACGTCACAAGTTCGCGACGTGCCCGGTCTTCAGGGGCATGAGTAAATCCTTGGAGTCGAAGACCGGAGTCGACGAGCCGGTCACCGTGGTCAAGAACTACGCGGTCCCCGCGGATGAGGCGGACTATTTCGTCGAGGTGTACCGGGAGAACGCCCGGATCATGTCGACTCAACCCGGTTTTGTGCGCTCGCGTTTGCACAGGTTGCTCGCGGAGGCGCCTGAGGCGCGATTCGTCCACGTCGCCGACTGGAACTCGGGCACCGCGCTCGACCGGGCCACCGCCAATCCCGAGTGGCTTGCGTCGCTGCGGCGCATGTTCGACGACCCCGGCCTTCACATCACGTCAGAACCCGCTGCGTGTCGCGTCGTCGTGGAACTTCTGCCCTCCTGACCGCGCCCCGCCGGGGCGGGTGGGCAGCAGGCGGATGGGGTCGCCCCGGGCCGCTCGTGACGTATTTCCGGCGGCAATGTACTTCGTGCCCTATGGAGCCCAAGTCTCCCGTTTATGGGCGAATTGCCATTTCTGTGCACGTACTCATGCGAGAGAAACTTAGAAAATTCTTGCGATGGGATGGGCATCCTTTTGCCTTCTTCGGGAGTCTCCATTCGGGCGGCATCGTCATGCCGTCAGCCCGTAGGAACATTTGAGGTATACACTTTGAAAAACGGCATAAAGAACATGTCCCGCGTGTCCGCGGTGACAATCACCGCGGGAGCGGTGATATCCGCCGGAGCGCTCGTGGCTCCGGCTCACGCCGCGACGATCGCGGTGCCCACGATCACCGCCAAGGGCGGCTTCGTGATGAACAACGGGACCGGCGCGACCCTCTACTCGAAGGCCGCCGACACCCGTCGCTCCACCGGCTCGACGACCAAGATCATGACTGCGCGGGTCGTACTCGCCCAGCCGCATCTGAATCTCGACGCCAAGGTCACGATCCAGAAGGCGTACAGCGACTACGTCGTCTCCAAGGGTGCGTCCTCGGCGCACCTGATCGTCGGCGACAAGCTGACTGTCCGTCAGCTGCTGTACGGCCTGATGCTCCCGTCCGGCTGTGACGCGGCGTACGCCCTCGCCGACAAGTTCGGCACCGGCACCTCGCGGGCAGCGCGGGTCAACTCGTTCATCGGCAAGATGAACTCGACCGCCAAGAGCCTGGGTCTGAAGAACACCCACTTCGACTCGTTCGACGGCATCGGGAGCGGGGGGAACTACTCCACCCCGCGCGACCTGACCAAGCTCGCCAGCAACGCGATGAAGTACGCCAACTTCCGCACGGTCGTGAAGACGAAGTCGACCAAGCAGAAGGTGACCACGAAGAGTGGCGGCTACCGCTACATGACGTGGACCAACACCAACACCCTGCTCGGCAGCTACGCCGGGACCATCGGGGTCAAGACCGGCTCTGGCGCGGTTGCCAAGTACTGCCTGGTCTTCGCCGCGACCCGGAACGGCAAGACGGTCATCGGCACCGTTCTCGCTTCCTCTTCGGTGGCCAACCGTACGGCGGACGCGACGAAGCTGATGAACTACGCGTTCAAGAAGTAGTCGCACCGGCTTGAAGGAGGGGCTGTTCACGACCGCTCGGTCGTGGGCAGCCCCTTCGTGCTGCCGGAGAGAGGTCCGGCAGGCCGGGCGGGGTGCGTCTGGGGATCCCCAAGTCACCCTAAAAATAGGGTAGTTCGAAGCACTCCGCCTGTGATCGGCGTGTTAGCCTCCCGCGTCAGTCGCCAGTGACCGTGCACCCCTCGATTGGAGTCTCATGGCCTCAACAAGGCTGGGCCGGATACGACATGCCTTCCCCGCCGTCGCGTTGGTGCTGGCCGCGGGAGGCTTTGCCGCCGCGGCTCCCACGACCGCTGTCGCGGCCGCCTCTGCTTCGATCTGCACCTCCAACGTGAAAGCGACCGGTGTGAGCGGGCTGTGGCTCGAAGTGCCCGGCACCTCGTCCGGAAGCTCGACGTGTTTTCTCGAGCAGGGCGACAACAGCGAAGCGGTCCGCGCGCTGCAGTACTCGATGAACCGCTGCTACGGCAAGGCCCTGACGCTCGACGGGGACTTCGGCCCGGCGACCAGGAGCGCACTGATCTCGGTCCAGAAGGCCATCGGCGCCGCACAGGACGGCGGGTACGGCACCGAGACGCGCGGCAAGATGCTGCACGCGGGCACCGTCAACGGCTGCCAGAAGTGGTCGCACGACGGCTGGACCTGACGGGCCGTCGCCTGGGTCGAACCGCGCCATGACCCGGCGGCACGGTGGTGTGAGGGCGCGCCGGGGCGGCTCAGCGCCGGTGCGCTCTCACACCGGCTCATGGTCAGCCGTCCCGCGTACGAAGCGGAACGGAGCGCCCGGTTGCGGAGTCGATCGCGATGACCTGTTCCGTGTCGTCACCGATTCCGGTGGGGAACAGCCAGACGGTGTGCCACGTCCCCTCCTGGTCCGCGAGCGCGAGGGTGCCCTTGCCGATGGTGACGTCCGAGGGCAGGTTGAGGTCCGCACTGCGGCGGGCGGCGGCCCTCGCCTGGGACTCGGTGAGCCGGGTAGCCGGCACGTCGACGGGGTCGGCGACCTCCCGCACACGGATGCCGTAGAGCCGGCCCGTGCGGTCGATCTTCACGTCGAGGCGCATGGGCATGAGCACGCCGCGGACGGTACGGCGCCAGCCGATGTTCCACCCCGGCCCGCCTTCGGGGTCCAGGTGGCTCTCGATCCGTGAGCCGGGCAACGCCCAGGGGAAGTGCTGCCGCGCGTAGTACGTGGCGATCGTGCGGGCGTCTTGCGCGCTCTTCGGGACGGGAAGGTTGTCGACGACCGCGATGGAGCTGATGAGAGAGGAGTCCACGCCCTGCTGGTACGGCATGAAGTCGGCGCTGAACTCTCCGTCGTCGGGCCAGTTCAGCATGATCGATCCCTTGCCTATCGCGGCCAGAATGAACTTGTCCCTGGGAACGTATTGCACCTTCCGGACGGTGAGCTGAGTCCCGAAGGCCTCGCGGGTCCTGGCCTCGGCGGCCTTGCGCATCTCGGAGCTGCCGTACTGCACGCTCGTGGCGTCGACGAAGAGCAGTTCCATGAGCAGGAATCCGGCCAACGCGTCGACGGCGAGCACGCCTGCGAGGGACCAGGCGAACGGTCGGGGGTTTCCTCGCCAGGCCGGGACACGTATGCGCGCGGCCGCAACCGTCAACGCCCAGCCCAGGGCCGCACCCAGAACCGCGCCAGTGGAGTTGGCCACCCAGTCCGAGCTGTCGCAGGTGCGCGCCACCACGGGCACGGTGCCCTGGACGACCTCGATGGTCAGGCTCAGCGCGCCGGCGCCCAGGGCCACGGCGACGGGCTGCCGGAGGGCGAGGGCGCCGAAGAAGCCCAGAGGGACGAACATGGCGACATTGAGAAGCCCTTGATCGTTGAGGAAGGCCTCGCTCACCTGGCGGTTGATCGTGCAGTGCCCCACGTACCCGCTGCCTGATCCCCAGAAGGTGAGCAGCAGGACGGCGGCGGTGCTGCCGGCGAAGCAACTGGTGGCCCACGGACGGGGATGACCGCGGCGTGCCCGCACATAGGTGGCCGCCATTGTCGCGAGGGTCAGGAATAAGGCGATGGCGACGAAGAGTCCGTGGCCGTTGAAGACTACGTGCAGCATGTGAATGGAGTTCCAGGGATTGCGGTCGGCTGATGGGTGGTGACAGTGTGTCAGTCGGCGGATCCGTGGAATTGATGCAGGTCGTGCTGTACCGGATCACGCTGTCCGGGGCGGTTGTCCCGCGCGCCATATGTGCCTGAGGGCTTCGAGTTCGACGCGGGGGAAGTTCCCGCCCCACTTGCCGTGGTATCCGCTGTCTCCGTACTTCCGCGCAACCTCGTCGAAGCACCGGATCACCGCACGGGCGACGGCATCGACGTGCTGCCGACTCGACCAGATCTCGGCGCCGGCGGCGTCGTTCTTGCCGCTGTGCGCCATCTCCAGCAGGCGAATCCGGACGTCGCTGCCCACGCGAGCGAAGATCCAGCGGAAAGCGGTGGGCTCCGCCTCGAACTGTGCACGGGTTTCCGTCTCACCGGCGAGCAGACGGGCGACCGCTGTCAGCAGATCCTCCGGCGCGGTCGTGATGTACGAGGCGGTGATGGCGGCCTCGGCTCGGTCATCGGCAACGGTGCAGTCGGCCCAGCCATGTCCGCTGAGAGTCCAGACGAGTCGCAGGTCAGCCATGATCAGTGCCGGACCTCGGCCGGCCTCACCTCGGCCACCTCGATTGGAGAGTGCTCATCCGCTGAACAGTAGGGCAGGCGGTCGCCTGCCGTCACCGTGGTTGTCGGCCGGGCAGGTGGCAGGGACCGACGCGGCGCCCCCCTTCGCCCGAGCGGTCGGGCCGATGTGCCCGCGGCAGCCATTCGGCATGGGGTGCTGCCTGCGGTTACGCTCCCGGTATGACCAGCGAGCAGGGGACCGGTCCGATACGGCGCCGACCGTGGGAGGTGGCTGCGGAGTCGGCCACGGGCATGCTCTGGTCTCTCCTTTTCCTCGGACTGCTGGCACTCGTCGCGTGGCCTCTGGGCTGGCTGCCGGACGACCTCGGCCTGATGTGCATGGCGGCTGTGGGGGGTGGAAGCGGGCCCGTCGCCGACCTGTACCGGACCCGGCCCGCGGGCCGGCGCTCCGGAGTGGCCGCGATCTTCCTCACCATGCTGGCGTCGGCAGGGGCGGGCAGCGCGGCGGCATCATGGGTGTCGCCCAGCGCCGAGGACCTCGGATTCATCCTGGGTGCGGTCATGGGGCTGCCCCTCGGAGCGGCTTTCTTCGTGTGGTGGATCAACCACGTCAGCCGGAGGGCGAGCGGGCCGCCGGATCTGGCTGGTGCTGCGTGACGCGAGGCATTCGCCTGGTGCCGTGATCCCACGGGAGGGGCGCTGTCAGAGCTTGCCGGTAGGTTCCGCCGTCATGAGACCTCCCGAGGAACTCGACATGGTGGACTGGTTCGCCCTGAAGGACGCGTACGGTCCGGCCGGCCAGGTGCCCGTATGGATCCGCGCGCTGTACGCGGAGAAGGACCCGGAGACCGAAGACGGCGAGTCGGTGATCGAGGAGCTCTTCAACAACATCAACCACCAGGGGTCGATCTACCCGGCTACGGTCGCGGCCGTACCCTTCCTCGCGCACCTTGCCATGCACACGGAATATCACCGGGCAGGTCTCCTGTACCTGCTGACCCGTCTTGCCGGAGATCCCGAGAAGGGAGTCGACCACGACTCTCTCCGCGGGCGGCTGCGAGCCGCGGTCGTGGCCGAACTACCAGCGCTGACTGCCTGCCTGACCGATCCGCACCCCGCGGTGCGGCAGCAGGCGATCCGCATGACCGTGGTCGCCCCCCAGCCACTCGATCCAGCCGTACGGGGTACCCTGAGCGATCTGTCCGCACATGATCCGGATGCATGGACCCGGGCGGATGCCATGACCGCCCTCGCTGTGACCGACCCGGACCAGGACGCCGTGCTGTGCGGGGAAGCCAGGGCACTCGCGGACGACGCACCTGAAGTCCGTCTGTCCGCCGCCCAGCTCGGGCTGGAACGCGCGCAGCGGCCGTTCCCGGCCGCGTTGGTGAACATCGTTGCCGTTGACGGCGCGAGGGACCTCGGCTGCTATTGGGCAACAGGGCGCTCAGAACCCTTTCCGTCCCCCGGCCCGCCGGACGGTCGGCTCCGCGAGGTCCTGCTCCAGGACCCGCAGGCGGCGCTCACCGTGGCCGAGGCGTGGATCGCGGCGGGCGACTTGGGCTACCGCGGCTCCCACCTGGCTGATGAGGTGGGCAAGGACTGGCGCGACCAGGAACCCCGCATCATGGCCGCCCTGGCACGCGCAGTTCCGTTGTCGCGCCCCGTGACCTACGACCACTGGATGGCACCCGTACGCGAAGCCTGGCTGCTGCGGCAACTCGCCGAATGGATGCCCCGTGCCGCCGATCCGGGCCCTCAGGTGCGGGACATGCTGCTGGACGAAGCATGCCGTGAGGCACCCGAAGCTGCCGCTTCAGCACAGCTCGCGCTCGGGCACTGCGGCGATCTGCGGCTGCTGGAATCCAACGCTGTCCCCACGAGCGAGGCGATCGCCGCACTGCTCACCCGCCACGACCCGCACCTCCCACCCCTCCTGCACCTGGCCCTTGAGGAACACCTGCCCAACGGCGACCCGGCACTGCTCGACGCACTCACCCCAGCCATGGCCCGCACCTACGCGGCCCACATCGCTGAGGCATTCCGGGCTCGCCCCACGTTCAGTGCGATGCAGCTCCTCAGCACCCTCGATCCGGCCCTTGTCGACAACGCCACCTTGGACCGCCTCGCGGCAGCCCGACGCGACAACCCGAAGAAGGCGCTGCGTGCCACCGCAGCCGTTTCCCACGCGCTGCTCACCGGCCGGCCCGGAGCCGCGATCGGTCTGCTGCGCGAGCTGATGGCGGGGGACTCGCCGGAGTGGATCCTGCCCCAGGCCGGTCGGCTCGGGCCCCTGGCCGCGCCTTTGGCCGCGCAGGTGCGGGAACTGTTCGCTGGGCGGGACGGCATGGCGCGTGCGGAAGCGGCCGACGCCTATTGGCGCATCACCGCGGATCCTGGCCCGGTGGTCCCGCTGCTGGTCGAACTGGCCGTCCCCAGCAGGGCGCCCCACGCCGGTGACTGCGCGTGGCATCGCCTGGAGGCGCTGCGCACCCTCAGAGACATCGGGATCACACCGCCGGAACTTCTGCCCCTGCTCGAAGCGTGCGCTCGCTCGCCGCGCCGGGTCGCCCGCCCGGACACGGACGAAGAACTGCGCGAGGTCGCCGTCGGACTGCTCGCGCGTGCGCAGTGAGCGGTGCACGTCCCGTGCCGGTGCGGCATGTCAGGCCCGGGTCGCACCGGGCAGCCCCAGGGCGGCCAAGAGGGCTGAGGAGAGCTCTTCCGCGAACAGGGCTGACCCGGTGAGCGCATGCCGGATGGCTTCCTCGTCGGGCGTCAGTCCGGCCGCGGCCGACCAGGCGAGTGCGCCGGCGACCGCCCGCTCGACGGGGAAGCGGTCCAGAGGGATCTCGTAGCTCTCCGCCATCTCGCGGTTGAGCAGGCCCTGCCATCTGCTGCCGTCCGGCGTGAGGGCTTCGACGAAACCGACGTCGCTGTCCAGGAAGGACACCATGATCGCCGGTGTCCGTGTGCTCTGGACGAGGTTCGCCAGGCTGCGTCGTCCGGCGTCGGCGAAGTCCGTCACCTGCCAGCCCTCCGCCCGCACCTCCGTGTCCTCAAGGTCCGTGAACCCGGCTGCCAGCATGAGCCGGCCCAGGTCTTCCGTGGTCCGCGTCGTCAATGATCCGCCTGAATTTCCCATGGCCGGAAAGCTAGCGGGTACCTCTGACAAGCCCGCTCGGCGTCCGCGGGTTCAGGCGGTGTCCCACTGGCGGAGCTGGAGGGCGATCTGCCGGACGGGCGCCTCGCCGGCGATGACGTCGCGGACCAGGATCGCGGCGTCCTTCGGCTCGTAGGTCAGGGTGTGGCCGTTCACGCGGAGGAACGCGACCGCGGCGAGCCAGCCGAACTGGCCGTTGGAGTGCTCCAGGGCCGGGAGCCTGGCCAGGGTGTGGAGCAGCGCGGCCGCCTTGAGCCAGATCGAGCCGTAGATCTCGCGCCGCATGGCCTCCGAGCGGTGCCGGGCGACCGCGGCCGGGAGGATGCCCAGGTCGTCGGCCTGCGGATCGCCCGTGATGTGCTCGGCGACCTGCAGCAGCATCGGGACGTCCGCGTAGATCACCGCGTCGGGCCGGCTCACGCGGCGGTCCCGCGCGCCTGGTCGTCGGCGTTGAGCTCGGCCAGGCGGTGGCCGGCCTCGGCGTCCGCGGCGCGGTACGCCTCGTTCGGACGGCCGTCCTCCGGCAGGATCTCGGCAAACG
This sequence comes from Streptomyces sp. NPDC088733, assembly GCF_044751185.1. Taxonomy (NCBI): domain Bacteria; kingdom Bacillati; phylum Actinomycetota; class Actinomycetes; order Kitasatosporales; family Streptomycetaceae; genus Streptomyces; species Streptomyces sp. NPDC088733. Next base: position 125,605 of record NZ_JBIVLH010000018.1, read on the forward strand.
CGTCCTTCACCTTTGCGTGCGCTTCCATCGCGGCTTCCAGGAACGCGGTCGGGACGGCGTTGGCCTGGATGAGCGCCGCCTGCCGGATGAACTCGCGGGTGGGCAGGCCCGCGGCCGCCGCCGCGCGGCGCACCTGGTCGAGTTCGTCGTCGTCGGTGAAGGGGACGTTCATGCCCTTGGTACTCGTCATGTACTGACGGTACCGCCGGTACACCGCGCACCGCGAGGCCTTCCGTGTTTCCCGGCAGGGTGCCGGAGGGGGCGGCTTCGCCTCACCACGGCTTCTCCGCTCCCCGTGACGCAGGCGGAAGGCCGACCGCCCGGCAGATTTTGCGCTGAGTGTTGACCCGTCAAGACATCCGATGTTCACTTCCTGTGGCACGGCCATGCCAACGCCGTGACGTACCCGCACGCCGTCATTCCGCTTGTCGCAGGCGCTTCGAGAGCGAACGGCCTCGTGCGACCTGCACTGCTCTTTCCGTTACATGTCCCGCCCGGCGCGTCGCTTCGCCATGCCCTCGTACGGCACGGGGAGCAAGCGTGCCAAAGAAGCAGTCCCACCAAGTCATCCGATCAATCACGCTCCACGTCGACCGGTCGCACCCCCGTCCCAGGCTCTCCGGGCGCCGGTCGGCGCACCCCCATGACCAGCAGGGAGGACATTCGATGAGACTGCGCAGACTTGTGCGAGCGGCGCTCGCAGCCGTCTGCATCATGACCGCGACCGCCGTCGGGCTGTCGGCTCCGGCCGCGGCCGCACCGACGGAGGCCGCGTTCGACTCCGCCAACGGAGCCCTGAACGTGGATCGCGCCGCCTATATGTCCAAGCACGACCTCGTCTACAACCGGCCCAACACCAACCCCCTGCACGGGCTGACCGTCGGCAACGGCCGCACGGGCGCGATGGCCTGGCAGAACAACGGGCTGACCATGCAGGTGTCCGGCGTGGACACCTCGCAGCAGACGGCGTTCGGCGCGGGCCTGCTCAACCTGTCCACGACCCCGGCGCTCGAGAGCGGCTACAGCACCTATCAGCAACGCCTGTCGCTCTACGACGGCACCCTGACCACCAAGTACGACAGCAACCGCACGGTGACCGTGATGGGCGTGCCGAACTCCGAGGTCATGGGCGTGCACGTCGAGGACTCGCGCTCCGGGGTCTCCGCCGTCAACCTCGACCTGGGCCTGTGGGACGTCTCCCAGCTGGGCAACAGCGGTGACGTGCCCAACCTCACCACCTGGAAGACGGTCTCCACGTACGCCGACTCCACCGGCGCCGGGATCAGCCGCGGCCAGTCCGACCCGCAGAATTTCGGCTACACCCTGGCCGCCACGGTGGAGGGGGCGTCCTACAGCACCCGTGTCGTCGACGGCCGGACCGTCCGCCTGTCGATCACCCCGTCCAGCAGCTACACCATCTGGTTCACCGCCAGCACCCGGCTCAACGCGCCCTCGCACGACTCGGTGGCCGAGGCCAAGCGCGCGCTGGCGGCGGCCAAGAGCCGCGGCTACAGCGCGACGCTCGGCGACTACACGTCCTGGTGGCACAACTTCTGGGGCAAGTCGTTCGTGCAGTACTCGGGGCTGTCCGGGGACGCGGACTACCTGGAGAACGTCTACTACCTGAGCACGTACATGATCGCCGCCGGTGGGTACGGGACCAATCCGTTCCACTTCATCAACGGCGTCTTCCGGGCCACCGGTGATCAGACCAAGTGGAGCAACGCGTACTGGTTCTGGAACCAGCGCGATGTCTACAACTCCTTCCTCGCCTCCAACCACACCGACCTCATGGCCGGCTTCAACCGGCTCTACAGCGGCAACGCGGCGGCGCTGAAGGCGTACACCGGGACCCGCTACGGCGTCGACGGGCTGTGGGTGCCGGAGACCATGGGCTGGGACGGCAACGCCCGCGGCACCGTCAACAGCGACTTCACGAAGAACATCTGGTCGACGGGCACCGAGGCCGCGTACAACATGTACCTCCAGTACGCGTACACCAACGACTCCGCCTACCTGCGCAACACCGCCTACCCGTTCATGCGGGACGTGGTGAAGTTCTACGCCGCGAAGCTGTCCTTCGACTCCGCGTCCGGCAAGTACTACGTCGCGAGTTCGAACGCGCACGAGACGTACTGGAACGTGCCGAACGCGATCACCGACCTCGCCGCGGTGCGCACCCTGTTCCCCCTCGCGATCAGCACGTCCCAGTCCCTGGGCCTGGACGCGGACCTGCGGCCGCAGTGGCAGCGGATCGTGGACAACCTGATCGCCTACCCGTCCACCGCGGACGTCTATCTGCCGCACACCCCGCCGCTGGCCCAGACCCGCAACGGGGAGAACGTGGCGGCCGAACTCATCTGGCCCTACGACCGGACCGGCATCGGCGCCCCGGACCAGCAGAAGGCCGTGAACACCTTCAATGCCCGTCCCTTCCCGTACGGCAACGTCTGGGCCAATGACGCCGTGCAGGCGGCCCGGCTGGGGCTGGGGGACCAGGCGTACCAGGGCATGAAGACGATGCTCCGCAAGTACCAGACCTATCCCAACGGCATGACCGACAACACCAACGGCGTCTTCGAGTACCTCGGGGTGCACCTCGCGGCCCTCAACGAGTCGCTGCTCCAGTCCTACAACGACAAGATCCGGGTCTTCCCCGCGGTGCCGAGCGACTCCTCCTTCACGGGACGCTTCACCCTGCTGGCCAAGGGCGGCTTCACCGTCAGTTCCGAGCGTGAGGCCGGCGAGGTGAAGTACATCGGCATCAAGAGCCTGTACGGGAAGACGACGCGGGTCGTGAACCCGTGGGGGACCCAGCAGGTGAGGGTCCGCGACGTCACCGGCGGTACGACCGCGCTCACCACGAGCGCCGCCGAGTTCGACCTGCCGACGGTCGCCGGCAGGGTGTACGTGGTGGAGCGCACCGCCAAGCCGCTGTCCTCCTACACCGCCGTACGGCTCACCGGCACCGCGAACCAGGGGGAGAAGGCGCTGAGCGGCACCACCTCCACCCTGGGCCTGGCCCAGACCGCCAACCCCATGGTGAACGACAGCCAGTTGACCTACGACAGCAACTGGTACGGCACCAGCGGCCGGGGCTACGGCGACTACAACGACGACACCCACCACAGCACGACGGTGAACTCCGTGGCCCAGTACACCTTCACCGGCACGGGAGTCGGCTACATCTCCGAACGCAACGGCGACATGGGGCCCGTCGACGTCTATCTCGACGGCACCTTCCAGGCGACGGTGGACCTGCGGGTCTCCGGAGCGCGGCAGGCGCAGCAGACCGTCTGGCAGCGCACCGGACTGACCCAGGGAACGCACACCATCCGCATCGTCAACCGCAGCACCTCGGTGGGGATGGTGGACGCCTTGCGCATCACACCGTAGGAAGTCCGCGGGCCGAGGGCGCAAGCGCCCCCGGCCGGGTGCCATGGGCTGGGCCGAGGTCCGGTCCAGCCCGTGGCACCTCACGGCTCCGCGGCGCGCCGCGGCCGTCGACTTGGATTTCGTTTTTAAAGTCAGCTAGTGTGCGTCGCATGTCAGACACGCAGCAGTTCCACGTGACCGAGGTGTCGCCGTCCCACTGGGACGTGACCTTCTCCAACGGTCCGGTCAACCTCATCGACGTCGACACCATCGAGCAGCTCGCCGCTCTCGTCGACCGCATCGAGCAGGCGCCTGATCTGACCGTGGTCGTCTTCCGCAGCGACAACCCGGACTTCTTCATGGCGCACTTCGACTTCCTGGCGGACGGCGCCAGGGTGGCCGCCATGAAGCCCGGCCCGACGGGCCTCCACCCCTACGCGGACAACTTCGTCCGCCTGAGCAAGGTCCCGGCCCTGACGATCTCCGCGATCAGGGGCCGCGTCCGCGGAGCGGGAAGCGAGTTCGCGCTGGCCACGGACATACGCTTCGCCGGACATCAGGCGATCCTCGGGCAGTTCGAGGTCGGTGTCGGTGCCGTGCCCGGGGGCAACGCGACGGGGCGCCTGGGCAGGCTCGTGGGCCGGGGCCGCGCGATGGAGATCCTGCTCGGGGCGGACGACTTCCCGGCCGAGCTGGCGGCCGAGTACGGCTACGTCAACCGTGTCGTCCCCGACGGCGAACTGGACGCCTTCGTCGACGCTTTCGCCCGCCGTGTCGCGGGGTTCGACAAGACCGCCGTGTCCCGGACCAAGGCCCTCGTCGACGAGAGCGCCCCGACCTCCGACGAGGAGGCCGGATCGGCGTTGTCCGCCTACTTCCGGACGGCGGGGCGGCCGGAGAACGCAGACCGCGTCCGTCGTCTCTTCGAGCGCGGCCTGCAGCAGCCGGACGGCGTCGAACTCGACCTCGGCAAGCGGGTCGCGGAGAACGACTGAATCGCGCGGAGGTACGGGGCCGGCGGCGGCCGGACCCCGGGGCGTCCTGAGCCCCGGGGCCGGCCGCCGCGGTACCCGCGAAACCGGCCCGGTCCCGATCGCTCCGCGACGCCGTGCCGGGCACGCCCCGAGATCGAGTAAAAGGATTCAACAATGCCGAACCCGGATATCCGTGGGTTCGGCGGAGTACCGGTTGGATCGTGATATGTCGCCGTCTCGCCCGCGACCGGGAGACCCTTACCGACGGCTCCGCGGCCGTGCTTCATATCACTTCGGCCGGCGGCGTCCCCGCAGGGCAGAACGGGTGATAACGCCCAGACCCGGCGCGAACCCATTCGGGCATCACGGGCGTTCCGCCTGCTTCAAACGCCCTCTTATCCGCCGAACCCGACACCTTTTCCCGCGGGGTCGCCACCCCTGGCCGTCGATGTGTCCACCAGGGGTGTTTCAGGCGTGTAGGGGTGCCGATTAGGGGTACTCCGCCGCTCGCCGCCTCTGCTAGACATGGCGCTGTGAAGGAAACGTGTTCATGCTGCCGTCGCGGCATCGAGCGCGCGATCGCGTCCCGACGTTGAGTGGAAAGTTTCAGTCAGTTGGCAGAAAACATGGCCTCCAGCCGCTGGATCCGCCGCTACCACCCGTCGGAGGGGAGCCAGGTCCGACTGGTCTGTCTGCCGCACGCCGGTGGCTCGGCCTCCTTCTACTTCCCGATGTCGCAGGCGCTCGCTCCGGCGCTGGACGTCCTCTCGGTGCAGTACCCCGGTCGCCAGGACCGCAGGGACGAACCCGGCATCACCGACATGACCCGCTACGCCGACGAGTTGACCAGGGAACTCCTGCCCTGGCTCGACCGGCCGCTGGCCTTCTTCGGGCACAGCATGGGCGCGGTCCTGGCCTTCGAGGTGACGCGGAGACTGGAGCGCGACCACGGCGTGGCTCCCGTGCGGATCTTCGCCTCCGGACGGCGCGCGCCGTCGAGTCACCGCCACGAGACGGTGCACCTGCGCGACGACGACGGCGTCGTAGCGGAGATGCGTGAACTCAGCGGGACGGATTCGAGGATTCTCGGGGACGAGGAAATCCTCCGCATGGTGCTGCCCGCAATTCGCACCGATTACACCGCGATCGAGAACTACCGGGCCACCCCGGAGGACGTCGTGCGCACGCCCATCACGGTGCTGACCGGAGACGCGGATCCGAGAACGACCCGCGAAGAGGCGGAGTCCTGGGAAAGGCACACGACCAGTGATTTTGAAATTCACTGTTTCCCTGGGGGCCACTTCTTTTTGGCGAACCATCAGGAGCGCATCCTGAGAATTGTTTCCGAGGGGTTGACCGCGGACGCTCGGACGAACTGAACCAAGCGCTTCGGCACAACGGGGGATCGCGTCCGACAGGCCGCGAGTTCGAGTGCCCGCCCCCGCCTGACGGCGGGGGCGGAAAGCCGCCGGACATCGGTGTCCTGGCGGACGACCGTATGGGGCAGGGCCGTACAACGGCCCGGGACGCGCCCCGCGGTGCACAGATGACAGGACGGCACCGCACGGGCCCACCGGCACGGCGCGCGGTCGTCACGTCCTCCGTAGACGTGTGGTAGCGGGAGGGGAAACTCCGTGTCGGCAAGGCTGTTCGAGCGCGGGAAGCAGCTGGACACCCTGAGCGAACTCCTCGGCAGCGCGATGCGCGGCCGGGGCCGGGTCGCCGTGATCAACGGGGCCGTCGCCAGTGGGAAGACGAGCCTTCTGGAGAGATTCACCGACGAGGCGATCTCCGCCGGCGCACTGGTCCTCGAGGCCTCCGGTTCCCGCTCCGAACGCTTTCTCCCGTTCGGCATCCTGCGCAGGATCCTCGACAGCGCGGGCCACCACTCGCCGGAGGTCCACGCCTACGCCACCGAACTGCTCGACGCAGCCTCGGAGGAGACCGCACAGGCCGCGGACGGCACCGAGGCGGGCATGCGCATCATGCCGCACCTGTCCACCGCGGTGCTCCGCCTCGCCCGGAACAGGACCGTCGTCATCGCCGTCGACGACGTCCACCACGGCGACGAGCTCTCCCTGCACTTCCTGCTCTGCCTGGCCCGCCGGGTACGCCAGGCCCGGGTGCTGATCGTGCTCACCGAGGCGGTGCGGCTGCGACCGGCCCAACTCGCCTTCCACGCCGAGCTGCAGCGCCAGCCCAACTGCACCAGCGTCCGGCTCCGGCTGCTCACGCCCGAGGGCACCGCGGGGGTCCTCGGCGACCACCTGCCGGAGGCGGCGGTCGGCCGGCTCGCGCCCGAGATCCACCGGACGACCGGCGGCAACCCGCTGCTGCTGAAGGCACTGCTGGAGGACGGCACCTCCGCCGCCCCCGGTGAGACCTTCCAGCAGGCCGTTCTCAACTGCCTGCACCGCGGCGACCCCGAGATGCTGACCGCCGCCCGCGGCGTCGCCGTCCTCGGCGACGGCTGCTCCGCCGTCCAGCTCAGCCACATCGTCGACCTGCACGTCAAGCCCACCGAGCAGGCCCTGCAGGATCTCGAACGCTGCGGCGTCCTCCACAAGGGCGCGTTCCGCACCCCGGCCGCCCGCGAAGCGGTCCTGGACGCGGCGCCCCCCGCCGCGCTGTCCGCACTGCACCTGCGGGCCGCCAAGCTGCTCCACCACGAGGGCGCGGCCTCCCTCGACGTCGCCCGCCACCTCGTGGCCGCCCGCAAGAACGTCGAGGAGTGGGCCATCCCGGTCCTCAAGGAGGCCGCGGAGTACGCGCTCGTCGACGACGAGGACGAACTCGCCCAGCAGTGCTGGGAACTGGCCGTCGCCTCCTGCCCCGAGGGGCCGCAGCGCGCCGCCCTCAAATCCCGCCTGGTGAGCCTGGTGTGGCGCAGCAGCCCGGCGGCCGCCGAGAGCCACCTGCGGCAGCTGTGCCGGGAACTCGCGGCGGGCCGGCTCGCCGACCGGGACGTGATCCAGGCCGTGTCGGCGCTGGTGTGGATGGGACAGACCGAGGGCGCGGGCGAGGCCCTGCGGCACCAGATGACCGCCGCGGCCCCCGCCTATGCCCAGGCCAGCATCGCCACCGCCCGGACCTGGCTGACGACGATCAGCCCGCCGCTCACCGCGCTCTTCGCGGACACGGACGCGGAGACGGGCACCGACACCGATCCGTCCGGTTCCGTACGGCCCGGCGGCGCGCACACGCCGGCGGCGGTCGCGGCGGCGATGGCCCCCTACGACTCCGCGGACTGCGCCTACGTCCAGGCCGCCGGGGCCGTCCTGACCACCTTGCGGGAGCGCAGGACGGACGCCGCCGTCGCGGAGGCCACCCAGGTCCTCCAGCGCTACCACCTGGGCGACCGGACCATCCAGCCCCTCGTCTTCGCCCTGCTGACCCTGATCTACACGGGCCGCCTCGACCTGGCGCTCGCGTGGTGCGAACGGCTGCTGGGCGAGTGCTCCGCACGCAACGCCCCCGCCTGGCACGCCGCGCTCGGCGTCGTCCGCGCCGAGATCGCCCTGCGCCGGGGCGACCTGCCCGGCGCGGCCGCCCAGGCGCGCCAGGCCCTCTCGCGGATCTGCACGCAGAGCTGGGGCGTCGGCATCGCGCTGCCGCTGGCCATCCTGATCGAGACCGAGGTCCAGATGGGCAACCACGAGGAGGCGATGAACCTCCTCGAACAGCCCGTTCCCGAGGCGATGTTCTCCACCTTCCTCGGCCTGCAGTACCTCCGGGCACGTGGCCGCTGCCACCTGGCCACCGGGCGCTACCACGCCGCACTGCGCGACTTCCTCACCTGCGGCGAGCTGATGCAGGCATGGGACATGGACGCCGTGGAACTCGTCCCCTGGCGGCTCGACGCCGCGGAGGCCTGGCTGGCCCTCGGCAACACCGGACGCGCCCGCGAGTACGCCGAACAGCAGAACCAGCGTGACACCGGACTCGAGGGCAGCCGCTCCCGCGGCGCGCTGCTGCTCATGCTCGCCCGTACCGGAGGCGACCTCACGTACCGGCTCAAGCGGCTCACCGAGGCCGTGGACATCCTGGAAGTCGGCGAGGACCGCCTGCAGTTCGCCGTGGCCCTGGGTGAACTGGGCCGCGCCTACCGGGCGCTCGGCGACTTCAACCGCGCCCGGATCCTCGTCCGCAAGGCCTGGCACGTCGCCAAGTCCTGCGGCGCCGAGCCGCTGTGCGTGCAGTTCATGCCCGGCGGCCAGGCCGGCCCCGAACCCGCCGAGGCCACCGGCCGCGAGACGGCCGAACCGCCCAAGGAGACCGAGGTACTGTCGGAGGCCGAGGCGCGCGTGGCGCTGCTGGCGGCACGCGGCCACACCAACCGGGAGATCGCGACCAAGCTCTACGTCACCGTGTCGACGGTCGAGCAGCACCTGACCCGCATCTACCGCAAGCTGCAGGTGAAGCGGCGCCGGGACCTCCCGGCCCGGCTGTCCGACCTGAGCCTCACCGGGGCCGCCTGAGCCCGCGACCGGCCGAGGAGGCGGAAGCAGTGGACAGCACGCACGACGTATGGCTCAGGCCCCCGCGCCACCGTGTCGACCGGCGCGCCCTGGGCTGGTGGACCGTCCAGGCCGCCGTGTTCGCCCTTCCGCTGCCCCTGGTGTTCGGAGCCCTGTACCTCTTCGTCCCGCCCGCCCGCTTCGTCTTCGTGTGGCTCTTCCTGGCCTTCCTGGTGCCCGGCGTCGCGTACATGGCGGTCATGCCCGTCTGGCGCTACCGGGTCCACCGCTGGGAGGCCACGGACGAGGCCGTCTACGCGGCGTCCGGCTGGCTGTGGCAGACCTGGCGGGTCGTGCCGCTGTCCCGCGTGCAGACGGTGGAGACGCTGCGCGGCCCGATCCAGCAGCTCTTCGGGCTCTCCGGGGTGACCGTCACCACCGCGTCGTCCTCCGGCGCGGTACGGATCAAGGGGATCGACCGGCGGATCGCCCTCGATCTCGTCGAGCACCTCACGCGGGCCACACAGGCCGCACCGGGTGACGCCGCGTGAGCCCGCAGGACGGTGAGCGGGCGGCCTCCGCGCAGGACGGCGGGTGGCGCCGGCTCAGCCCCCGGCTGCTGCTGGTCAACCTCGGCATGCTCAGCGGGCCGCTCGCCCTGTTCGCCCTCACGCTGCTCCTGACCGGTGCCGACCTCCAGGCCCTCATCTCCCTCGGGTCGATGCTGACCACCTTCCTGGTGATCACCTGGATCGGCACGATGCGGCTGCTCACCACCCGCTTCCGGGTCGTGGACGGCCGCGTCGAAATGCGCTCCGGACTCCTCTTCCGCAGCCACCGCTCGCTCCCCGTCGACCGGATCCGCAGCGTCGACATCCACGCCAAGCCCTCGCACCGCATCTTCGGCCTCGCGTCCGTGCGGATCGGCACCGGCGGACAGGGCTCGCCCTCCGGCCGGGAACTGCGGCTGGGCGGCATCACCCGGAGCCATGCGGACGACCTCCGCCGGCTGCTGCTCGACCCCCACGGGCGCACCGGCGCCGGACCGGGGACACCGGGCCCCGGCGGAGAAGGCGACGGCCTCGTCGCCGAGTTGGACTGGGCCTGGCTCCGCTACGCGCCGCTGAGCCTGTGGGGGCTCGGCGCCGTCCTCGTCGGGGTCGGCACCGTCGCGCGCGTCCTGGGCGAGATGAAGATCAACCCCCTGGACCTCGCCGTCGTCGTGTACGTCCGCGACCGCTTCGGCTCCGTGCCCTGGTGGTTCGGCATCCTCGTGACCGCCGTGGCCCTCCTCGTCATCGGAGCGGCGCTGTCCACCGCCGCCTTCGTGGAGGGCTGGAGCGGCTACCGGCTGGAGCGGGAGGGGGACGACGCCTACCGGGTCCACCGCGGACTGCTCGTCCACCGTTCCGTCACCCTGGAACACCGCCGTCTGCGCGGCGTCGAGATCATCGAGCCGATGCCGCTGCGCCGGGCCGGTGCCGCCCGCCTCGACGCGATCGCCGGCGGCCTCGGTAGCAGCGAGGAGAACCGCAGCCGGCGGTCCCTCACCCCGGCCGTTCCGCGGCAGGAGGCCCTGCGGGTCGCCGCCGACGTCCTCGCGGAGGAACGGTCCCCGACGGAGACTGCGCAGTTCCTCGCACATCCCCGGGTCGCCCTGTGCCGCCGGATCAACCGCGGACTGCTGGTCCTGGCGCCCCTCGTGGCCGTACTCCTGGGGCTCGGGCCGTGGCTCGGCCCGGCCGCGGTGCACGCGGCCTGGATCACCGCGTTCCTCGGAGTTCCCGTCGTCCTCGCGCTCGCCCACGACGCCTACCGCGCCCTGGGCCACGGCCTGCGCGACCGCTATCTCGTCGTCCGCGCGGGCACGTTCGCCCGCCGCACCGCCGCCGTGCAGCGCGACGGCGTGATCGGCTGGAGGATCACCCGGTCCGCCTTCCAGCGCCGCAAGGGTCTGCTGACCCTCGGCGCGACGATCGCCGCGGGCGACGGCTGCTACAAGGTCCGGGACGTCGGGGTCACCGACGGGATCGCCCTGGCCGAGGAGGTCGTGCCGGGGCTCCTCACCCCGTTCCTCGAACGCGGCCCGGAGGGCGGGGCGGGGCCGCGGGGCGAAGGGACGTCCACCGGTAACGGAAGGCGTTCCTGAAGCCCATTTCCCCGAACCTGCGGACACGGCTCCCGGGAATTCCTGCCGCAGTTTCCATTCTTTCTTGCAATTGCCTCCCCTCTCCGCGCATCCTGGTGCAGTCGCACGTCAAAAGGCTGAGCCCAGGGCCGAGTCAACCGGTTACCGCCTAGGGGCCCGTAGGGGATTGGTAGGGGTTTCTCGCCCTTGCCCCGCATGCGAGAGTGACCCCTGGTCTTGGGTTCTTGTCCGGGGGTAATGGAGCGTGCGATGGTGAATGAGTCCGGAGAATTCCCGTCCGAGATCCACGCCGTTTCCGAATCCGTACCGGATGCCTTCGAGGATGTCTTGTCGGACGCGGGGCCGGAGGCACGGCCGGACGCCCCGTCATGGCGCGAGCGGCTGATCCTCCTGACCGACGCCGAGCAGCACACCGCCCTGCTCGAATGGGTCACCTCGCTGGTCTCCGCCGCGCTCCGCGACTCCGCCCCCGCCGTGCTCGACCCTCAACGGCCCTTCCTGGAACTCGGCTTCGACTCCCTCGCCGCCGTCGACCTGCACGCCCGCCTCACCGCGGGCACGGGCCTGCGCCTCCCCGTCACCCTCGCCTTCGACCACCCCACCCCCGCCGCCCTCACCCGGCACCTGCGCGCCGCGCTCCTCGGCCTGGACGACACCGACGCGTCGCCCGTCACCGCCGCCGTCGGCAGCGACGAACCCATCGCCATCGTCGGCATCGGCTGCCGCTTCCCCGGCGGCGTCCAGTCCCCCGAAGCGCTCTGGGACCTCGTCGCCGCGGGCACGGACGCCGTCTCCGCATTCCCCACCGACCGCGGCTGGGACCTCGACGCGCTCTACGACCCCGACCCCGAGCGGGCCGGTACGAGCTACACCCGCGAGGGCGGATTCCTCCACGACGCCGCCGAGTTCGACGCCGCGTTCTTCGGCATCTCCCCGCGTGAAGCGCTCGCCATGGACCCCCAGCAGCGGCTGCTGCTGGAGACGTCCTGGGAGGCGTTCGACCGGGCGGGCGTCGATCCCGCGGGACTGCGCGGCGGCCAAGTCGGCGTGTTCGTCGGCGCGGAGACCCAGGAGTACGGCCCCCGGCTCCAGGACGCCACCGACGGCTTCGAGGGGTACCTCGTCACCGGAAACGCGGCCAGCGTCGCGTCCGGCCGCATCGCGTACACCTTCGGCTTCGAGGGCCCGACGGTCACCGTCGACACCGCCTGCTCCTCCTCCCTCGCCGCCCTCCACCTCGCCGTCCAGGCCCTGCGCACCGGGGAGTGCTCCATCGCCCTGGCCGGCGGCGTGGCCGTCATGGCGAGCCCCGGTTCCTTCATCGCCTTCAGCCGTCAGCGGGGCCTGGCCCCCGACGGCCGGTGCAAGCCGTTCGCCGCCGCCGCAGACGGCACGGGGTGGGGCGAGGGCGTCGGCATGCTGCTGGTGGAGCGGCTGTCGGACGCGCGCCGCAACGGGCACCAGGTGCTCGCGGTGGTACGGGGCTCCGCCATCAACCAGGACGGCGCCAGCAACGGCCTGACAGCTCCGAGCGGCCCCTCGCAGCAGCGCGTGATCCGCCAGGCCCTCGCCAACGCGGGCCTGTCGGCAGCCGATGTGGACGCGGTGGAGGCCCACGGCACGGGTACGACGCTGGGCGACCCGATTGAGGCGCAGGCGCTGCTCGCGACGTACGGACAGGGCCGGGGCGACGGCGGGCCGCTGTGGCTCGGTTCCCTGAAATCGAACATCGGTCACACGCAGGCCGCGGCCGGTGTCGCCGGCATCATCAAGATGATCATGGCGATGCGGCACGGTGTACTGCCGCGGACCCTCCACGTCGACGAGCCCACCCCGCACGTCGACTGGGAGGCCGGAGCCGTCTCCCTGCTCACCGAGCCCGTCGACTGGCCCCGGGGCGACCGCCCGCGCCGCGTCGGCGTGTCCTCGTTCGGCATGAGCGGCACCAACGCGCACACCATCATCGAGGAGCCCCCGGCCGAGGACGCGGACGCCACCACCACCGGTAACGGCGTGTCCGGGGACGGCGCCTCGCGCCCGCCGGAGCTCCTGCCCTGGGTACTGTCCGCGAAGACCCCCGAAGCCCTGCGCGCCCAGGCCCGGCGGCTCGCCGGCCATGTGACCGCCGACCCGGGACTCACCCCCGCCGACATCGGCCACTCCCTGGCCACCACCCGCGGGGTCTTCGAACACCGCGCCGTCGCCCTGGGCCCCGACCGGGACGCGCTCCTGCGGGCGCTCGACGCCCTCGCCGACGGCACCGACACCCCCGCCGCCGTCCACGACGAGCCCGCCACCGGCCGGCTCGCGTTCCTGTTCACGGGGCAGGGCAGCCAGCGCCTGGGCATGGGCCGTCAGTTGTACGACACCTGCCCGGAGTTCGCCGACGCCCTCGACGACGCGTGCTGGTACCTCGACGACCAGCTCGAACTCCCCCTTCTCGACGTGCTGTTCGCGGAAGAGGGAACGCCGGAGGCCGCGCTCCTCGACGAGACCGCCTACACCCAGCCCGCGCTGTTCGCGGTCGAGGTGGCGCTGTTCCGGCTCCTGGAGAGCTGGGGGCTGCGGCCGGACCTCGTGTCGGGCCACTCGGTCGGCGAGATCGCCGCCGCGCACGTGGCGGGGGTGTTCTCGCTGGAGGACGCGTGCACGCTGGTGGCGGCCCGCGGACGGCTCATGCAGGCGCTGCCGGGCGGTGGCGCGATGATCGCGGTCCAGGCCTCGGAGGACGAGGTCCTGCCGCTGCTGGACGAGCGCGTGAGCATCGCGGCCGTCAACGGCCCCCGGTCGGTGGTCATCGCCGGTGACGAGGACGCCGCGAAGAACGTCGCCGCCCACTTCGCCGCGCAGGGCCACAAGACCAAGCATCTCGTCGTCAGCCACGCGTTCCACTCGTTCCACATGGACGGCATGCTGGACGAGTTCCGCCGCGTGGCCCAGGTGATCGAGTACGGCACCCCGACGCTTCCCCTCGTCTCCCTCCTCACCGGACGCGCCGCCGGCGCCGCCGAACTGACCGATCCCGAGCACTGGGTCCGCCACGCCCGCGACGCCGTACGGTTCCACGACGGCATCCGGACGCTCGAAGCCCGCGGCGTCACCACGTACCTCGAACTCGGCCCCGACGCCGTGCTCACCGCGATGGCGCAGGACTGCGTCGACACCCGGGGTACCGCCTTCGCCGCGGCCCTGCGCTCCGGCCGCGCCGAGGCCACCACCCTGCTCAGCGCCGTCGCCCGCGCCCACGTCCGTGGCGCGGCCGTCGACTGGAGCCGCCTCTTCACCGGCAGCGGCGCCCGGCGCGTGGACCTGCCGACGTACGCCTTCCAGCGCTCGCGCTATTGGATGGACGCGGGCCCCGGGACCGCCGCTCACGTGGCACACGGCCCGGACACCGCCGACACCGCCTTCTGGGACGCGGTCGAGCAGGAGGACGTGGCCGGACTCGCGACGGCGCTCGGACTCGACCTCGACGGCGACCGTCCGCTCAGCGAACTGATCCCCGCCCTGTCGGCGTGGCGCCGGCGGCGGCGCACGGAGTCGGAGGTGGACGGCTGGCGGTACCGGGTGGTGTGGAAGCCGCTCGCCGAGGCTTCCGGTGCCCGCCTGTCCGGGACGTGGCTGGTGGCCGTCCCGGCCGGGAGTGACGTCGACGAGCCGGTGGTGGACGCGCTGGCGGGGCGCGGTGCCGAGGTGCGCCGGGTCGAGGTCGAGCCGGACATGCACCGGGGCGCGCTGGCGGGGCTGGTCGGCGGTGAGTGGGCGGGTGTCGTGTCGATGCTCGGGCTCGCCGGCACGGTCGCGTTGGTGCAGGCGCTGGGCGACGCCGGGGTGGAGGCCCGTGTCTGGGGCCTGACCCGGGGTGCGGTGTCCGTGGGCCGGTCGGACCGGCTGGCGTCGCCGGTGCAGGCGCAGGTGTGGGGACTGGGCCGGGTCGCCGCCATGGAGGTTCCGGAGCGCTGGGGCGGTCTGATCGACCTGCCGGAGGTGCTGGACGAGCGGGCGCAGACCCGGCTCATAGGCGTGCTGGCCGGCTCCGGTGAGGACCAGGTCGCGGTGCGGTCGACCGGCGTGTTCGGGCGGCGGCTGGTGCGGGCGTCGCTGCCGGAGAGCACGGGGTCGTGGACCCCGTCGGGCACGGTGCTGGTCACGGGTGGCACGGGCGCGCTGGGTGGTCGTGTCGCGCGGTGGCTGGCGGAGGCTGGTGCGTCGCGGCTGGTGCTGATCAGCAGGCGCGGGACGGATGCGCCCGGTGCCGCCGAGTTGGTGGCGGAGCTGGGCGTCGAGGTATCGGTCGTGGCGTGCGACGCGTCCGACCGGGATGCGCTGCGTGCGGTGCTGGCCGAGCACGCGGAGTCCCTGACCGCCGTCGTTCACACGGCGGGTGTGCTGGACGACGGCGTGCTGGACGGCCTGACCGCGGAGCGCGTCGAGAATGTCGTGCGGGCGAAGGCCACGTCGGCGCTCAACCTGCACGAGCTGACGATCGAACTCGGCTTCGAGCTGGACGCGTTCGTGATGTTCTCGTCCATGAGCGGCACCATCGGCGGGGCGGGCCAGGGCAACTACGCCGCCGCGAACGCCTTCCTGGACGCCCTGGCGGAGCAGCGTCGCGCCGACGGCCTCGCGGCGACATCGATCGCGTGGGGCCCGTGGGCCGAGGGCGGCATGGCCGCCGGCGAGACGACGGACGCCCGTATGCGGCACGAAGGCGTCCCGCCCATGGCGCCCGAGTCGGCCATGGCGGCCCTGGCACCGGTCGTCGCCTCGGGCGAGGCCTCGCTGACCGTCGCGGACCTCGACTGGGACCGCTTCGCGCCCTTCATGACGTCCGTCCGGCCGCTCCCGCTGATCGGCGCCTTCATCACGCACGCGGAGACCGTCACGGGCGCCGACGTGGCAGGCACCGCGGCGCGCCGCCTCGCGGGGCTGACGGCGGCGGAGCAGGAGCGTGAGCTGCTCACCCTGGTGCGTACGCACGTCGCGGCCGTCCTCGGTCACGGCGGAGCCGAAGCGGTCGGCGCCGACCGCGCCTTCAAGGAACTGGGCTTCGACTCCCTGACGGCCGTCGAACTGCGCAACCGCCTCGGCGCGGCCACCGACCTGCGCCTGCCCACCACCCTCGTGTACGACTACCCGACCTCGACCGCGCTCGCGGCCTTCCTGCGCCACGAACTGCGGGGCGCGCAGCCGGAGGTGACGGGGCCGGTCACCGCGGCGGCGGCCGCCGACGACGACCCGATCGCCATCGTGGCGATGAGCTGCCGCTTCCCGGGCGGCGTGCGCACCCCGGAGGAGCTGTGGACGCTCCTCGCCGACGGGGCCGACGCGATCGGCGACTTCCCCTCCGACCGCGGATGGGACCTGGCCGGCCTCTACAGCGCCGACCCCGACCGCCCCGGCACCACGTACACCCTGGAAGGCGGATTCCTCCACGACGCCGCGGACTTCGACGCCGGCCTCTTCGGGATCTCGCCGCGCGAGGCGCTGGCGATGGACCCGCAGCAGCGGCTGCTGCTGGAGACGTCGTGGGAGGCGTTCGAGCGGGCCGGCATCGCCCCGTCGTCGCTGCGCGGCAGCCAGGCTGGCGTCTTCGTCGGCACCAACGGGCAGGACTACCTCTCGCTCGTCACCGGTGACACGCACGGACTGGAAGGACACGTCGGCACGGGCAACGCGGCGAGCGTCGTCTCCGGACGGCTCTCCTACGTCTTCGGGCTCGAAGGCCCCGCGATCACCGTCGACACGGCCTGCTCGTCCTCGCTGGTGGCCCTGCACCTCGCCGTCCAGGCGCTGCGGCAGGGCGAGTGCTCGCTCGCCCTGGCCGGCGGCGTCACGGTGATGTCGACGCCTGAGGCCTTCGTGGACTTCAGCCGTCAGCGGGGCCTGGCGGAGGACGGCCGGATCAAGGCGTTCGCCGCGGCGGCCGACGGTACGGGGTGGGGTGAGGGCGTCGGCATGCTGCTCGTCGAGCGGCTGTCGGATGCGCGGCGCAACGGCCATCCGGTGCTCGCTCTCGTTCGTGGTTCGGCGATCAACCAGGACGGCGCGAGCAACGGACTGACCGCTCCGAACGGCCCCTCGCAGCAGCGCGTGATCCGCGCCGCCCTGGCCGGCGCCGGTCTGTCGGCCGCGGACGTGGACGCGGTGGAGGCCCACGGCACCGGTACGCGGCTGGGTGACCCCATCGAGGCCCAGGCACTGCTGGCCACCTACGGTCAGGGGCGCTCGCCGGAGCAGCCGCTGCTACTGGGGTCCGTGAAGTCGAACATCGGTCACACGCAGGCCGCGGCCGGTGTCGCGGGCATCATCAAGATGGTGCTGGCGATGCAGCACGGGGTACTGCCCCGCACCCTGCACGTGGACGAGCCGACCCCGCACGTCGACTGGTCCGCGGGCGAGATCGCCCTGCTGACCGAAGCCGTCGACTGGCCCGAGACCGGGCGGCCCCGGCGCGCCGCCGTCTCGTCCTTCGGCCTCAGCGGTACCAACGCCCACACGATCGTCGAACAGGCCCCGGCGCCGGCGCGTGCCGACGAGCCCCAGGCCGACACGGCACCCTCGGTGCTGCCGGTCCTGCTCTCCGCACAGAGCACGACCGGTCTCCGGGCCCAGGCCGCGCGCCTGGCCGCCCACGTGGCGTCGCAGCCCGAAGTCTCCGCCCTGGGTGCGGCATTCACGCTGGCGACCGCTCGTACGGCCCTGGAGACACGCGCGGTCCTGGTCGGCGGCACCGGCAACCGCGATGCGCTGCTCGCCGGGCTCAACGGCCTCGCCGCGGGCGAATCGCCCTACGGCCTCGTGCGGGGCACGGTCACGACCGGCGCACTCGCGTTCCTGTTCACGGGGCAGGGCAGCCAGCGCCTCGGGATGGGACGGGAGCTCTACGAGGCTTACCCTGCGTTCGCGGACGCGCTGGACGCGGTCTGCGCCCACCTGGACGCCCACCTCGATGTGGCACTGGGGACTGTGCTGTTCGGCGACGATGCGACGGTTCTGGACCGGACGGAGTTCGCGCAGCCGGCGTTGTTCGCGGTGGAGGTGGCGCTGTTCCGGCTGCTGGAGTCGTGGGGCCTGGCGCCGGACTTTGTGTCGGGGCATTCGGTGGGTGAGATCGCCGCCGCGCATGTGGCGGGGGTGCTGTCGCTTGAGGACGCGTGTGCACTGGTGGCGGCGCGTGGGCGGTTGATGCAGGCGCTGCCGACGGGTGGCGTGATGATCGCGTTGCAGGCCTCGGAGGACGAGGTTCTGCCGCTGCTGAGCGAGCGTGTGAGCATCGCGGCCGTGAACGGGCCGGAGTCGGTGGTGATCGCGGGTGATGAGGATGCCGCGGTCGCGATTGTCGAGTCCTTCGCGGGGCGGAAGTCGAAGCGGTTGACGGTCAGTCATGCGTTCCATTCGCCGCACATGGACGGGATGCTGGAGGCGTTCCGCGAGGTGGTGGCTGGGCTGTCGTTCGAGTCGCCGCGCATCTCGGTGGTCTCGAACCTGACCGGCGCCGTGGTCGCCGACGAGATGGCCTCGGCGGACTTCTGGGTGCGCCATGTGCGGGAGGCCGTGCGCTTCCTGGACGGTGTGCGTGCTCTGGAGGCGGCAGGGGT
The DNA here is from genome assembly GCF_044751185.1 of Streptomyces sp. NPDC088733. Classification (NCBI taxonomy): domain Bacteria; kingdom Bacillati; phylum Actinomycetota; class Actinomycetes; order Kitasatosporales; family Streptomycetaceae; genus Streptomyces; species Streptomyces sp. NPDC088733. The sequence goes on from NZ_JBIVLH010000018.1 coordinate 144,161, forward strand.
CAGCACGTTTGTGGAGCTGGGTCCGGACGGTGTGCTGTCGGCGATGGCGCAGGACTGTGTGACGGGCGAGGGCGCGGCCTTTGTTCCGGTGCTTCGCAAGGGCCGTCCGGAGGCCGAGAGTGCCGTCACGGCGCTGGCGCAGGCACATGTGCGGGGCCTGGAGGTGGACTGGGCCGGGTACTTCGCCGGCACGGGTGCGCGGCGCGTGGACCTGCCGACCTATGCCTTCCAGCGGACGCGGTACTGGCCCGAGGCCCAGCAGGACGCTGCCACTCCCGCCGGGAAGACGGTCGACACCGTCGACGCACGCTTCTGGGATGTCATCGAGCACGAGGACCTGACGACCCTCGAATCCATGCTCGGCCTTGAGGACACCGCGTCCTGGGGGAACATGGTCACGGCTCTGTCGGCTTGGCGCCGACGTAGCCAGGACCAGGCCAAGGTCGACGGGTGGCGTTACCGGACCAGCTGGAAGCCGGTGAAGGCGACCGCCGAAGCGCGGTTGTCCGGCGCGTGGTTGGTGGCGGTTCCGGTCGGGAGTGACGTTGACGGGCCGGTGGTGGGTGCGCTGGCGGGGCGCGGTGTCGAGGTGCGCCGGGTCGAGGTCGCGGCCGATGTGGACCGGGCCACGCTGGCGGGGCTGGTTGGCGGTGAGTGGGCGGGTGTCGTGTCGATGCTCGGGCTCGCTGACACGGTGTGCCTGATCCAGGCTCTGGGTGATGCCGGGGTGGGTGCTCCGCTGTGGTGTCTGACGCGAGCCGCTGTCTCGGTGGGCCGGTCGGATCGGTTGGTGTCGCCGGTGCAGGCGCAGGTGTGGGGTCTGGGTCGGGTGGCGGCGCTGGAGGTGCCGGAGCGTTGGGGCGGTTTGATCGACCTGCCGGAGGTGCTGGATGAGCGTGCGCTGTCCCGGTTGGTGGGTGTGCTGGCTGGTTCGGGTGAGGACCAGGTGGCTGTGCGTTCGTCCGGGGTGTTCGGGCGGCGGTTGGTTCGGGCCTCGCTGCCGGAGGGTGCGGGGTCGTGGGTTCCGTCGGGCACGGTGCTGGTGACGGGTGGCACGGGTGCGCTGGGTGGTCGTGTTGCGCGGTGGTTGGCGGAGGCTGGTGCTGAGCGGCTGGTGCTGACCAGCCGGCGCGGGATGGACGCGCCCGGTGCTGCTGAGCTGGTGGCGGAGCTGGGGGCCGAGGTCACGGTCGTCGCGTGTGATGCCTCCGACCGTGAGGCGCTGCGTGCGGTGCTGGCTGAGCACGCCGATTCCCTGACCGCGGTCGTTCATACCGCTGGTGTGCTGGATGACGGCGTGCTGGATGCGTTGACTCCTGAGCGCCTTGAGACTGTCTTGCGGGCGAAGGCCGTGTCGGCGTTGAACCTGCATGAGTTGACGGTCGAGCTGGGTGTCGAGCTGGATGCGTTCGTGCTGTTCTCGTCGATGAGCGGCACGGTCGGTACGCCTGGTCAGGGCAATTACGCGGCTGCGAATGCCTTCCTGGACGCTCTTGCCGAGCAGCGTCGTGCGGACGGCTTGGCGGCGACGTCGATTGCGTGGGGTCCGTGGGCCGAGGGCGGGATGGCGGCCGATGAGGCGCTTGCGGCTCGGATGCGTCGGGATGGTGTGCCGCCGATGCGGGCGGATCTGGCGATCAGTGCGTTGCGGTCGGCGGTCGGTTCCGGTGGGGCCGTGTTCACCGTGGCCGACGTGGAATGGGACCGCTTCCTCGCAGGATTCACCGCCGCACGCCCCAGCTCGCTGTTCGGTGAACTGCCGGAGGTGCGTCAGGAGCACACTGCCCGGACCGCCCTGGCCGGCGTGGTCGCGGACGTCCCGGATTCCGTCTCGTTCGTCGGTCGCTTGTCCGCTCTTTCTGCGGGTGAGCAGGAGCGTGAACTGCTGGATCTGGTTCGGGGCCACGTGGCTGCTGTGCTTGGTCACGGCGGGGTCGATGCGGTGGGCGCGGGTCGGGCGTTCAAGGAGTTGGGCTTCGACTCGCTGACGGCCGTCGAACTGCGGAACCGGTTGGGTGCGGCCACTGAGCTGCGGTTGCCGGCGACGCTGGTCTACGACTACCCGACGTCGGCTGCGCTGGCGGAGTTCTTGCGGAGCGAGCTGCTGGGGACGGTCCGTGTCGCGGATGCGGATCTGCCCGCGGCGGTCGCCACCGATGACGATCCGATCGCGATTGTGGCGATGAGCTGCCGGTTCCCGGGCGATGTGCGGTCTCCGGAGGACCTGTGGCAGTTGCTGGTGACAGGGACGGACGCGGTGGGGGAGTTCCCCGTGGACCGCGGCTGGGACCTGGACCACCTCTACGACCCCGACCCGGAGCGTGCCGGCACCTCGTACACGCGCGAGGGCGGTTTCGTCGCAGGGGCGGCGGAGTTCGACGCGGACTTCTTCGGGATCTCGCCGCGTGAGGCGCTGGCGATGGATCCGCAGCAGCGGTTGCTGCTGGAGACGTCGTGGGAGGCGTTCGAGCGGGCCGGTATCGATCCGACTGTTCTGCGCGGGAGCCGGACGGGTGTGTTCGTCGGCACCAACGGCCAGGACTACCTTTCCCTCGTCGCCCGGGAGCCGGAGGGCCTGGAAGGCCACATCGGCACGGGCAACGCGGGCAGCGTGATGTCGGGTCGCGTCTCGTACGCGCTGGGGCTGGAAGGCCCTGCGGTGACCGTGGACACGGCCTGCTCCTCGTCGCTGGTGGCTCTGCATTGGGCGGTGCAGGCGCTGCGGCAGGGCGAGTGCTCCATGGCGCTGGCCGGTGGCGTGACGGTGATGTCGACGCCTGAGACCTTTGTCGACTTCAGTCGTCAGCGGGGCCTGGCGGAGGACGGCCGGATCAAGGCGTTCGCCGCCGCCGCGGACGGTACCGGCTGGGGCGAAGGCGTGGGCATGCTGCTGGTGGAGCGGCTGTCGGACGCGCGGCGCAACGGTCACCCGGTGCTCGCTCTCGTTCGTGGCTCCGCAGTGAACCAGGACGGCGCGAGCAACGGCCTGACCGCGCCCAACGGCCCCTCTCAGCAGCGCGTGATTCGCCAGGCCCTGGCCAGCGCCGGTCTGTCGGCTGCGGATGTCGACGCGGTGGAGGCGCACGGCACGGGCACCCGGCTGGGTGACCCGATCGAGGCGCAGGCGCTGCTGGCGACCTACGGCCAGGAGCGTGCCGAGGGCGGATCGCTGCTCCTCGGGTCGATCAAGTCGAACATCGGTCACACGCAGGCCGCGGCCGGTGTCGCCGGCATCATCAAGATGGTGCTCGCGATGGAGCACGGCGTGCTGCCGCAGACCCTGCACGTTGACGAGCCGACCCCGCACGTGGACTGGTCGGCCGGAGACATCGCGCTGCTCACCGAGCAGCGGGAGTGGCCGGAGACGGACCGCCCGCGTCGGGCCGGCATCTCGTCCTTCGGCATCAGCGGCACCAACGCCCACACGATCATCGAACAGGCCCCGGTCGTCGTCACCGAGGTCGGCGACGACGCCGAATCCTTGTCGCGGATGCCGGGCGACGCTCTTCCGTACGTCCTGTCGGCCAGATCCCCCGAGGCCCTGCGCGCCCAGGCAGCCGCCCTCAGCGTCCATCTGGCAGGGGCGGGTGCCGCCCCGGGGCCCGTCGACCTCGCGTATTCGCTCGCAACCGGGCGCGCGCACCTGGACCACCGTGCGGTCGTCCCGGCCCGGAGCACGCGCGAAGTCGCGGACCTGCTCGCACGGCTGGCCGCCGGTGAGCAGCTTCCCGCCGTCAGCACGGACACGGTGGATGACGGGCGCGTGGCGTTCCTGTTCACGGGGCAGGGCAGCCAGCGCCCGGGGATGGGCCGAGAACTGTACGAGGCCTACCCCGTGTTCGCGGACGCGCTGGACGCGGTCTGCGCCCACCTGGACGTGCACCTCGACAGCCCGCTGCGGGACGCTCTCTTCGGCGAGGCGGACGAGGGTCTGCTGGACCGCACGGAGTTCACCCAGCCCGCGCTGTTCGCGGTGGAGGTGGCGCTGTTCCGGCTGCTGGAGAGCTGGGGGTTGCGGCCGGACTTCGTGTCGGGGCATTCGGTGGGTGAGATCGCCGCCGCGCATGTGGCGGGGGTGCTGTCGCTTGAGGACGCGTGTGCGCTGGTGGCGGCGCGTGGGCGGTTGATGCAGGCGCTGCCGACGGGTGGCGTGATGATCGCGGTGCAGGCGTCGGAGGACGAGGTTCTGCCGCTGCTGAACGAGCGCGTGAGCATTGCGGCCGTGAACGGGCCGGAGTCGGTGGTGATCGCGGGTGACGAGGACGCCGCGGTCGCCATCGTCGAGTCCTTCGCGGGGCGGAAGTCGAAGCGGCTGACAGTTAGTCATGCGTTCCATTCGCCGCACATGGACGGCATGCTGGAGGCGTTCCGCGAGGTGGTGGCGGGGCTGTCGTTCGAGTCGCCGCGCATCCCCGTGGTCTCGAACCTGACCGGGGCCCTGGCCACCGACGAGATGCTCTCTCCCGACTTCTGGGTGCGGCACGTGCGCGAAGCGGTGCGCTTCCTGGACGGAGTCCGGACGTTGGAAGCAGCCGGGGTCACCACGTACGTCGAACTCGGCCCGGACGGCGTGCTGTCGGCTCTGGCCCAGGAGTGCGTGACAGAGGGGGCGGTGTTCGTCCCCGTCCAGCGTGCCGCCCGTCCCGAAGTCGAGAGCCTGGGCGCTGCCCTCGCACAAGCCCATGTCAGGGGCCTCTCGATCGACTGGCATGGGTACTTCGCCGGCTCGGGCGCTCGGCGCGTGGACCTTCCGACCTATGCGTTCCAGCGCCGCCGGTTCTGGTTCGAGCCCACCACCGCGGTCGGTCCTGACGCACCGGCCGCTGCCTCGGACTCCTGGTTCTGGGACGCGGTGGAGCGAGAGGACCTCGCATCGCTGGCTGCCGCTCTCGACGCGGAGGAGGACGAGGCTGCCTGGGGCAGCGTCCTGCCTGGCCTGGCGGCGTGGCGTCGGCAAGGTCGGGAGCGGTCGGAGGTGGACGGCTGGCGGTACCGGGTGATGTGGCAGCCGCTGACCGATGTCGCTGCTGGTCAGCTGACGGGCGCGTGGTTGGTGGTGGTGCCGGCCGGGAGCGGCGTTGACGGGCCGGTGGTGGGTGCGCTGGCGGGGCGTGGTGTCGAGGTGCGTCGGGTCGAGGTCGCGGCTGATGTGGACCGGGCCACGCTGGCGGGGCTGGTTGGCGGTGAGTGGGCGGGTGTCGTGTCGATGCTCGGGCTCGCTGACACGGTGTGCCTGATCCAGGCTCTGGGCGATGCCGGGGTGGGTGCGCCGCTGTGGTGTCTGACGCGAGGCGCTGTCTCGGTGGGCCGGTCGGATCGGCTGGTGTCGCCGGTGCAGGCGCAGGTGTGGGGTCTGGGTCGGGTGGCGGCGCTGGAGGTGCCGGAGCGCTGGGGCGGTCTGATCGACCTGCCGGAGGTGCTGGACGAGCGGGTGCTGTTCCGGTTGATGGGTGTGCTGGCTGGTTCTGGTGAGGACCAGGTGGCGGTTCGGTCGTCCGGGGTGTTCGGGCGGCGGCTGGTTCGGGCCTCGCTGCCTGAGGGTGCGGGGTCGTGGGTTCCGTCGGGCACGGTGCTGGTGACGGGTGGCACGGGCGCGTTGGGTGGTCGTGTTGCGCGGTGGTTGGCGGGTGCCGGTGCCGGGCGGCTGGTGCTGACCAGTCGGCGCGGGATGGACGCGCCGGGTGCTGCTGAGCTGGTTGCGGAGTTGGGTGTCGAGGTTTCGGTGGTTGCGTGTGACGCCGCTGATCGTGAGGCGTTGCGGGCTGTGCTGGCTGAGCACGCCGATTCCCTGACGGCAGTGGTGCACACGGCCGGCGTGCTGGACGACGGCGTGCTGGATGCGTTGACTCCGGACCGTCTCGAGACCGTTCTGCGGGCGAAGGCCGTGTCGGCGTTGAACCTGCATGAGTTGACGGTCGAGCTGGGTGTTGAGCTGGATGCGTTCGTGCTGTTCTCGTCGATGAGTGGCACGGTGGGTACGCCTGGTCAGGGCAATTACGCGGCTGCGAATGCCTTCCTGGATGCTTTGGCGGAGCAGCGTCGTGCGGATGGCTTGGCGGCGACGTCGATTGCGTGGGGTCCGTGGGCCGAGGGCGGGATGGCGGCCGATGAGGCGCTTGCGGCTCGGATGCGTCGGGATGGTGTGCCGCCGATGCGGGCGGATCTGGCGATCAGTGCGTTGCGGTCGGCGGTCGGTTCCGGTGGTGCCGTGTTCACCGTGGCCGACGTGGAGTGGGACCGCTTCCTCGCAGGATTCACCGCCGCACGCCCCAGCTCGCTGTTCGCCCGGCTGAGCGAGGCGCGTGCGACGCGACCCGCTGATGTTGACGTAACCTCCGACGCCAGGAATTCTGCGTCTCTTGCAGCTCGCCTGTCCGCCCTTTCTGCGGGTGAGCAGGAGCGCGAACTGCTGGAACTGGTTCGGGGTCAGGTTGCCGCTGTGCTTGGTCACGGCGGGGTTGATGCGGTGGGCGCGGGTCGGGCGTTCAAGGAGTTGGGCTTCGACTCGCTGACGGCGGTGGAGTTGCGTAACCGGCTGGGTGCGGCGACCGAGCTGCGGTTGCCGGCGACGCTGGTCTACGACTACCCGACGTCCGCTGCGCTCGCCGGGTATCTGCGGGGTGAGCTGCTGGGGACGATCCGGGTCACGGATGCCGACCTCCCCGCGGCGGTCGCCACCGATGACGATCCGATCGCGATCGTGGCGATGAGCTGCCGCTTCCCCGGTGGCGTCACCACTCCCGAGGACCTGTGGCACCTGCTGGTGACGGGGACGGACGCGGTGGGGGAGTTCCCCGTCGACCGCGGCTGGGACCTGGAGCAGCTCTACAGTCCGGACCCTGATCGTCAGGGGACGTTCTATGCCCGTGGAGGTGGATTCCTCTACGGGGCCGCCGAGTTCGACGCGGACTTCTTCGGGATTTCGCCGCGTGAGGCGTTGGCGATGGATCCGCAGCAGCGGTTGCTGCTGGAGACGTCGTGGGAGGCGTTCGAGCGGGCCGGCATCGACCCGTCCTCGCTGCGCGGCAGCCGGACCGGCGTGTTCGTCGGCACCAACGGACAGGACTACTACCTCTCCCTCCTCGCCGGGGAGACCGAAGGCCTCGAAGGCCACCTCGGGACGGGCAATGCCGGCAGCGTGATGTCGGGTCGTGTCTCGTACGCGCTGGGGCTGGAAGGCCCTGCGGTGACCGTGGACACGGCCTGCTCCTCGTCGCTGGTCGCTCTGCATTGGGCGGTGCAGGCGCTGCGGCAGGGCGAGTGCTCCATGGCGCTGGCCGGTGGCGTGACGGTGATGTCGACGCCTGAGACCTTTGTCGACTTCAGTCGTCAGCGGGGCCTGGCGGAGGACGGCCGGATCAAGGCGTTCGCCGCCGCAGCCGATGGCACGGGCTGGGGTGAGGGCGTGGGCATGCTGCTGGTGGAGCGGCTGTCGGACGCGCGGCGCAACGGCCACCCGGTGCTGGCGCTGGTGCGGGGTTCGGCGGTGAACCAGGACGGTGCGAGCAACGGTCTGACCGCGCCGAACGGCCCGTCGCAGCAGCGCGTGATCCGTCAGGCCCTGGCGAGCGCCGGGCTGGCGGCCTCGGATGTGGACGCGGTGGAGGCGCACGGCACGGGCACCCGTCTGGGCGACCCGATCGAGGCGCAGGCGCTGCTGGCGACCTACGGCCAGGACCGGTTGCCGGAGCAGCCGTTGTTCCTGGGGTCGGTCAAGTCCAACCTCGGTCATACGCAGGCCGCGGCCGGTGTCGCGGGCGTCATCAAGATGGTGCTGGCGATGCGGCACGGGGTGCTGCCGCAGACGCTCCACGTGGACGCGCCGACCCCGCACGTCGACTGGTCGGCCGGAGACATCGTCCTGCTCAGGGATCAGCAGCAGTGGCCCGACACCGGACGGCCCCGGCGCGCCGGCATCTCGTCGTTCGGCATCAGCGGCACCAACGCCCACACGATCATCGAACAGGCCACCGAGGCCGCACCGGCGGACGAGGCGGTTGCCGATCGTCCGGCGACATCGGCATGGGTACTCTCGGGCAAGTCCGAGGATGCCCTGCGTGACCAGGCGGCACGCCTCCACGCCCGCCTCGACGCCCGCACCGACCTGCGTCCGGTGGACATCGGCCGTGCGCTGGCAACCGGTCGGGCCGCGCTCGACCATCGTGCCGTCATCGTCGCCGACGACCGCGACGCGTTCCTCCAACGGCTTGCGTCCGTGGCCGGCGGGGAGTCTGTGGGTGTGGTGACGGGATCCCCGGTCGCGGGCAAGCTCGCGTTCCTGTTCACGGGGCAGGGCAGCCAGCGACTGGGCATGGGCCGGGAGTTGTACGACTCCTATCCCGTGTTCGCGGACGCCCTGGACGCGGTCTGCGCCCGGATGGACGCGTACCTCGACGTGCCGTTGAGGGATGTGGTGTTCGGGGAGGACGCCGCGGTTCTGGACCGGACGGAGTTCACCCAGCCCGCGTTGTTCGCGGTGGAGGTGGCGCTGTTCCGGCTGCTGGAGTCGTGGGGTGTGCGGCCGGACTTCGTGTCGGGGCATTCGGTCGGTGAGATCGCCGCCGCGCACGTGGCGGGAGTCTTCTCCCTGGAGGACGCGTGCGCCCTGGTGGCGTCGCGGGGGCGGTTGATGCAGGCGCTGCCGGCCGGCGGCGTGATGATCGCGCTTCAGGCGTCGGAGGACGAGGTCCGGCCGCTGCTCACCGACCGGGTGAGCATCGCCGCCGTCAACGGTCCGCAGTCCGTCGTGATCGCCGGTGACGAGGACGGCGCCACGGCGATTGCGGCCTCCTTCGCAGGGCGGAAGTCGAAGCGGCTGCAGGTCAGTCATGCGTTCCATTCGCCGCACATGGACGGGATGTTGCAGGCGTTCCGGGAGGTGGTGTTCGGGCTGTCGTTCGAGATGCCGCGTATCCCGGTCGTCTCGAACCTGACCGGTGCCGTGGTCACGGATGAGATGGCGTCCGCGGACTTCTGGGTGCGGCACGTCCGTGATGCCGTGCGCTTCCTGGACGGCGTCCGCACCCTGGAGGACGCCGGGGTCACCACGTACGTCGAACTCGGCCCGGACGGCCTGCTGTCGGCGATGGCGCAGGAGTGCGTGACGGACGGTGGCGTGGCGTTCGTTCCGGTGCTGCGCAAGGGCCGTCCGGAAGCCGAGACCGCCGTCACGGCTCTGGCGCAGGTGCACGTGCGAGGCGTGGAGGTCGACTGGCGGACGTTCTTCGCCGGGGCCGGCGACCGGTACATCGACTTGCCGACTTATGCGTTCCAGCGACAAAGGTACTGGCCGGAGCCCATCGACGCGCCTCAGCCCGGCGCCACCGCCGATGCCTCGGACGCTCACTTCTGGGACGTGGTGGAGCGGGAGGATCTGACCTCGCTGCTGGCGGAGTTGGACGTGTCCGGTGATGCGTCGCTGGGTGAGGTGCTTCCGGCGTTGTCGGCGTGGCGGCGTCAGGGTCGTGAGCGGTCGGAGGTGGACGGCTGGCGGTACCGGGTGGTGTGGAAGCCGCTCGCCGAGGCCTCCGGCGCGCGGTTGTCCGGGGCGTGGCTGGTGGTCGCGCCGGCCGAGGGCGCGGACGACGCCCCGGTCGTGGGCGCGCTGGCGGACCGGGGCGCTGACGTTCAGCGGGTCGAGGTCGGCCCGGGCACGGATCGCGCGGCGCTGGCGGGGCTGGTCGCCGGTGAGTACGCGGGTGTGGTGTCGCTGCTGGACCTCGCCGGCACTGTAAGTCTGGTCCAGGCTCTGGGTGATGCCGGTGTGGACGCCCGGGTGTGGTGTCTGACGCGGGGTGCGGTGTCGGTCGGGCGGTCGGACAGGTTGACCGCGCCGACGCAGGCGCAGGTGTGGGGACTGGGCCGGGTGGCCGCGCTGGAGGCGCCCGAGCGTTGGGGTGGTCTCATCGACCTCCCCGGGTTCCTGGACGAGCGGGCGCAGTCCCGTCTGGTGGGTGTGCTGGCCGGTTCCGGTGAGGACCAGGTGGCTGTGCGCTCCACGGGTGTGTTCGGCCGACGGCTGGTCCGCGCGGCGCTGCCGGAGGACACGGAGTCGTGGACCCCGTCCGGGACGGTGCTGGTGACGGGTGGCACGGGCGCGTTGGGTGGTCGTGTTGCGCGGTGGTTGGCGGAGGCTGGTGCCGAGCGGCTGGTGCTGACCAGCCGGCGCGGGATGGACGCGCCCGGTGCAGCGGAGCTGGTGGCGGAGTTGGGCGTCGACGTCTCGGTCGTTGCGTGTGACGCCGCTGACCGTGAGGCACTGCGGGCGGTGCTGGCTGAGCACGCCGATTCGCTGAGCGCCGTCGTCCACACGGCCGGTGTGCTGGACGACGGCGTGCTGGATGCCCTGACCCCGGACCGTGTCGAGACCGTTCTGCGGGCGAAGGCCGCGTCGGCGGCGAACCTGCACGAGCTGACGATCGAACTCGGCATCGTGCTGGATGCGTTCGTGCTGTTCTCGTCGGTCAGTGGCACGGTCGGCACGTCCGGGCAGGCGAACTACGCGGCTGCGAACGCCTTCCTGGACGCTTTGGCGGAGCAGCGTCGTGCGGACGGCCTGGCGGCGACGTCGATCGCGTGGGGTCCGTGGGCCGAGGGCGGCATGGCCGCCGACGAGGAGATGGCGGCCCGCATGCGCCGGGGCGGGGTCCCGCCCATGAAGGCCGGGTTCGCCATCACGGCGATGGGACGCGCCGTCGGCGCCGCGGACGCCACCGTCGTGATCGCGGACTTCGTCTGGGAGCGCTTCGCCTCCGAGTTCACCGCCGGGCGCCCCAGCAACCTCTTCGCCGAGCTGGTGGACGCAACGCCTGTCCCTGCGAACGCCGCCACGACCGATGCGTCGGTTGTCGTGGCGTCGACCACCCTGGCTGAGCGGCTGGCGGCCCTTCCCCCGGCTGAGCGGGAGCGTGAACTGCTCGGACTGGTGCGTGCCCAGGTCGCGGCGGTGCTCGGTCATGCCGGGGTTGATGCGGTGGGCGCGGGTCGGGCGTTCAAGGAGTTGGGCTTCGACTCGCTGACGGCGGTGGAGTTGCGTAACCGGCTGGGTGCGGCGACCGAGCTGCGGTTGCCGGCGACGCTGGTCTACGACTACCCGACGTCCGCGGCGCTGGCGGAGTATCTGCGGGGTGAGCTGCTGGGGACGGTGCGGGTCGCGGATGCCGATCTGCCCGCGGCGGTCGCCACCGATGACGATCCGATCGCGATCGTGGCGATGAGCTGCCGCTTCCCGGGCGGCGTGCGGACCCCGGAAGACCTTTGGCACCTGCTGGTGACGGGGACGGACGCGGTGGGGGAGTTCCCCGTCGACCGCGGCTGGGACCTGGAGCAGCTCTACAGTTCCGACCCTGATCGTCAGGGGACGTTCTACGCCCGCGGAGGTGGATTCCTCTACGACGCCGCCGAGTTCGACGCGGACTTCTTCGGGATCTCGCCGCGTGAGGCGCTGGCGATGGATCCGCAGCAGCGGCTGCTGCTGGAGACCTCGTGGGAGGTGTTCGAGCGGGCCGGCATCGACCCCGGCTCCCTGCGCGGGAGCCAGGCGGGCGTCTTCGTCGGCACCAACGGCCAGGACTACGCCACGGCACTCCAGTCGATCCCCGACGGCATCGAAGGATTCCTGGGCACGGGCAACGCGGCCAGCATCGTCTCCGGCCGGCTCTCCTACGCCTTCGGGCTCGAGGGTCCCGCGATGACGGTCGACACGGCCTGCTCCGCGTCCTTGGTCGCCCTGCACCTCGCCGCGCAGGCCCTGCGCAGTGGCGAGTGCTCACTGGCCCTGGCCGGCGGTGTGACCGTCATGTCGTCGCCGGGAACGTTCATCGACTTCAGTCGTCAGCGGGGCCTGGCGGAGGACGGCCGGATCAAGGCGTTCGCGGCTGCCGCGGACGGTACCGGCTGGGGTGAGGGCGTCGGCATGCTGCTGGTGGAGCGGCTGTCGGACGCGCGGCGCAACGGCCACCCGGTGCTCGCTCTCGTTCGTGGTTCGGCGGTGAACCAGGACGGTGCGAGCAACGGTCTGACGGCGCCGAACGGCCCGTCGCAGCAGCGCGTGATCCGCCAGGCCCTGGCGAGCGCCGGGCTGGCGGCCTCGGATGTGGACGCGGTGGAGGCGCACGGCACGGGCACCCGTCTGGGCGACCCGATCGAGGCGCAGGCGCTGCTGGCGACCTACGGCCAGGACCGGATGCCGGAGCAGCCGTTGTTCCTGGGGTCGATCAAGTCCAACCTCGGTCACACGCAGGCCGCGGCGGGCGTCGCGGGTGTCATCAAGATGGTGCTGGCGATGCGGCACGGCGTCCTGCCGCAGACCCTCCACGTCGATGAGCCGACCCCGCACGTCGACTGGTCGGCCGGAGACATCGCCCTGCTCACGGAACAGCAGCAGTGGCCCGACACCGGACGGCCCCGGCGCGCCGGTATCTCGTCCTTCGGTATCAGCGGCACCAACGCCCACACCATCGTGGAGCAGGCCCCGGACGACATCGCCGTGACGGCCGTGCCGGACCGGCCCGCGGTGATGCCGTGGGTGCTGTCGGCGAAGAACGGGACGGCGCTGGGCGTCCAGGCCGAAAGGATCAGGGCGCACATGGCGGCCCACCCGCTGCTGGACCCGCTCGATGTGGCGTACACCCTTGCCACGTCGAGAGCCGCGCTGGAGCGGCGCGCGGTCGTCGTGGCGGGGGAGCGGGAGGGGTTGCTGACCGCGCTGACGGCCCTGGCCGCCGGCGATGACGTGGCCTCGCTGCACCTGGGGACCGCGGCCGACGGCTCGCTCGCGTTCCTGTTCACGGGGCAGGGCAGCCAGCGACTGGGCATGGGCCGGGAGTTGTACGACGCCCACCCCGTGTTCGCCGACGCGCTGGACGCGGTCTGCGCGCAGATGGACGCATACCTCGATGTGCCGTTGAGGGATGTGGTGTTCGGCGAGGACGCCGCGGTTCTGGATCGTACGGAGTCCACCCAGCCGGCGCTGTTCGCGGTCGAGGTCGCGCTGTTCCGGCTCGTCGAGTCGTGGGGCGTGACACCGGACTTCGTGTCGGGGCATTCCATCGGTGAGATCGCTGCCGCGCATGTGGCCGGGGTGCTGTCGCTGGACGACGCGTGCGCGCTGGTCGTGGCCCGCGGCCGGTTGATGCAGGCGCTGCCCACGGGCGGCGTGATGATCGCGGTGGAAGCTGCCGAGGACGAGGTCCTGCCGCTGCTGGACGAACGGGTGAGCATCGCCGCCGTCAACGGCCCGCGGTCGGTGGTCGTCGCGGGTGACGAGGACGCCGCGGTCGCCATCGCGTCGTCCTTCGAGGGCCGCAAGTCCAAGCGCCTGACGGTCAGTCACGCCTTCCACTCCCCGCACATGGACGGGATGCTGGCCGACTTCCGCAAGGTCGCCGAGGGGCTGTCCTACGCCCCGCCCCGTATTCCGCTGGTCTCGAACCTCACCGGCGCCCTGGTCACGGACGAGGTGACGTCGCCCGACTTCTGGGTGCGCCACGTCCGCGAGGCCGTCCGCTTCCTGGACGGCGTCCGCGCGCTGGAGGCCGCGGGCGTCACCACCTACATGGAGCTGGGCCCGGACGGCGTGCTGTCCGCGATGGCCCAGGACTGCGTGACCGGAGAGGGCGCTGCCTTCCTCCCCGTCCTGCGCAAGGGCCGCCCCGAGCCGGAGACGGCGGTGACCGCCCTCGCCCGGGCCCACACCCGGGGCGCCACCGTCGACTGGGCGCGGTTCTTCGCCGGGACCGGCGCCCGCCGTGTCGACCTGCCCACCTACGCCTTCCAGCGCGAGCGCTACTGGCTGGAGGAGGCCGACGCCGCCACCTCCGGCGAGGACGTCGACCGGCGGTTCGGTGCGGCGGACGCACAGTTCTGGGAGGCCGTCGACAACGCGGACCTCGCCTCGCTCGCGGGCACCCTGGGCGTCGACACCGACCAGCCGCTGAGCGCACTGCTGCCCGCCCTGTCGGCGTGGCGACGGCAGCGCCAGGAGGAGTCCGTCGTGGACGGCTGGCGGTACGGCGTCACCTGGAAGCCACTGGGCCTTCCCGCCACCGGAGGCCCGTCCGGGACGTGGATCGTCGTGAGCACGGCGGAGGACGGGGAGGGAGCCCTTCCCGGCGTCTCCGGTGCCCTGGCGGCGCGCGGGGCGGACGTGCGGAATCTCGTCGTCACCGAAGCCGAGGCCGGCCGGGAGGCACTGGCGGGCCGCCTGCGCGAGATCGCCGGAGCGGGCGGGGCCGGCGGCGTCGCGGGCGTCGTGTCGCTGCTGGCCTTCGCCGAGCAGCCGCATCCCGTGCACGGCGCCGCGCCTGCAGGGCTGTTGCTGACGGGAGCGCTGGTGCAGGCGCTGGGCGACATCGGCATCACGGCACCGCTGTGGTGCGTCACGTCGGGGGCGGTCTCGACCTCGGCGGCGGACCGCCTGACGAGCGTCGCGCAGGCCCAGGTGTGGGGCCTCGGCCGGGTCGTGGCCCTGGAGCACCCCGACCGCTGGGGCGGCCTCGTGGACCTGCCCGGCACCGTGGACGACCGGGTCCTCGACCGGCTGGTCGGCGTCCTCGCGGGCCGCGGGGACGAGGACCAGATCGCTGTCCGCACAACTGGCCTGCTGGCGCGCCGCATCCAGCACGACCCCGACCGCGCGCCCGCGGTGGACCGCACGCCGTGGCGCCCCCGCGGCACCGTCCTCGTCACCGGCGGAACGGGCGCCCTCGGCGGGCACGTCGCCCGCTGGCTGGCGGCCCACGGCGCGGAGCACCTGGTGCTGGTCGGCCGGCGCGGGCCGCAGGCACCCGGCGCCGCCGAACTGGTCGCCGAGATCGGCGCCTTGGGCGCCCGGGCCACGGCGGTGGCCTGCGACGTGACCGACCGCCAGGCCGTCGCCGACCTGCTGGCGCGGCTGCGCGGACCGCGGACCGGCGCAGGAACGGACGGAACGGCCGGAGCCGGCCTCACCGCCGTCTTCCACACGGCGGGCGCCGGGCAGTTCGCTCCGCTGGCCGAGACAGGCCCCGGCGACGTGGCCGACGTCCTCGCCGCCAAGGTCGCCGGCGCCGCCCACCTCGACGAACTCCTCGGCACGGCCGACCTCGACGCCTTCGTCCTCTTCTCCTCCATCGCGGGTGTGTGGGGCAGCGGCGGCCAGGCCGCCTACGCCGCCGCCAACGCCCACCTCGACGCCCTGGCACAGCACCGCAGGGCCCGCGGGCTGACGGCGACCTCGGTGGCCTGGGGCCCCTGGGCCGAGGGCGGCCTCGTCGCCGACGACGGCGCGGAGGAGCAGCTGCGCCGGCGCGGACTGCCCGCGATGGCGCCGAACCGGTCCATCGCGGCGCTCCAGCGTGCCCTGGACGGTGACGAGACCACCGCGATCGTGGCCGACGTCGACTGGCAGCTGTTCGCCCCGGCCTTCACCGCCGCCAGGCCGCGCCCGCTGATCGGCGACCTGCCCGAGGTGCGCCGCGCGCTCGCCGCGGGACAGGAAAGCGTCACTGCGTCCACGGACGAAGCCCCCGACCTCCAGGCGCAGTTGCGGGGGCTGCCCGTGGCCGACGCGGAGCGGGTCGTGCTCGACCTCGTCCGTGCGCAGGTCGCGGCCGTCCTCGGTCACCAGGGCGCGGCGTCGGTCGAGGCCGGGCGCGCCTTCAAGGAACTGGGCTTCGACTCACTGACCGCCGTCGAACTGCGCAACCGGCTGCAGACCGCCACCGGGCTGCGCCTGCCGGCCGCCCTCGTCTTCGACCACCCCACCCCCTCGGCGCTCGCGGCGCACATCCGCGCGGAAGTCGTCGGCGAGGACACCACCCCCGCACTGCCCGCCCTCGCGGAGATCGACAAGCTCGAGTTCCTCCTGTCGTCCGTCCCCGAGGACACCACCGAACGCGCCCGCGTCACCGCACGGCTCGAATCCCTCCTGGCGAAGTGGAACCGGGCGGAACGAGCGGCCACCGGAGGGGGCGAGGACGAGGAGATCGAAATCGCGTCGGCGTCCGCCGACGACCTCTTCGACCTCATCAACAAAGAATTCGGAAAATCCTGAACCGATGGCTGATCCGACGACCCGACCGATGTCCGTACGGCCGCATTTCGCGATTCCCCAGGGGGTGACGTTCCGGTGACCAGCTCGAACGAAGAGAAGCTTCTGGAAAACCTGAAGTGGATGACCGCCGAGCTGCGCCGGTCCCGCCGCCGTGTCCAGGAGATCGAGGCCGACGCCGCCGAGCCCATCGCCATCGTGGCGATGAGCTGCCGCTTCCCCGGCGGGGTCAGGTCGCCGGAGGACCTGTGGCGACTGGTCGACGAGGGCGGCGACGCCATTTCCGGATTCCCCGCCGACCGCGGCTGGGACGTCGAATCCCTCACCGATTCCGATCCCGACCGCAAGGGTGCCTTCTACAACACCGGCGGTGGATTCCTCGACGACGCGACGCTGTTCGACCCCGCGTTCTTCGGGATATCGCCGCGCGAGGCGCTGGCGATGGACCCGCAGCAGCGCCAGCTGCTGGAGGTCACCTGGGAGGCGTTCGAGCGGGCCGGCATCGACCCCTCGACCGTGCGCGGCAGCCGTACCGGCGTCTACGTCGGTGCCAGCGCCATGGGATACGGGGCCGACCTCAGGGAGGTCCCGGAGGAGCTGGAAGGGCTGCTGCTGACCGGCGGCGCCACCAGCGTCCTGTCCGGCCGCCTCAGTTACGTCTTCGGGCTCGAGGGCCCGGCCGCCACCGTCGACACCGCGTGCTCGTCCTCCCTCGTCGCCCTGCACCTCGCGACGCAGGCGCTGCGCCAGCGCGAGTGCTCGCTCGCCCTGGTCGGCGGCGTGTGCGTGATGCCCAACACCGACGTGTTCGTCGAGTTCAGCCGTCAGCGCGGCCTGGCGCCCGACGGGCGCTGCAAGTCCTTCGCCGCCTCCGCCGACGGCACCGGCTGGTCCGAGGGCGTCGGCGTGCTGCTGGTCGAGCGGCTGTCCGACGCACGGCGCAACGGTCACCCGGTCCTGGCAGTGGTGCGGGGCTCGGCCGTCAACCAGGACGGCGCCAGCAACGGCCTCACCGCCCCCAACGGGCCCTCGCAGCAGCGCGTCATACGGCAGGCCCTGGAGAACGCACAGCTCTCCGCCGCCGAGGTCGACGCCGTCGAGGCCCACGGCACGGGCACCCGCCTCGGGGACCCGATCGAGGCCGAGGCCCTGCTGGCCACCTACGGCCAGGACCGCCCCGAGGGCCACCCGCTGCGCCTCGGTTCGCTGAAGTCCAACCTCGGCCACACCCAGGCGGCCGCCGGTGTCGCGGGCATCATCAAGATGGTTCTCGCGATGCAGCACGGCGTGCTGCCGCAGACCCTGCACGTCGACGAGCCCACCCCCGACGTCGACTGGTCGGCCGGCGACGTCGCCCTGCTCACCGAGCGGATGCCGTGGCCCGGGACGGGCGCGCCGCGCCGCGCCGCCGTGTCGGCCTTCGGTGTCAGCGGCACCAACGCCCACACGATCATCGAGCAGGCCCCGGAGGCCGAGGAGGCCCCGGAGCCGCCGCCCGCCCCACCGGCGTACGTGGTGCCGTGGCTGCTGTCGGCGAAGGGGCAGGAGGCTCTGCGCGACCAGGCCCGCCGCCTGTCCGCGTACGTGGGGGAGCACACCGGGCTGCGCGCGGTCGACGTCGCCCACTCGCTGGCGCAGGGACGTGCCGCGTTCGAGGACCGTGCGGTGGTCGTCGCCGAGGACCGTCCGGGGCTGCTGGCCGCGTTGAACGCGCTGGCCGAGGGCGACGCGGCCGCTGGTGTGGTGACGGGGTCGCGGGCCGAGGGCAAGGTGGCGTTCCTGTTCACGGGGCAGGGGAGTCAGCGGCTCGGGATGGGCCGGGAGTTGTACGCGGCCTATCCGGTGTTCGCCGAGGCGCTGGACTCGGTGCGTGAACGGCTCGGGCTGGACGTGCTGTTCGGCGACGACGCGGAGGCGTTGGATCGGACGGAGTTCGCGCAGCCGGCGTTGTTCGCGGTGGAGGTGGCGCTGTTCCGGCTGCTGGAGAGCTGGGGTGTGCGGCCGGACTTCCTGTCCGGGCATTCGGTGGGTGAGATCGCGGCCGCGCATGTGGCCGGGGTGCTGTCGCTTGAGGACGCGTGCACGCTGGTTGAGGCGCGTGGCCGTTTGATGCAGGCGCTGCCGACCGGTGGCGTGATGATTGCGCTTCAGGCGTCGGAGGACGAGGTCCTGCCGCTGCTGACCGACCGCGTGAGCATCGCCTCGGTCAACGGGCCGGAGTCCGTGGTCATCGCGGGCGACGAGGACGCGGCCGTCGCGATCGTGGAGTCCTTCGCGGGACGGAAGTCCAAGCGGCTGACGGTCAGTCATGCCTTCCACTCGCCGCACATGGATGGCATGTTGGACGCTTTCCGTGAGGTCGTGTCCGGGCTGTCGTTCCAGGCGCCGCACATCCCGGTCGTCTCCAACCTGACCGGTGGCGTGGTCACCGACGAGATGGCGTCGCCCGAGTTCTGGGTGCGGCACGTCCGCGACGCCGTCCGTTTCCTCGACGGCGTCCGCGCGCTGGAGGCCGCGGGCGTCACCACGTATCTCGAACTCGGCCCGGACGGTGTGCTGTCGGCGATGGCGCAGGAATGTGTGACCGGACAGGGCGCCGCCTTCGTCCCCGTCCTGCGCAGGGACCGTTCCGAGACCGAGACCGTCACCACCGCGCTCGCCCACGCCCACGTCCGCGGGGTGCCGGTGGACTGGGCGGCATACTTCGCCGGGACCGGTGCCCGCCGCGTCGATCTGCCCACCTACGCCTTCCGGCGGCAGCGCTACTGGATCGAGCCGGTAGCGGGCATCGGGGACGTGCGTGCCGCCGGGCTGGAGGCCGTCGATCACCCCCTGCTGGGCGCGACCGTCGCCCTCGCCGACTCAGACGGCCTCCTCTTCACCGGCCGCCTCTCCCTGGACACCCACCCCTGGCTTGCCGACCACACCGTCTGGGACTCCGTGATCCTGCCCGGCGCGGCCTTCGTGGAACTGGCGGTACGCGCCGGTGACCAGGTCGGCTGCGACGTGCTGGAGGAGCTCACCCTCCAGGCCCCGCTGGTGCTGCCCGAGCGGGGCGGCGTGCAGGTGCAGATCCACGTGGGCGCGCCGGACGCCGACGGCACCGGGCGGCGCACGTTCACGCTCGCGTCCCGCGTCCAGGACGGCGCCGGCGACGAGCGGTGGGTGCGGCACGCGGACGGTGTCCTCGCCCAGGGCGCGGCACGCCCGGACTTCGAGTTCACCCAGTGGCCCCCGGCGGGGGCCGAACCCGCCGAGTCGGACGACCTGTACGACGTGCTGGCCGGGCTCGGCATGGGCTACGGGCCGGTGTTCCGCGGTCTGACGGCCGCGTGGCGGCACGGGGAGAGCGTCTACGTCGACGTCGCGCTGCCCGAGGGGTCCGCCCCGGCCGCACGGGACTTCGGCCTGCACCCGGCTCTGCTGGACGCCTGTATGCACGCGCTGGCGCTGGGCGGGCTCGGCGGCACCGTGGGCGTGGGACGCCTGCCGTTCTCCTGGACCGGGGTCACCCTGCACGCCGCCGGCGCCGAGGCGCTGCGCGTCCACGTGGCGCGCACGGGCACGGACGGCATACGCCTGGAGATCGCCGACACCTCCGGCGCACCCGTCGCCACCGTGGACGCCCTCGCCCTGCGCACTGTCTCGGCGGAGCAGGTACGCGTCGCCGAAGCAGCCCACCTGGAGTCGTTGTTCGGCGTGGAATGGGCGCCTGTGACCGCTGTGCGCGGTGAGGGCCCGCAGGGACGGCGCTGGGCCGTGCTCGGCCAGGACGAACTGGGCCTGGCCTCCACGGGTGCGGAGGTGGTGGAGTACGCCGGCCTTGCCGCACTCCTCGAGGCGTTGACGGCGGGGGAGCCGAGCTTCGACTCCGTCTTCGTCCAGCTGCCGGCGACGGGTCACGACGGTGTGGCCGACGCGGTGCATGCGGCTGTGCGGGGTGCGCTGGCGACCGTGCAGGAGTGGATCGCGGACGAGCGCTTCGCGGACGTGCGGCTGGTGTGGCTGACGTCGGGTGCCGTGACGACCGTGCCCGGTGGCGCGGTGACGGATCTCCCGGGCGGCGCGGTGCGGGGACTTCTGCGCTCGGCGCAGTCGGAGCACCCCGACAGCTTCGTGATGGTCGACCTCGACGGCGACCCCGCCTCGGTGCTGGCGCTCGCGGGCGCCCTGGCCAGTGGCGAGCCGCAACTCGCCGTCCGCCGCGGCATGGTGCAGGCGCCCCGGCTGGCCCGGGTCCCCGCCACGACGGCGCTGACCCCGCCGGCGGACACCACCGCCTGGCGGATGGACATCCGGGACAGGGGTACGGTCGACAACCTCGTCCTCGTGCCGAGTCCGGAGTCCGAGGCACCGCTGGCGCCGGGTGAGGTGCGCGTCGCCGTCCGCGCCGCTGGCCTCAACTTCCGCGACGTCCTGAACGCCCTGGGCATGTACCCGGGTGACGCGGGCCTGATGGGCGTCGAGGGTGCGGGCCTGGTCGTGGAGACCGGTCCGGGTGTCACCGATCTCGCCCCCGGTGATCGTGTGATGGGCATGCTGCCGGGTGCGTTCGGGCCGTTGGCCGTTGTCGACCGCCGGATGGTCGCCCCGATGCCGGACGGTTGGACCTTCGCCGAGGCGGCGTCGGTGCCGATCGTCTTCATGACGGCGTACTACGCGCTCCACGACCTCGCCGGTTTGCGCGGCGGTGAGTCCGTCCTCGTGCATGCGGCGGCAGGCGGCGTCGGCATGGCCGCCGTCCAGCTCGCCCGTCACTGGGGCGCCGAGGTGTATGCCACCGCGAGCCCCGGCAAGTGGTACACCCTGCGCGGGCTGGGTCTGGCCGACGACCGCATCGCCTCGTCCCGCACCCTCGACTTCGAGGACGCCTTCCGCGCCGCCACCGGCGGCCGGGGTGTCGACGTCGTCCTCGACTCTCTGGCGCGGGAGTTCGTGGATGCTTCGCTGCGGCTGCTGCCGCGCGGCGGACGCTTCGTGGAGATGGGCAAGACCGACGTCCGTGAGCCGCAGGACGTCGCCGCCGCCCACCCCGGCGTCACCTACCAGGCCTTCGACCTGACCGAGGCCGGCCTCGACCGCATCCAGGAGATGCTCACCGAACTGCTCGCCCTGTTCCGGTCCGGTGCCCTGCACCTGCTCCCGGTCTCGGCGTGGGACCTGCGCCAGGCGCCCGAGGCGTTCCGTCATCTGAGCCAGGCACGTCATGTGGGGAAGATCGTGCTCACGGTTCCCCGTGACTGGGACCCGGACGGCACCGTTCTCATCACCGGGGGAACGGGTGCCCTCGGTGGTCTGGTCGCCCGGCACGCCGTCACCGCGCGCGGCGCCCGCCACCTGCTGCTCACCAGCCGCCGCGGCGAATCCGCCGCCGGAGCCCGCGAACTCGCGGACGAACTGCGAGCCCTGGGCGCCGAGGTCACCGTCGCCGCCTGCGACACCGCCGACCGCGACGCGCTGGCCGCCCTGCTGGACTCCATTCCGGCCGAGCACCCCCTGACCGCCGTCGTGCACACCGCGGGCGTCCTCGACGACGGCGTCATCGACTCCCTCACCCCGGAGCGCCTCGACAAGGTCCTGCGTCCGAAGGTCGACGCGGCGCTCCACCTGCACGACCTCACCCGCCGGCTCGACCTCGCCGACTTCGTCGTCTTCTCGGCGATCGCCGCGGCCCTCGGGGCGGCCGGGCAGGCGAACTACGCCGCCGCCAACGCCTTCCTGGAAGGCCTCGCGGAGCAGCGGCGAGCTCAGGGACTCGCGGCCACCGCCCTCGCCTGGGGCCTGTGGGCCCCGCAGGTGGGCGGAATGGCGACGCACCTGGACGAGAGCGATCTCCAGCGCATGGCCAGAGACGGCGTGGGCGCCCTCTCGAGCCAGGACGGCCTTGCCCTCTTCGACACCGCGCTGTCCGTCGGCGCGGCCGTTCTCCTGCCGATGAAGCTCGATCTCGCGGTCCTGCGCGGTCAGGCCCAGGCAGGTGCCCTGGCGCCGCTGCTGCGCGGTCTCGTGGGTGGCCCCACGCGCCGGGCCGCGGCCGCCGCCGGTGACGGCGGAGGGGAGGACGGGCTGCGGGCGCGTCTGGCGGCGCTCGCCCCGGCCGAACGCGACCGTGTCCTGCTGGATCTGGTCCGCAAGCAGGTCGCCGTCGCGCTCGGCTACCCGGGTCCGGCCTCCGTCGAGCCGGGACGCTCCTTCAAGGAACTGGGCTTCGACTCGCTGACCGCCGTCGAACTGCGCAACCTGCTGGGTGCCGCGACCGGCCGGCGCCTGCCGGCCACCCTCGTCTTCGACTACCCGACCGCCACCGCGCTCGCCGGCCACCTGCGCGAGGAACTCCTCGGCGACGTCGCGGACGGGAACGCGGACGGGGTCGGGACCGACCTCGCGCCGACCGGATCGCGAACCGCCGGCGCGGACGACGACCCCATCGCGATCGTGGCCATGGGCTGCCGCTACCCCGGCGGCGTCCGCAGCCCCGAGGACCTGTGGCGCCTCGTCGAGACCGGCGGCGACGCGATCTCCGGCCTTCCCGCCAACCGCGGCTGGGACACCGCCGAACTCCTCGCCACCGCCGACGCGCCCACCTTCCAGGGCGGCTTCCTCGCCGACGCCGACACCTTCGACGCCGACTTCTTCGGGATCTCCCCGCGCGAGGCGCTGGCCATGGACCCGCAGCAGCGGCTCCTCCTGGAGACCGCCTGGGAGACGATCGAACGCGCGGGCATCGATCCGGCCTCCCTGCGCGGCAGCCGGGCCGGTGTCTTTGTCGGAGCCGCCTACACCGGGTACGACGCCCAGCTGGAGCAGTTGGGCACCGACGCGGTCCTCGGCCACGTGATGACGGGCAACGCGGGCAGCGTGATGTCCGGCCGCGTCTCGTACGCGCTGGGACTGGAAGGCCCTGCGGTGACTGTGGACACGGCGTGTTCGTCGTCGCTCGTGGCCCTGCACTGGGCGGTGCAGGCACTGCGGCAGGGCGAGTGCTCCATGGCGCTGGCCGGCGGCGTCACCGTCATGTCCACCCCCACCACCTTCAACGAGTTCAGCCTCCAGGGCGGCCTCTCGCCCGACGGCCGCTGCAAGGCGTTCGCCGCCGCGGCGGACGGCACGGGGTGGAGCGAGGGCGTGGGCATGCTCCTGGTGGAGCGGCTGTCCGACGCGCGGCGCCACGGGCACCCGGTACTGGCGCTGGTGCGCGGTTCTGCCGTCAACCAGGACGGTGCGAGCAACGGCCTGACGGCGCCAAACGGTCCCTCGCAGCAGCGCGTCATCCGCCAGGCCCTGGCGAGCGCCGGGCTGTCGGCCTCCGACGTGGACGCGGTCGAGGCACACGGCACCGGCACCCGGCTCGGGGACCCGATCGAGGCGCAGGCGCTGCTCGCCACGTACGGTCAGGACCGCTCGCCGGAGCAGCCGCTGCTGCTCGGCTCCATCAAGTCGAACATCGGGCACACGCAGGCCGCGGCCGGTGTCGCCGGCATCATCAAGATGGTCATGGCGATGCGGCACGGCGCGCTGCCGCGCACGCTCCACGTGGACGAACCGTCCCCGCACGTCGATTGGTCGAGAGGCGACGTCGCCCTGCTCACCGAGCAGCGGGAGTGGCCCGGGACGGGCCGTCCGCGCCGGGCCGGCATCTCGTCGTTCGGCATCAGCGGCACCAACGCCCACACGATCATCGAGCAGCCCCCGGGCGACGTCGCGGAGGCCGCCGAGGCTCCCGCGCAGGCACCGGGAGTCCTCCCGTACGTCCTGTCGGCCAGGACCCGCGAGGCCCTGCGCGACCAGGCACGACGCCTGCTGCCGGTGGTCGGGTCCGGCGCCGCGCCTCTCGCCGACCTGGCCCACTCGCTGGCGACCACCCGGGCGGCCCTCGACGACCGGGCCGCGATCGTGACCGGCGACACCGATGGGCTGAAGGCCGCCCTCGTGGCGCTCGCCGAGGATCGGCAGGCCCCCGGCCTCGTCCAGGCGACGGTCACCGCCGGCTCGCTGGCGTTCCTCTTCACCGGGCAGGGCAGCCAGCGGCTGGGGATGGGACGCGAGTTGTACGACGCCTATCCGGTGTTCGCGGAGGCGCTGGACGCGATCGGTGAACGGCTCGGACCGGACGCGTTGTTCGGGGACGATGCGGAGGCGCTGGACCGCACGGAGTTCGCGCAGCCGGCGCTCTTCGCGGTGGAGGTGGCTCTCTTCCGGCTGCTGCAGTCGTGGGGTGTGCGTCCGGACTTCGTGTCCGGGCATTCGGTGGGTGAGCTTGCCGCCGCGCATGTGGCGGGGGTGTTGTCGCTGGACGATGCGTGCGCGCTGGTCGCGGCGCGTGGGCGGTTGATGCAGACGCTGCCGGGCGGCGGGGTGATGATCGCGCTGGAGGCGTCGGAGGAAGAGGTTCTGCCGCTGCTGGGTGAGCGGGTGAGCATCGCGGCCGTCAACGGTCCGCGGTCGGTGGTCGTCGCCGGTGACGAGGACGCTGCCAAGGGGATTGTGGAGGCGTTCCCGGACCGGAAGTCCAAGCGGCTGACGGTCAGTCACGCCTTCCACTCCCCGCACATGGACGGGATGCTGGCGGACTTCCGGAAGGTCGCCGAGGGGCTGTCCTACGGGGCGCCCCGTATTCCGCTGGTCTCCAACCTCACCGGTGCCCTGGTGACGGACGAGGTGACGTCGCCCGACTTCTGGGTGCGGCATGTGCGGGAGGCCGTGCGCTTCCTGGACGGCATCCGCGCCCTGGAGGCCGCAGGCGTCACCACGTACGTCGAACTCGGCCCCGACGGGGTGCTCTCGGCCATGGCTCAGGACTGCGTGACCGGTGATGCAGCCTTCGTCCCCGTCCTGCGCAAGGGCCGTCCCGAGCCGGAGACGGCCGTGACCGCCCTCGCCCGGGCTCACACGCGTGGCGTTTCGGTCGACTGGGCGCGGTTCTTCGCCGGGACCGGCGCCCGCCGCGTCGACCTGCCCACCTACGCCTTCCAAGGGCTGCGCTACTGGCCCGAGCCCGCGGCGCGGCGCACCGCATTCGACGGCACACGCGACGCGGTGGACGCCCGCTTCTGGGAGGTCGTCGAGAGCGCCGACCCCAAGGGCATCGCCGACGAGTTGGGCCTCGACGCCGACCAGCCGCTGAGCTCTCTGCTGCCCGCCCTCTCGCTCTGGCGCCGCGATCAGCAGGCGCGTACGCAGGCGGACGCCCGGCGCTACCACGTCACTTGGCACCCGTGGTCGAACGGCAACGGCACCCCCACCGGTGTCTGGCTGGTGGCCCTCCCGGCCGCCCACGCCGACGACCCCTGGGTGGGTGCCGTGACGGCGCGCATCGAGGCCGGCGGTGCCCACGTCGTGCCCGTCGTGCTCGACGCTGCCGACGCCGACCCGGGCGCAATCGCCGCTCGCCTGAGCGGACATGGTGCCGTCGCCGGTGTCCTGTCCCTCCTCGCCCTGGACGAGCGACCCCACCCGGAGCACCCCGGAGTCCCCGTCGGCCTCGCGCTGACCTCCGCGCTCGCCGAGGTGCTGACGGGCGAGGCCGCCGGGGTCGACGGGCCGCTGTGGTCCGTGACCCGCGAAGCCGTCGCGGCCGTCGCCGCGGACGGGCTCACCGGCGCCGCCCAGGCCCACGTCTGGGGCCTGGGCCGGGTCGTCGCCCTGGAGCACCCCGACCGCTGGGGCGGGCTCGTCGACCTGCCCGCCGACTGCGACGAGCGGGCGCTGGACCGCCTGGCGGCAGTGCTCGCCGAAGCGGGTGACGAGGACCAGCTCGCCGTCCGCGCGTCCGGAACCTTTGTACGCCGCCTGGAGCACGCCGCGCCCCAGGCACCGGCCGCCGGGACCTGGACCCCGCGCGGCACCGTGCTCGTCACCGGCGGCACGGGCGCGCTCGGCCGCCACACGGCCCGGTGGCTCGCCGGGCACGGAGCGCAGCGGCTCGTCCTCGTCAGCCGCAAGGGAGCCGACGCCCCCGGCGCGGCGGAGCTCGAGAAGGAACTGTCCGGTCTCGGCGCCGAAGTGACGCTCGCCGCCTGCGACGTCGCCGACCGGTCCGCGCTCGCGGCGCTCGTCGACCGACTGGCCGCCGAGGGCAGCCCGATACGCGCCGTCGTGCACGCCGCCGGTGTCTCCCAGCCCCCCGGGGAGCACACCGACCTGCCCGGCCTCTCCCACGTCGTGGCCGCCAAGACCGCCGGAGCCGTGAACCTCGACGCGCTCTTCGGCACACCGGACTCCCTTGACGCCTTCGTGCTCTTCTCGTCCATCGCGGGTGTCTGGGGCAGCGGCGGGCAGGGCGCCTACGCGGCCGCCAACGCCTTCCTCGACGCGCTCGCCGAGCGCCGCAGGGCCCAGGGCCTGCCCGCGACCGCCGTCGCCTGGGGCCCGTGGGCCGACGGCGGCATGGCGGCCGAGGGCGACGCGGAGGAGCAGCTGCGCCGCCGCGGCCTGCCGCCCATGGCCCCGGCCGACAACCTGCTGGCGCTGGAACGCGCCGTCGCCGGCAACGAGGCGGCCGTGACCGTCGCCGAGGTGGACTGGGCGCGCTTCGCACCCGTCTTCACCGCGGCCCGGCCCCGCCCCCTCGTCGCCGACCTCCCCGAGGTCCGGGACGCGCTGCGCGCCGACCCGCCGGCCGCCGCGGAGGGCACCGACGACCCGTCCTCCGCGACGCTCCGGCGCCTCGCCGAACTCACCGGCGACGACCGGCAGGCGGCCCTGCTCGACCTCGTGCGCGAGCACGCGGCCGCGGCCCTCGGACACGTCTCCGCCGACGCGGTCGCCGCCGAACGCGCCTTCAAGGACCTCGGCTTCGACTCCCTGACCGCCGTCGAACTGCGCAATCGCCTGGGTGCCGCGTGCGGGCTGCGGCTGCCCTCCAGCCTCGTGTTCGACTACCCCAACCCCCGCGCCCTCACCGGGCACCTGCTGCACAGCCTCTTCCCCGAGGCCGCCGGCACCACGACCGCCCATCCCGTGGACACCGACCCGCAGGACGCCGAACTGCGCCGGACGCTGGCCACCATCCCGCTGGGCCGGATCCGCGAGGCCGGGCTGCTGGACACACTGCTGCGGCTGGCCGCCCCGGACGACACGCCCGCCGGCGCGGCGGACACCGCCGATCCCGCGGACGCCGCGGACTCCATCGACGCGATGGACCTCCAAGCCCTCCTCGACCTGGCACTCGACGGCCACGGCGACCCCGACGGGTCCCACGGCGGCGCCACCGACGACGACAGCAACCGATCCTGACGTGCCCGAAGTGCGGAGTATGTGATGACCACCCCGAACGAAAAAGTCGTTGAAGCGCTGCGGGCATCCCTGAAGGAGACCGAGCGGCTGCGCCGCCGGAACCGGGAGCTGACCGACGCCTCGCGCGAGCCGATCGCCATCGTCGCCATGGGCTGCCGCTTCCCCGGCGGAGTCCGCTCGCCCGAGGACCTGTGGAACCTCGTCGACAGCGGCGGCGACGGCATCACCGGCTTCCCCGTCGACCGGGGCTGGGACATCGAGTCGCTGTACGACCCGGACCCCGACCACGAGGGCACCACCTACGCCCGCCACGGCGGCTTCCTCCACGACGCGGGCGACTTCGACCCCGCCTTCTTCGGGATCTCGCCGCGCGAGGCGCTCGCCATGGACCCGCAGCAGCGCCTGCTGCTGGAGACCACCTGGGAGACGTTCGAGCGGGCCGGCATCGACCCGGCCACCCTGCGCGGCAGCCGGGCAGGCGTCTTCGTCGGCGCCTCCGCCAACGCGTACGGCGCCGGCGCCGGGGACCTCCCCGACGGCGTGGAGGGCCACCTCCTGACCGGCACCGCCTCCAGCGTCGTTTCCGGCCGCCTCGCCTACGTCTTCGGCCTCGAAGGCCCCGCCGCCACCATCGACACCGCGTGCTCGTCCTCCTCCGTCGCCCTCCACATGGCCGTCCAAGCGCTCCGCCAGGGCGAATGCTCCCTGGCCCTGGCCGCCGGCGTCACCGTGCTCGCCGGGCCCGACGTCTTCGTCGAGTTCAGCCGTCAGCGCGGACTGTCCCCCGACGGGCGCTGCAGGTCCTTCGCCGAGGCGGCCGACGGCACCGGATGGTCCGAGGGCGTCGGCGTGCTCCTCGTCGAGCGCCTGTCCGACGCGCTCCGCAACGGCCATCCGGTGCTGGCGGTGGTGCGGGGTTCGGCGGTGAACCAGGACGGTGCGAGCAACGGCCTGACGGCGCCCAATGGCCCGTCCCAGCAGCGCGTCATCCGCCAGGCCCTCGAGAACGCCCGCCTGACCCCCGCCGACATCGACGCCGTCGAAGCGCACGGCACCGGTACGACCCTGGGCGACCCCATCGAGGCGCAGGCCCTCCTCGCCACCTACGGCCAGGAACGGCCCGAGGGCCGGCCGCTGCTCCTTGGCTCGCTCAAGTCCAACATCGGCCACACCCAGAACGCCGCGGGTGTCGCGGGCATCATCAAGATGGTCATGGCGATGCGGCACGGTGTACTGCCCCGCACCCTCCACATCGACCGGCCGACCTCGCACGTCGACTGGTCGTCGGGCGCCGTGTCCCTGCTCACCGACGCCGTGGACTGGCCGGAGACCGGCCGCCCGCGCCGCGTCGGCGTCTCGGCGTTCGGTGTCAGCGGCACCAACGTGCACACCATCATCGAGCAGGCCCCGGAGCCCGAGGAGTCGGACGCCCCGGCACCCGCCGCCTTCGGGGGCGCGGTGCCGGTGCTGCTCTCGGCGAAGGGGCGCGACGCGCTGCGCGAGCAGGCCCGTCGCCTCCACGCGTACGTGGAGGAGAACACCGGGGCGGGTGCGGTGGACGTCGCTCACGCCCTGGCCACGACCCGCGCCGCCTTCGAGGACCGCGCCGTCGTTGTCGCCGAGGACCGCGCCGGCCTGCTGTCGGCCCTCGCCGCCCTGTCCGAGGGCGAAGCGGCGCCGGGCGTGGTGACCGGCTCGCCCGTCGCGGGCAAGGTGGCATTCCTGTTCACGGGGCAGGGGAGTCAGCGGCTGGGGATGGGGCGTGAGTTGTACGACGCCTATCCGGTGTTCGCCGAGGCGCTTGACGCGGTGCGTGAGCGGCTGGGGCTGGATGTGCTGTTCGGCGACGACGCTGAGGCGTTGGACCGTACGGAGTTCGCGCAGCCGGCGTTGTTCGCGGTGGAGGTGGCGCTGTTCCGGCTGCTGGAGAGCTGGGGCGTGAAGCCGGACTTCCTGTCCGGGCATTCGGTGGGTGAGATCGCTGCCGCGCATGTGGCCGGGGTGCTGTCGCTCGAGGATGCGTGCACGCTGGTCGAGGCCCGTGGCCGCTTGATGCAGGCCCTGCCGATGGGCGGGGTAATGATCGCGGTGCAGGCGTCGGAGGACGAGGTCCTGCCGCTGCTGACCGACCGGGTGAGCATCGCGGCCGTCAATGGCCCCCAGGCGGTGGTGATCGCCGGAGACGAGGATGCCGCGGTCGCGATCGTGGATTCCCTCGGGGACCGCAAGTCGAAGCGTCTGACGGTCAGTCACGCGTTCCATTCGCCGCACATGGACGGGATGCTGGACGCGTTCCGTGAGGTGGTGTCCGGGCTGGCGTTCGCGGCGCCGCGCATTCCGGTCGTCTCGAATCTGACCGGCGCCGTGGTCACGGATGAGATGGCGTCGCCCGATTTCTGGGTGCGGCACGTCCGTGAGGCCGTGCGCTTCCTCGACGGTGTCCGTGTCCTGGAGGCCGCGGGCGTCACCACGTACGTCGAACTCGGCCCGGACGGCGTGCTGTCGGCGATGGCGCAGGAATGTGTGACTGGCGAGGGCGCCGCCTTCGTGCCCGTCCTGCGCAAGGGCCGGCCCGAGGCCGAGACCGTCACCTCCGCGCTCGCCCACGCCCACACCCGGGGGATCGCGGTCGACTGGCAGGCGTACTTCGCCGGGACGGGCGCCCAGCGCGTCGACCTGCCCACCTATGCCTTCCAGCGGCAGCGCTACTGGATCGAGTCGGGCCGCGGCGCCGGAGACCTGCGCGCCGTCGGCCTCGAGGCCGTGGGCCACCCGCTGCTCGGCGCGACCGTTGCGCTCGCCGACTCCGACGGCTTCCTCTTCACCGGCCGCCTCTCGCTCGACACGCACCCCTGGCTCGCCGACCACGCCGTCATGGGCTCCGTGCTCCTGCCCGGCACGGCCTTCGTCGAGCTGGCCGTACGCGCCGGTGACCAGGTCGGCTGCGACGTGCTGGAGGAACTCACCCTCCAGGCTCCGCTGGTGCTGCCCGAGCGGGGCGGCGTGCAGGTGCAGATCCACGTGTCCGCGCCGGACGCCGACGGCACCGGCCGCCGCACCTTCACGCTCTCCTCCCGCGCCGAGGGCGGCGCGGCCGACGAGTCGTGGGTGCGACACGCCGACGGTGTCCTCGCCCAGGGCGCGGCACGCCCGGACTTCGAACTCGCCCAGTGGCCCCCGGCGGGCGCCGAGGCCGTTCCGACGGAGAACCTGTACGCGGAGCTTTCCGCGCTCGGCATGGCCTACGGCCCCGTCTTCCGCGGGCTGACGGCCGCGTGGCGGGACGGGGAGAGCGTCTACGTCGAGGTCGCGCTGCCCGAGGGGAACGCCACGGCCGCCCGGGACTTCGGCCTGCACCCCGCCCTGCTCGACGCATGTCTGCACGCGCTCGGCCTCGGCGGGCTCGGCGGCAACGACGGTGAAGGACGCCTCCCGTTCTCCTGGACCGGGGTGACCCTGCACGCCGCGGGCGCCGAGGCCGTGCGCGTCCGCCTGGCACCGGCGGGCACCGACGGCGTCCGGCTGGAGATCGCCGACACCTCCGGCGCACCCGTCGCCACCGTGGACGCCCTCGTGCTGCGCGCCGTCTCCGCCGAGCAGGTGCGGGCCGCCCGTACCGCCCACCACGAGTCGGTGTTCCGCGCCGAGTGGACCCCGCTGCCGGGTACCCCCGACACCGCCTCCACACCGCGGCGTTGGGCCGTCGTGGGCGGGGCCGCCGCTGTGGCCTCGCTGCCGGGTGCGCTGCCCGGCGAGGTCGGCGTGCACGCGGACCTCGCCGCCCTCGCCGCGGCGGTCGAAGCCGGGGCGCCTGTCCCGGACGCTTTGGTGGTCGGATTCGGCCCGGCGGAGGAGCTGTCGGCCCAGGCCGTGCACGCCGCCGCCCACGACGCCCTCGCGCTCGCCCAGGCGTGGTGCGCGGACGAGCCGTTC
This sequence comes from Streptomyces sp. NPDC088733, assembly GCF_044751185.1. NCBI lineage: Bacteria > Bacillati > Actinomycetota > Actinomycetes > Kitasatosporales > Streptomycetaceae > Streptomyces > Streptomyces sp. NPDC088733. The sequence goes on from NZ_JBIVLH010000018.1 coordinate 175,359, forward strand.
GCGGGCGAGGCCTTTGCCGGCTGCCGTCTGATCGTCGTCACCCAGGGCGCGGTCAGCACTGGCGACGGCGCCGGGAGCACCGACCCCGTGCACGCCGCAGTCGTCGGCCTGCTGCGCTCCGCGCAGTCCGAATACCCCGACCGCCTGCTGCTCGTCGACACCGACGGACACGAGGACTCCGCCCGCGCCCTCCCGTACGCCCTCGATGCGGCCCTCGCGGCGGACGAACCCCAACTCGCTCTGCGCGCGGGCTCCGTGCACGCCCTGCGGCTGGCCCGGGTCGCCCGCCGGGACGACGACGGCGACGCCGCCGTCACCGTGTACGCACCCGACAGGACCGTGCTCATCACCGGCGCGGGCGGCATGCTCGGCGGCCTGGTCGCCCGCCGCCTCGTCACCGAACACGGTGTACACCACCTGCTGCTCGTGGGACGCCGGGGCGGTGCCACCCCGGAGGCCGAGCGGCTGCGGGACGAACTGACCGCGCTGGGCGCCACCGTCACCTGGGCGGCGTGCGACGTCGCCGACCGCGAAGCGCTCGCGGACGTCCTGCGCGGCATCCCCGCCGCACATCCGCTGGGCGCGGTCGTCCACACCGCGGGCGTGCTCGACGACGGCGTCATCACCTCCCTCACCCCGGAACGGCTCTCCGCCGTCCTGCGTCCCAAGGCCGACGCGGCGCTGCACCTGCACGACCTCACCCGGGACCTCGACCTCTCGGCCTTCGTCCTCTTCTCCTCCATCGGCGGCGTCTTCGGCGGCCCCGGCCAGGGCAACTACGCGGCCGCCAACGTCTTCCTCGACGCCCTCGCCCACCACCGGCGCGCCCACGGCCTCCCCGCCACCTCCATGGCCTGGGCCCTGTGGGCCGGCGACGCCGATGACGCCACTGGCGGCGCAGGCATGGTCGGCACCCTGGACGAGGCCGACATCAGCCGCATGCGGCGCGCGGGCCTGCCCCCGCTGACCACCGCGGAAGGCCTCGAACTCTTCGACCTCGCGCACCGCGTCGACGAGGCGACGCCCGTCCTCATGCACGCCGGCCTGGCCGCCCTGCGCAACCAGGCCGGGTCCGGCGCCCTGTCGCCGCTCCTGCGCGGCCTCGTCCGAGTGCCCGCCCGCCGGGCAGCCGCCACCACCGGCGACGCGGGAGAGGACGGCCTGCGCCAGCGGCTGGCCGGGCTCGCCCCTGCCGAACGCGACCGCGCCCTGCTCGACCTCGTCCGCAAGCAGGTCGCCACCGCCCTCGGCTACCCCGGACCGGCCTCCGTCGAGCCCGGACGCTCGTTCAAGGAGCTCGGCTTCGACTCCCTGACGGCGGTCGAACTGCGCAACCTGCTCGGCGCCGCCACCGGCCGACGCCTGCCCGCCACCCTCGTCTTCGACTACCCGACCGCCACCGCGCTCGCCGGCTACCTGCGCGAAGAACTCGTCGGCGACCTCACGGACGGCGCCTCCATCACCACCCACCGGGCCGGCGACCCGGCGCCGGCAGGCTCGCGCGGCGGGACGACCCCGGCCGGCGCGGACGACGACCCCATCGCCATCGTCGCGATGAGCTGCCGCTTCCCCGGCGGCGTCACGTCCCCCGAGGACCTGTGGGAGCTCCTGGCAGCCGGGCGCGACGGCATCACCGGCTTCCCCGCCGACCGCGGCTGGGACCTCGACCACCTCTACAGCGACGACCCCGACAGCGAGGGCACCAGCTACGCCCGCGAAGGCGGCTTCCTTTATGACGCCGCCGAGTTCGACGCCGACTTCTTCGGCGTCTCGCCGCGCGAGGCGCTGTCCATGGACCCGCAGCAGCGGCTCCTGCTGGAGACCACCTGGGAGACGTTCGAGCGCGCCGGGATCGACCCCACCACGCTGCGCGGCAGCCGCACCGGCGTCTTCGTCGGCTCCAACGCCCAGGACTACCTGCACCTGTGGCTCAACGACGCCGACGGCCTCGAAGGCCACCTCGGGACCGGCAACGCGGCCAGCGTCGTCTCCGGCCGCATCTCCTACACCTTCGGCCTCGAGGGCCCGGCCGTCACCATCGACACCGCCTGCTCGTCGTCCCTGGTCACCCTGCACCTGGCGGCACAGGCACTGCGCCGCGGCGACTGCTCGATGGCACTGGCCGGCGCCGTCACCATCATGTCCACCCCGGGCGCGTTCACCGAGTTCAGCCGCCAGCGCGGCCTGGCCGCCGACGGCCGCATCAAGGCGTTCGATGCCTCGGCCGACGGGACGAGCTGGTCCGAGGGCGTCGCCCTGCTCCTTGTCGAGCGCCTGTCCGACGCGCGCGCCAACGGGCACCCGGTGCTCGCTCTCGTCCGCGGTTCGGCGGTGAACCAGGACGGCGCGAGCAACGGCCTCACCGCGCCGAACGGCCCGTCCCAGCAGCGCGTCATCCGGGAAGCCCTCGCCGACGCCGGCCTGTCGGCCACGGACGTCGACGCGGTGGAGGCGCACGGCACCGGTACGACGCTGGGCGACCCGATCGAGGCGCAGGCACTGCTCGCGACGTACGGCCAGGGGCGCCCCGATGGCAGGCCGGTGTGGCTCGGCTCCGTGAAGTCCAACATCGGCCACACGCAGGCCGTCGCCGGAGCCGCCGGCGTCATCAAGATGGTCATGGCGATGCGGCACGGGGTCCTGCCCCAAACCCTGTACGTGAACGAGCCCACGCCATATGTCGACTGGACGGCGGGCGACATCGCCCTGCTGACCGAGGCGGTCCAGTGGCCGGAGACCGGCCGATCGCGCCGCGCCGGCATCTCCTCCTTCGGCTACAGCGGCACCAACGCCCACGCGATCATTGAGCAGGCGCCCGATGTCGTCGTGCCCGCTCAGCAGGAACCGGCCCGCGACCTGCCCGTCGTGCCCTGGCTCGTCTCCGGCCGGACGGCGGAGGCCCTGCGCGCCCAGGCCGAACGCCTGCACCCGACGGCCGCCGGCATCGCGGACACGGGCGAACTCGACTTCGCCTACTCCCTCGCCACCAGCCGCGCCGCCCTGGAACACCGCGCCGCCGTAGTCGCCGGGGATCCGGCCGCCCGACTCGCCGCCCTCGCCGCCCTGGCCTGCGGCGACCAGGCACCGGGCCTGGTGCAAGGCACCGTGACGACAGGCGCGCTCGCCTTCCTGTTCACGGGGCAGGGGAGCCAGCGACTCGGGATGGGGCGTGAGTTGTACGCGGCCTGTCCGGTGTTTGCCGAGGCGCTTGATGCGGTGCGTGGGCGGCTGGGTCTTGATGTGCTGTTCGGCGATGACGCTGAGGCGTTGGATCGTACGGAGTTCGCGCAACCGGCGTTGTTCGCGGTGGAAGTTGCCTTGTTCCGGCTCCTGGAGAGCTGGGGTGTGCGTCCGGACTTCGTGTCGGGGCATTCGGTGGGTGAGATCGCGGCTGCGCACGTGGCTGGGGTGCTGTCGCTTGAGGATGCGTGCGCTCTGGTGGCGGCGCGTGGGCGGTTGATGCAGGCGCTGCCGACGGGTGGCGTGATGATCGCGCTGGAGGCGTCGGAGGACGAGGTCCTGCCGCTGCTGAACGAGCGGGTGAGCATTGCCGCGGTCAACGGTCCGCAGGCTGTGGTGATTGCCGGTGACGAGGATGCCGCGGTCGCGATCGTGGAGTCGTTCGGGGATCGGAAGTCCAAGCGGCTGACGGTCAGTCATGCATTCCATTCGCCGCACATGGACGGGATGCTGGAGTCCTTCCGTGAGGTGGTGACGGGGCTGTCGTTCGAGGCTCCGCGCATCCCGGTTGTCTCGAATCTCACCGGTGCGGTCGTAGCGGATGAGATGTCCTCGCCCGAATTCTGGATGCGGCACGTTCGTGAGGCTGTCCGCTTCCTGGACGGTGTTCGCGCGCTGGAGGCTGCTGGGGTCAGCACGTTTGTGGAGCTGGGTCCGGACGGTGTGCTGTCGGCGATGGCGCAGGAGTGTGTGACGGGCGAGGGCGCGGTCTTCGTTCCGGTGCTGCGCAAGGGCCGCCCTGAGGCGGAGACCGCCGTCACGGCTCTGGCGCAGGCGTACGCGCGGGGCGTGGAGGTGGACTGGGCCCGGTACTTCGCCGGCACGGGTGCGCGGCGCGTGGACCTGCCGACGTATGCCTTCCAGCGGCGGAGGTTCTGGCCGGAGACCGTTCTCTGGGCGGCCCCGCAGGCCACGGCGCCGGATCAGGCGAGCGCGGTGGACGCCAGGTTCTGGGATGCGGTGGAGCGGGAGGACCTGGTCTCCCTGGCCGCCGAGTTGGACGTCTCCGGCGATGCGTCTCTGGGTGAGGTGCTTCCGGCGTTGTCGGCGTGGCGTCGGCAGGGTCGGGAGCGTTCGGAGGTGGACGGCTGGCGGTACCGGGTGGTGTGGAAGCCGCTGGCTGAGGTTTCCGGCGCGCGTCTGTCCGGTTCCTGGCTGGTGGTCGTGCCGGTCGGGAGTGACGTTGACGGGCCGGTGGTGGATGCGCTGGCGGGGCGCGGTGCGGAGGTGCGCCGGGTCGAGGTCGAGCCGGGCACGGACCGCGCCACCTTGGCGGGTCTGCTCGCTGGTGAGTACGCCGGTGTGGTCTCGCTGCTGGGGCTCGTCGACGCGACGAGTCTGATCCAGGCTCTGGGCGATGCAAGGGTGGATGCGCCGCTGTGGTGCCTGACGCGAGGCGCTGTTTCCGTTGGCCGGTCGGACCGGCTGGTGTCGCCGGTGCAGGCGCAGGTCTGGGGTCTGGGCCGGGTGGCGGCGCTGGAGGTGCCGGAGCGCTGGGGTGGTCTGGTGGACCTCCCGGAGGCGCTGGACGAGCGGGCGCTGTCTCGGCTCATAGGCGTGCTGGCTGGTTCGAGTGAGGACCAGGTGGCTGTGCGTTCGTCCGGGGTGTTCGGGCGGCGGCTGGTTCGGGCTGTGCTGCCGGAGGGTGCGGGGTCGTGGATCCCGTCGGGCACGGTGCTGGTGACGGGTGGCACGGGTGCGCTGGGTGGTCGTGTTGCGCGGTGGCTGGCGGAGGCTGGTGCCGAGCGGCTGGTGCTGACCAGCCGGCGCGGGATGGACGCGCCGGGTGCTGCTGAGCTGGTGGCGGAGCTGGGGGCCGAGGTCACGGTCGTCGCGTGTGATGCCTCCGACCGTGAGGCGCTGCGCGCTGTGCTGGCTGAGCACGCCGAGTCGCTGACCGCAGTCGTTCACACGGCGGGCGTCCTGGACGACGGCGTCCTCGACTCGCTCACGCAGGACCGTCTTGACACCGTCCTACGGGCGAAGGCGACCTCCGCCCTCAACCTGCACGAGCTGACGATCGAACTCGGCGTGGAGCTGGATGCCTTCGTCCTGTTCTCGTCGATGAGCGGCACGATCGGCACCGCGGGCCAGGGCAATTACGCTGCCGCGAACGCTTTCCTGGACGCCCTTGCCGAGCAGCGTCGTGCGGACGGCTTGGCGGCGACGTCGATTGCTTGGGGTCCGTGGGCCGAGGGCGGCATGGCGGCCGATGAGGCGATGGCCGCCCGGATGCGCCGTGGCGGGGTTCCGCCGATGCGGGCAGACCTCGCCATGGTCGCGATGCACCAGGCCGCCGGATCTGCGGAGGCGGCCCTCCTGATCGCCGACTTCGACTGGGAGCGCTTTGCGCCCGGTTTCACTTCCGCGCGTCCCAGCAGGCTGCTCGTAGAGCTTCAAGGGGCGGCCACCGCCGCGCACGGGGAGAGCGCGAACGATGCCTCCGATTCGGCTGGTTCTTCGTTTGCTGTGCGGTTGCGGGGGATGGCGGAGGGGGATCGTGCGCCGTTTGTCCTGGAGTTGGTGCGTCGGCTGGTTGCCGAGGTTCTGGGGCATGGGGGTGTGGGGGACGTCGAGGCGGGTCGGGCCTTCAAGGAGCTGGGCTTTGACTCGCTGACGGCCGTCGAACTGCGGAACCGGTTGGGTGCGGCGACGGAGCTGCGGTTGCCGGCGACGCTGGTCTACGACTATCCGACGTCGGCTGCGCTTGCGGATTATCTGCGGGGTGAGGTGCTGGGGACGGTTCGTGTTGCGGATGCGGACCTGCCGGCGGTGATCGCCACGGATGATGATCCGATCGCGATTGTGGCGATGAGTTGCCGGTTCCCGGGTGGTGTGCGGTCGCCTGAGGATCTGTG
>NZ_JBIVLH010000019.1:0-177216 GCF_044751185.1 Streptomyces sp. NPDC088733
AACCCGCTACGAGAAGACCGCCACCTCCTACGAAGCAGCGGTCACACTCGCGTCGTTCCTGCTTTGGGCAAGATCCGTTTGAAGACGGACCCTAGCGTCGGGGCGCCCGGACTTCCTGGGGCACACGGGCGGGAGGGCGGGGAGGAAACGCGGTACAGCGAAGCGCCGCGTTGGGTCACGGCCTCCGACGGCATCCGGTTGGCGGTGTACGAACACGGCGACCCCGCCGCCCCCACGGTCCTGTGCGTGCACGGCTTTCCCGACGACCACCGGGTGTGGGACGCCGTGGCGGCACGCCTGGCCGCACATGGTTTCCACGTGGTGACCTACGACGTGCGCGGCTCGGGCTCGTCCGGCGCGCCGCGCCGCACCCGCGCGTACCGGCTGCCGCAGCTCGCCGCCGACACCACGGCGGTGGCGGACGCAGTGAGCCCGCACGCGCCGGTGCACCTGCTGACGCACGACTGGGGGTCCGTGCAGAGCTGGCACACCGTCAGTACGCCGGAGCTGGCGCACCGTTACGCCTCGATGACGTCGATCTCGGGCCCGGATCTGGACCACACCGGCCGCTGGTACCGGGCCCAGGTGCGCCGGCCCACCCCCGCACGGCTGGGCAAGCTACTGCGCCAGGCGCTGGCCTCGCAGTATGTGGCCTTCTTCCATCTGCCCGGCGTCGCCGAACTGGCCTGCCGCAGCGGCTTACTGGACGGGGTGATCAAGGGCCTGCTCCGCCTGGAGACCGGTGAGCCCCCGCAGGGGTACGGGTCGGGGCGGGCCGCCCGCAACCGGGCCGGGCTGAAGCTCTACCGGGCCAATGTGCTGCCCCGTATGCTCCGCCCGCGGGTCCGGCACGCCGCCCTGCCGGCGCAGGTACTGGCCCCGTCCAAGGACGTGTTCGTGCTGCCGCCGTGGCAGACGGAGATCACCGACTGGGCCCCCGGTGCCGAGATCCACCACGTGGACGGCGGCCACTGGCTGCCCGGCTTCCGCCCCGTACTCGTCGCCGAGTACGTCGTGCGCCTGGTCGAGCGCGTCGGGAGGGAGGGGGCCGCCCGGTGACCGCCGGGCGCGGGCCGCGTGGGCCGTCACGGCAGTGCGGCGGCCCGCCGCCCGGGCGTTACGCCGACATCGAGTCCATCGGCATGGGCAGCACCTGCCCCTCCATCATCGCGCCGAGGCCGCGTACCGCGCAGACGTCCGGCCGGTCGGCGATCGTGACGGGCATCCCGGTCGCCTGGCGGAGCATCATGTCCAGGCCGGGCAGCAGCGCGCTGCCCCCGGCGAGCATGATGCCGCGGTCGGTGAGGTCGGCGACGAGGTCGGGCGGGCAGCGCCGCAGGACGGTGCCGATGCCGTCGATGAGGGCCCCCATCGGCATGCGGATGGCCCGGCGGACGCTCTCGATGTCGACGGTGACGGTGCGGGCGATGCCGCTGGCCACGTCCCGGCCCTGGACCTCCGTGCTCGGCGCGATGGGCCCGGGGGCGGACAGGATCTCGTGCAGCGGCCGCACCGACTGGGTGGGCAGCACCAGTTCGTGCGCGTTGCGGACGTGCTGCACCACCACGTGGTCGATGGCGTCGCCGCCGACGGGGATGGTCTCGGCCGCGACGATCGCGCCGAGCGACAGCACCGCGATCTGCGTCGTGCCGGCCCCGCTGAGCATGATCATCGTCGCTTCGGGCTGCTCGACCGGCAGTCCGCAGCCGACGGCGGCGGCGATGACGGAGTCGACGAGTTCGACCCGCCGGGAACCGAGCCCGTAGAGCGTCTCGATCGCCGCGCGCTGGGCCAGCGGCTTGCTGCTGTTGGGGGTGCACACCGCGGCGCGCAGCATGGGCTTGCGCCGCCACGCCTTGCGGAGCCGGCCGCCGAGCAGGTGCCGGAGCATGCGCTGGGCCATGTCGATGTCGACGACCATGCCGGCCTGGATGGGCCGGACGACGCGGATGTGGTCGGGGGTCCGTCCGGTCATCTGCTCGGCCAGTGACCCGACGGCGATGAGGGCCCCGCTGTGGGCGTTGACGGCGGCCACGCTGGGCTCGTCCACGACGAGTCCCTGTCCCTTGATGTAGACGCGGGTCCGTGAGGCGCCGAGGTCGACGGCTACGGAGCAACGGCGCAACTGCGCGAGGCTGACGGTCACGGCAGGTCCTCCCCGAGGGAGCCGGTTCCCGGGACCGCCCCGGTGGCAGTCCCGTATGATCATCGTGACGGTATTGCCCCGATTTCGCCCGTAGTGTTGCGCTGCCCGGGGGAGGCGTCCCTCCTGCGGCCTAGCGGACGATGCGCGCCGCGAGGACCGCGATGTCGTCGTCGGCGGGCTCGCAGACCAGCAGGGACAGGATCCGGTCGACCAGACCGCCCAGATCCCCGTCCGGGTGCAACCGCAACCTGGCGAGCCGGTCGAGGGACACGTCGATGTCCTCGCCGCGGCGTTCGACCAGGCCGTCGGTGTAGAGCAGCAGGACGTCGCCGCGCCCGCACGCGCCCGAGACGATCTCGTAGCCGCCGTGCCCGGTCCCCAGCGGCGGCCCGACCGGCACCTCGACGAGCTCGACGGAGCCGTCCGGGCGAATCATGGCGGGCGGCAGGTGCCCGGCGCTGGAGTACGCGCACTTGCCGCGCGTCGGGTCCACCAGCGCCAGCAGGCAGCTGGCCGGGCGCCCCGACTCCGTCTCCGAGATCAGGGTGTCCAGCCGGCGCAGGATGCGGTGCGGCGGCAGGTCGGCGCCGGCCACGAAGCGCAGCATCGAGCGGTACTGGCTCATGTCGACCGAGGCCTCCACCCCGTGCCCCATGACGTCGCCCATGGCCAGCAGGGTGCGCCCGAAGGACAGCCGCACGGTGTCGTACCAGTCGCCGCCCACCAGGGCACTGCTGCCGGCCGGCTGGTAGCGGAAGGCGGCCTCGACGGTGGGGTGCGGCGAGCCCGGCTCGGACATCAGCGCCCGCTGGAGTTCGAGGGTGATGCCGTGCTCATGGGTGTAGCGGCGGGCGTTGTCCAGGCTGATCGCCGCGCGGCCCACCACGTCCTGGGCGATCTCCACGTCCCGTTCGGTGAAGGCCGGCGACTCCCCGCCGCGGACCATGCTGACCGTCCCGATGGGGTGCCCGCGCGCGGTCAGCGGCACGACCAGCGCGGAGTGGATGCCGGCCGCCCGGTAGGCGGCGATCCGCTCCAGGCCGCTCGCGGAGCGAGCGAGCGCGCCGTCGTGGCACAGGTCCTCCAGCACCGGGCGGCCCGACTGGAGGCAGCGCGGGATGGTCGAACCCTCCTGGTAGTCCAGGTACTGCCCGGGCTCGCCGAAGATCCTCACCTGGTCCCGCAGATTGGGCAGTGCCGCCATCGCCGCGCGGCGCAGCCGCAGCAGGCCGCGGGTGTGCGCGGTCGTGCCCTCCGGGGGCAGGACGTCCACGCTGGCGATGTCGGCGAGCAGCGGAACGAGGAAACGGGCCAGCTCGGAGCAGGTGGCCTCCATCTCCAGCGTGGTGCCGATCAAGGTGGCCGCCCGGTCCAGCAGGGCCAGCCGCTCGCGGGCCCGCTCCAGTTCGTGCTGCTCGTGCCGGGAGCTGCTGACCTCCAGCGTGATGCCGACCAGGCCGACCGCCGTGCCGTCCGGGCCGCTCAGCCGGTGGTACGCGCCCTGCCAGTAGCGCCGGGTCAGCCCCGAGGGCGCCCGGGTGTGGCCGCTGGACGGCACCTCGCGGGACGTGCCGTCGGCCAGGACCTGCTGCATCGTGTCCTCGCCGGTGTCGTCGAGGTCGGGCAGCACCTCGGTGATCGTGCGGCCCACGTGGGCCGCGGCGGAGACGCCGTTCATCCGGGCCAGGGCGGGGTTGACGTAGACGTAGCGCAGCCGCGCGTCGAGGATGCTCACGCCCGCCGGTGTGCCGTCCAGCACCTGCCGCAGGACCTCGTGGTCCAGTGGTGACCAGTCGCCGGGCCCCCTGTCACCGCTCACCCGGGTCATCCTCCCGTCCGCCGAGTGCGCCCGTACCCATGATCTGGCGGTCGGCCGTTCGGCGCACGCCCGGATGCGATCACCCCGGCGGGTGGCTATGGGCCCCGGCGGGGCGTGTCGCCGGACCGCCGCACGCGGGCGGCCGTCACGATCGGCCCGATGCGATGCAAGGCGGTGGCCGTGGTGCTGTGCCTGCTGCTGGCGGTGCCCTTCGCGCTGCGGGGGACGGCGACGGCGGCGGTGGCGACGGCGGCCGGACCGCCCGCGGGCGGCCCCGGCGTGGAGCGGCTGTACGCGGAGGCCGAACGCGCCGTGGAGCGGTACCAGGCGGCGGAGCTGGCGGCCGGGCGCAAGCGGGCCGAGCTGCGCGCGTTGCGGGTGACGGCGGACGGGGAGCGGCGCCGGCTGCGCGTGCTGCGGGACCGGGTCGGCGCCATGGCGCGCACGGAGTACCGCAACGCGGGACTCAGCCCGTCGGCCCGGGTGCTGCTGTCGGGGCGCCCGGACCGCCTGCTGGAGGACGTGACCCTGGTCCGCCAGGGCGAGCACGCCGAGGCCGCGCTGCTGACCGCGCACCGGGTGGCGCAACGCCGGCTGGCCGCGGACACGGCGGCCGTGGACGCCGCGCTGGACGACCTGGACGACCGGGTACGGCGGCAGGCCGAGCTCCGGCGGGACATCGAGGAGAAGCTGCTGCGCGCCGGGGCCGGGCTCGCCGCCCGCTACCTCGCCCTGCTGGGCGGCGGCATCCCGGCCCGCTGCCCGCACGCCGACCCCGTCGACGGCCCTGCCCCCGGCGCCTTCCGCCGCGGCGCCCCGCACTGGGTGAGCCCGGTGGCCCGCTACCGGCTCTCCGCCGGTTTCGACGACGCCGGCTCCCACTGGGCGCACCGGCACACCGGCCAGGACTTCGCCGTCCCCTCCGGCACACCGGTCCGCGCGGTCGGCGACGGCACCGTGGTGGCGGCCGGCTGCGGCGACGGCTTCGGCAACCAGATCGTCCTCCGGCACGACGACGGCTACTGCACGCACTACGCGCATCTGTCCGTCATCGAGACCTCGCCGGGCCGCCGGGTGCGTGCCGGGCAGCGCATCGGGCTGTCCGGCAGCTCGGGCAACTCCACCGGCCCCCACCTGCACTTCGAGGTCCGCGTCACCCCGCAGATGGGCTCGGCCGTCCCCCCGCTCCCCTGGCTCGCCCGGCACGGCGTCCGCGTGGCCGACCCGGGCGACTGAGGCGCCGCGGCCCCACCCGTCACAGCTGTCGCACAGGTCCGTTACTGTTCGGCTTCCGGCGTGCGATCTTGCCGCCGCCGGCTTTTCTGACCTGTGGGGGGTCCTGCATGCGCATATCGCGCGCACCCAGACCTGCCGTTCTGCACGCGGCAGCCCTTCTTCTGACCATCACCGGCGTCGCGGCCTCGACCGCCGCGCCCGCCTTCGCCGACAGCGGTGCCACCGTGCAGCGGGTGACGACCGGCGACGACGGCACACTGGCCGTGGTGTTGGACGACCCGAGTGCGCTCTGGGTCAAGATCAGCGTCCGTGCCTCGACGGCGCCGGACGCGCCCGTGCTCGCCTCCACCGACGAGGTGGAGTACAGCGAGTCGCGCGGCTGGTACACCCGGCAGCCGGTGCGGCTGCCCGAGGGCACCGCGTACGGCGACTACCCGGTGGACGTCGACTACCGCATGCCCGGCGGCACCACGCAGCACTGGTCCGGGAACAGCCTCGACTACCGCAAGCACACGGTCGTCGCCACCGCGGCGTTCGACCGCGGCACCACCGACTACGACCACCGCACGCTCGGCGTCAGCGGCACGGTCACGACCTTCGACCCGGCCACCGGGACGACCGTCCCCGCCGCGCCCGGCGTGGCCGTCCTGGTCTACTGGCTGGAGCAGGACGGTTACCTGCGGTCCAAGGGACTCACCGCGACCACCGCCGCGGACGGCACCTTCCGTCAGTCGGTGACCGTCAACGGCGCCCTGTCCGAGGTCAGTACGTACGTCCGGGGCGGCCAGTCGGCCGACGCCGCGCCCGACAGCCCGATGCCCCTGCCGAACGTGCCCGCGGAGCAGTTGACCTACCGGATCAGTGCTGATCCGTCGGCCGCCCGGGTGCACAAAGGTGTGGCCTTCGGCATCAGGGGCACGGTCCAGCGGCTGACGGCGGACGGCTGGAAGCCCTTCGCCGGCGCGAGCGTCCTCACGGGCTCCCGGCCGGTGAACACCTCGTCGCACGTCCCTTCCGGCGTGATGGGCTCGGGCACCGCGAACGCCTCGGGGGCGTTCGCCTACAGCGCGACGGCGTCCGTGACCACGACGCACTACACGTACGTCAAGCCGAACGGCTACTTCAGCTCCTTCCCGCAGGTGCAGCACCAGCTCTCCGTGCCCACCTCGGGGTCGTTCTCCGGCATGAAGATGTCGATCGACGCGTACGGCAAGGTGAAGGCCACCGGCAGGCTGTCCGGGTCCTGTTCCGCCGAGAAGCTGGCGTTGCAGTACTCCAAGAACGGCAGCACCGGCTGGTCCACCTTCAAGACCGCCGCCGCGGCCCAGAAGTCCGGCAGTACCTGCTCCTTCTCGATCAGCGAGTACGGCTGGCTCGACGGCTACTACCGCGTCCACCACGACGAGTCGAACGCGATGCTCGCCGCCGACTCCGGCAAGTCGCGGCTGCGCCGCACCGACACCCGCTTCGCCGCCTTCGACATGACGCCCAACAGCCCGCGTCTGGGCGGGGCGCTCACGGCCAAGGGCACCGTGCAGTACAAGTCGGGCAGCACCTGGAAGGCGTACAAGGGCGCGAGGATCGTCATCGTCTTCAAGCCGAAGGGCGAGAGCACCTGGTACTGGGCGGTGAAGGGGAAGACCGACTCCTCGGGCCGCTTCAGCCTCAGGACCAAGGCGTACGGCGACGGCACGTGGGGCGCCTACCTGGAGGCCGACTCCACCCACTTCTACAGCGAGTCGAAGGACGAGTACGTCAATGCGCGTTGATTCCTCCCGGCGCGCCCTGGCGCTGATCGTCTCCGTCGCCGCCCTGTCGGGCGGACTGGCTGTCACCCCTGCCCTCGCCGACGGCGCCGGGCCGGTGGTCGTCGGCGTGGCCCGCACGGTCGACGCCCAGCGGGGCACTTTCACCGTGCCGGCCTGGACCGACGCCTCCGGCGCCGACCTCACCTCGGTCACGGCGACCGTGCGCGAGGGCGACACCGTCGTGGCGGACGATCTGGCGCTGGCCCCGTCCGGCGGACTCTGGGCCGTGCCGTCCGACGCACCGCTGAAGCTGACCGAGGACGGCGGCGTTGTGCCGCATCTGGGTCGCTACGCCATCGACGTCACCGCCACCGACGACCAGGGCCACAGCACGACCCGCGCCGATGCGGGCACGCTGGACTTCACCCTGCGGCCGGTGCTGCGGACCAAGGGCTTCACCACTCCGCTCCTGGACTTCGCCCACCCCACGACGGCTGCGACCGGCCGGATCGAGGGCATCCAGCCGGGCAGCGGTGACTTGGTCCCTGTCGAGGGCCGTAAGGTCACCGTCGCCATGGTGTACAACGCAGTGGAAACGGCGCCGCTGCAGACGCTGACGGCAACCACCGACGCCGAGGGCGACTTCACCACGCCGGACTTCACCGTTCCTGGCAGCCGCGGGTTCCTCACCACGTTCACCGAGGACGGCGACGAGGTCCACGGCTCGGTCCGGGAGTTCTCCGCTCCCGCCTCCCACGGGCTGTGGGTGAGGATCGCCGCGAAGGCGGACCGCACGCGGGCGCTGCCGGGCCAGAAGATCACCATCAGCGGCACGGTCAAGGACGACGCGACGGGGCTTCCGGTGCCCGGTGCCGAGGTCGTCCTGGGCCTGGACTCCGTGCCCGAGGGCCGGATCGTGGTGACCACCGACAGCACGGGGGCGTTCTCCGGAGCTGTCGCCGCCGTGCCGCGGCTGTGGACCAGTTGGTACGCCTCCACGGCCCCGAACGGTTACCTGGACGGCAACGCCGTCTCCGGGCCGATCGCGCTCCCCGAGGACGGGACCTTCACCAACGTCAGCGCCAGGATCGACGCGGAGACCGAGGTGACGGTCTCCGCGAAGCTGTGGGCGGCGTACAACCGCGAGCAGTCCCTCCCGGCGCAGTTCGTCCACCTGGAGTACTCCCCGGACGGCAGGACCGGCTGGAAGGACCTCGGCACTGGGTACGCGAGGTGGAACGGCGGCACGGTCACGATCACCAAGTACGGCCGCCTCGACGGCTGGTACCGGCTGCACCACTACACCTCGGACCAGCTGGCCGAGACCGCCACCAAGCCCGTCCGGCTGACCCGCACCAACGCCCGGCTGTACTCGATGAAGGCGTCGTCCACCAAGGTGAAGAAGGCGGCCACGGTCACCTTCACCGGCACCCTGAAGGAGTACGTGTCCGGCACCTGGCGGCCGTACAAGGGCGCGCATGTCGAGCTGTTCTTCCAGAAGAAGGGCTCGACGAAGTGGACGTACATCTCCTCGGGCACCACCGCCTCGACGGGCAAGGCCACGCTCAAGGGCAAGCCCACCGCGGACGGCAAGTGGCTGATCCAGTACTTCGGTGACGCGAAGCACTTCGACAGCGACGGCACCGCCGTCTTCGTCGACGTGCGCTAGCGCACGGCACCACCCGCACGACGTGCGAGGGCGGGGACCGGCCGGGCGACCGGTCAGCCCCCGCCCTCGCGGCGTGCGGCCTCCGTGCGCAGCGACTGCCGCAGTTCGTGTGCCTCGCGGCGGTCCTCCTCGCTCGCCTCGGTGACGTCCAGGAAGATCTGGTCCAGTTCGGGGAACTCCCCGGCGAGCGTGGTCTTGATCCGGACGGCGGCCTCCTCCACCGTCTCGCTGTCGATGCCCTCCGTCAGGTCCACCCGGGCGGCCAGCAGCACCGAGTCGACGCCGAGCCGCATCGTCAGCAGCGCCGTCACCGTGTCGATCTCCGGCTGCCGGGTGAGCAGTTCGTGCGCCCGCTGCCGCAGCCGCGGGTCGGCGGCCTCGCCGATGAGGGTGTCGCGGCAGTCCTTGCCGAGCCGGTACGCCACGAACATGAGCAGCCCGGCGATGGCCAGGGACGCCCATGCCTCCCACTGCCGCCCCCCGGTCGCCCAGTGCAGCCCCACGCCCGCCAGGGCCAGCAGGACGCCGAGGACCGCCGCGCTGTCCTCGCCGATGACCGTGCGCAAGGTGGGGTCCTCGCCCTCGCGCAGTTCGGTGCGGAAGGAGCGGCCGTGCTCGCGCGCCCCGCCCCGCACCTGGAGCAGCGCCTTGGCCAGGGAGGACCCCTCGGCGAGCAGGGAGACCACCAGGACGACGGTGGCGATCAGGAAGGCCTTGAGGGTGTGCGGCTCGTGCTCGTGGAAGGCGCTGATGCCCTGGTAGAAGGAGAAGCAGCCGCCCATGACGAAGATCCCGACGGCGGCGAGCAGTGACCAGAACCAGCGCTCCTTGCCGTAGCCGAAGGGGTGCCGGGCGTCGGGACTGCGCCGGCTGCGGCGCAGCGCGGCGAGCAGGAAGATCTCGTTGAGGGTGTCGGCGACCGAGTGCGCCGCCTCCGACAGCAGTGCCGGCGACGTGCTGAGCAGGCCCCCGACGGCCTTCGCCGCGGCGATCACCAGGTTCGCGGCGAGGGCGACGAAGACGGTGCCCTTGGTCTGAGTGTCCTTGCCCATGGGGTGCGTCTGCCCGGGGCGCGGCGGCTCAGTGGTGGAAGGCCGTGGGCGCCTCGCCGGGCGGGTGCAGCGGACGCTCCTGCTCGCGCAACTGGGGCAGGTAGCGATCCAGATCGGCCAGGAAGAGGTCCGCGAGGTCCTCGGAGAATCCGTTGCGGACCACGATCCTCAGCACCGCCAGGTCCTCGCGGTCGGCGGGGAAGGTGTAGGCGGGCACCTGCCAGCCGCGCTCGCGCATCCGCCGGGAGACGTCGAAGACGTCGAACGCGGTGACGTGGTCGGCGGTGGTGAAGGCGAACACCGGCAACTGGTCGCCCCGGGTGATCAGCCGGAAGTCGCCGTACTCCTCGATCCGACCGGCCAGGTAGACGGCCACGTCGCGGGCGGTCTGCTGGACCAGGCGGTAGCCCTCGCGGCCCAGCCGCAGGAAGGTGTAGTACTGCGCGGCGACCTGCGATCCGGGCCGGGAGAAGTTGAGGGCAAAGGTCGGCATGTCGCCGCCGAGGTAGTTGACCCGGAAGACCAGTTCCTGGGGCAGGGTCACGTCGTCGCGCCACAGGGCCCACCCGACGCCCGGGTAGACGAGCCCGTACTTGTGCCCGGAGGTGTTGATCGACGCCACGCGCGGCAGCCGGAAGTCCCAGACCAGGTCCTCGTCCAGGAAGGGCGCGATCATGCCGCCGGAGGCCCCGTCGACGTGGACGGGGATGTCGAGGCCGGTGCGCTCCTGGAGCCCGTCCAGGGCCGCGCAGATCTCGGCCACCGGTTCGTAGGAGCCGTCGAAGGTGGAGCCCAGGACGGCGACGACGCCGATGGTGTTCTCGTCGCACCGGGCGAGGGCGGACTCGGCGTCCAGGTGCAGCCGGTCGCCCTCGACCGGCACGGTGCGCGCCTCGATCTCCCAGAAGTTGCAGAACTTCTCCCAGCAGACCTGGACGTTGGCGCCCATGACCAGGTTGGGGCGGGCCTGGCCCGGGTAGCGGTCGCCCTGGCGCTTCATCCAGCGCCGCTTGAGCGCCATGCCGGCGAGCATGCAGGCCTCGGAGGAGCCGGTGGTGGAGCAGCCGACGGCCTTCTCCGGGTCGGGGGCGTTCCACAGCTTGGCGAGCATCGACACGCAGCGCCGCTCCAGTTCGGCGGTGCGCGGGTACTCGTCCTTGTCGATCATGTTCTTGTCGAAGCACTCGGCCATCAGCACCTGGGCCTCGCGCTCCATCCAGGTGGTGACGAAGGTGGCCAGGTTGAGCCGGGCGTTGCCGTCGAGCATCAGTTCGTCGTGGACCAGCTGGTACGCCGTCGAGGGCGGCATCGGCCCGTCGGGGAGCTGGTGCTTGGGCGGTGCGGTGCGCATGCCCGCGACCGGATCGGCCCCCGCGTAGAAGGGGTTGACGGCGAGTTTCGGCAGCCCCTCGGCACCCTTGTGCAGCGACATAGCGCTCACATTAAGTGCGATGCGGCGCCGCGGCAGGTCGAGCCGCCGGCCCGGGACCGGGCCGGCGCGTCAGACCGACGACGCCATCGACAGCTTCGCCGCGAAGCCGAGGAACAGCGCCGCCGCCCCCGAGGTCAGCCCGGCCGCGAGGCGCCTGCGGCGGCGGAACTGGCCGGCCAGGTAGGTGCCGCCGAATATCAGCAGGGTCAGGTAGCTGAAGCTGAAGACCTGCGCGATCGCGCCCAGCGCCAGGAAGGACAGGGCCGGATGGGCGTAGCCGGGGTCGACGAACTGCACGAAGAAGGAGATGAAGAACAGGATCGCCTTCGGGTTGAGCAGGCTGATCACCAGCGCCCGCCGGAACGGCTGCTCGGCCTGCGCCGGCCCGTCGGCGGCGGCCGGCGCGACCTCGGGCTCCGGTTCGGCCCGCCCCCGCCACATCCGCCACGCGGCCCGCGCCATGCCGAACGCGATCCAAGCCAGGTAGCCGGCACCCGCGTACTTCACGATGCCGAACAGGACGGGGTTCGTGGTGAGCAGGCCCGCCACCCCGGCCGCCGAGGCGGTCATCAGGACGGTGTCACCGAGGAAGACCCCCAGGGCCGCGCGGTAGGCGGTGCGGACCCCGCGCCGCGCCGCGACGGACAGGGTGTAGAGGGAGTTGGGTCCCGGCAGCAGCACGATGAGCACGGTGCCGAGCAGATAGGTCGGCAGGTCGGTGATACCCAGCATGGGCACCAATATGACACTTGCACCTCACGTGGCGTGAGGCCGGAGGGTGTGGTCATGAACACGAGCACGGGCTACCCGGTCGGGCAGGTGGCGGGTTTCGCCGGCGTGACCGTCCGCACGCTGCACCATTACGACGAGATCGGGCTGCTCTCGCCCAGTGGGCGCAGCCACGCGGGCCACCGCCGCTACAGCGACGCCGACCTCGACCGGCTGCAGCAGATCCTCTTCTACCGGGAGCTCGGCTTTCCCCTGGACGAGGTGGCGGTCCTCCTCGACGACCCGGCCGCGGACCCGCGGCAGCACCTGCGGCGCCAGCACGAGCTGCTGACCGCGCGGATCGGGAAGCTGACGGAGATGGCCGACGCCGTCCAACGAGCCATGGAGGCACGCACGATGGGCATCAACCTCACGCCCGAGGAGAAGTTCGAGGTCTTCGGCGACCACGACCCCGAGCAGCACGCCGAGGAGACCCGGCAGCGCTGGGGCAACACCGTCGCGTACGAGCAGTCGCAGCGCCGCGCCGCCTCCTACACCAAGGAGGACTGGCTGCGGATCAAGGCCGAGCAGGACGACTGGACCGCCCGCCTGGTCGCGCTGCGCGACTCGGGTGCCCCGGCCGACGGCGCGGCCGCGATGGAGCTGGCGGAGGAGCACCGGCGGTTCATCGTGGACCACTACTACGACTGCGGCTACGAGATCCACATCGGGCTCGCCGGGATGTACCTGGCCGATCCCCGCTTCAACGCCTACTACGAGGCGATCGCGCCGGGCATCGCCCAGTACGTGCACGACGCGATCGTCGCCAACGCTAGGCGGGCTCAGGGGTGATGACCGCCGCCGTGCCGTAGGCGCACACCTCGGTGCCGACGTCGGCGGCCTCGCTCACGTCGAAGCGCATCATCAGCACGGCGTTCGCGCCGCGTGCCCGCGCCTGCTCGACCAGCCGCTCCATCGCCTGGGTGCGGGTCTGCGCCAGGGTCTTGGTGAGTCCCTTCAGCTCGCCGCCGACCAGGGATTTCAGGCCCGCGCCGATCTGGCTGCCCAGATGGCGGGAGCGGACGGTGAGGCCGAAGACCTCGCCGATCACCCGCTCCACCCGGAAGCCGGGGATGTCGTTCGTGGTCACCACCAGGACGCCGGACCCCTGCCGCTGTCCGCCGCCGTACTCGTCGATATCCATGGGTGCATCGTGCGCGGCGACCGCCGTCCCGCGCGCGATGCACGCCGGGCCGCCGCGGAAATGGCGTGCTTTCCGCGGGTTCCACCGGAAGGCGGGGTTTCGGGAGCGGCGGGGGATGTGTGCGGGTGTGCGGTGGAACGTACGGGGGGAACCGTGGCCGGACGTTCGCGCACGGGGAACCGTCCGGTCCCGAGCGCGTTGATACTTTTGGCGCGTGACGACTATCGCCCTGGGCCCGCAATGGCTCGACCCCGATTACCTCATCTCGTCCGCGGGCCTGATCGGCCTGCTGGCGATCGTGTTCGCCGAGTCGGGTCTGCTCATCGGGTTCTTCCTGCCCGGTGACTCCCTGCTGTTCACCGGTGGCCTGCTGGTGGCCGGCGGCAAGCTGGACTGGCCGATCTGGGCCGTCTGCCTGCTCGTCGTGATCGCCGCCATCGCCGGTGACCAGGTCGGCTACCTCTTCGGCCGCAAGGTCGGCCCCTCGCTCTTCCGCCGCCCGGACTCCAAGCTCTTCAAGCAGGAGAACATCGAGAAGGCGCACGAGTTCTTCGAGAAGTACGGTGCCAAGTCGATCGTCCTGGCCCGTTTCGTGCCGATCGTGCGGACGTTCACGCCCATCGTGGCCGGTGTCAGCCGGATGAACTACCGCACCTTCGTCACCTACAACATCATCGGCGGCACCCTGTGGGGCGCGGGTGTGACGCTGCTCGGCTACTGGCTCGGGCAGATCGCCTTCGTGCGCGAGCACATCGAGCTGATGCTGGTCGCGATCGTGGTGCTCTCGGTCGTCCCGATCGCCATCGAGTTCCTGCGGGCCCGCTCGGCCGCGAAGAAGGCCCCGCCGCGGCCGGAGTCCCCGGCCGACGGCGCCGGGCCGGCGCAGCCGCCGGTCCAGAGCCCCACCGCCTCCGGCGGCGGGCGCCACCGCGCGAACCGGCGTTAGCGTCCGGCGGGCGACGGGCAGTCGAACCGCTGTGCCTGGGGGAGGGTGGTGACACCCTCCCCCTGCCGCACCCGGCGGGTGGGAACACCGAGAGGCTGAGTGGAGGAACGACCGTGACGCACCAGGAGGAGCCCGGGCAGCAGACCGGCGGCTCGGAGTTCACCCCGCCGCTCGGGGTCGAGCTGCCCCGGCCCGAACCGCAGGGTTCCGCTTTCACGCGCCCGAAGACCTCCCCGCAGTTGTCGCACCCGGCGTTCACGCCTCCCGAGGGCATCCCCGTGGTCAGCCTCTCCAAGGAGGCCCCCTGGCCTGACCGCATGCGGACGATGCTGCGCATGCCGCTCGGCGAGCGGCCGGCGCCGGAGCAGCCCGGTACGCAGCCGGAGGCCGGTGCCGGGCCGCCCGTGCCGCGCGTGCTCGACCTGACCTTGCGCATCGGGGAGCTGCTGCTCGCCGGCGGCGAGGCCGCGGAGGACGTCGAGGCCGCGATGCTGGGCGTGGCCCACGCGTACGGGCTCGGCCGCGTCGAGCCGAGCGTGACCTTCACGCTGCTGGGCATCTCGTACCAGCCCTCGCTGGTGGACGCGCCCGCCACCGCCAACCGCACGGTGCGCCGCCGGGCCACCGACTACACGCGCCTCGCGGCCGTCTTCCGGCTGATCAACGACATCACGGCGGCCGACCTCACCCTGGAGGACGCCTACCGCCGTCTCGCGCTGATCCGCCGCAACCGCCACCCCTACCCCGGCTGGCTGCTGACGGCGGCCGCCGGGCTGCTCGCGGGCGCGGCGAGCCTCCTGGTGGGCGGCGGCGGCCCGGTGGTCTTCGCGGTCGCGGCGCTCGGGGCGATGCTGGGCGACCGGCTGGCCTGGCTGTGCGCGGGGCGCGGGCTGCCGGAGTTCTACCAGTTCGTCGCCGCGGCCATGCCGGCCGCGGCGCTGGGCGTGCTCATCGCCCGCTACGGCCACGAGCTGCCCGGCACGGGCACGCTCCAGGCCTCCTCCGTCATCACCGGTGGCCTGTTCGCGCTGATCCCGGGTCGGGCCCTGGTGGCGGCCGTGCAGGACGGCCTGACCGGCTTCTACATCACCGCCTCGGCCCGGCTGCTGGAGGTGATGTACCTCTTCACCGGCATCGTCGTCGGCGTCACCCTGATCCTGTACGCCGGGGTCAGCCTGGGCGCGGAGCTGGACCCCGACCAGGCGCTGCGGGCGTACGAGAACCCGCCGCTGCAACTGGTGGCGGCGATGGTGCTGAGCCTGGCGTTCGCGGTGCTGCTCCAGTGCGAGCGCGGCGTGCTGCTGCCGGCGGCGCTCAACGGCGGAGTGGCCTGGACGGTCTACGCGGCGCTGCACCAGAAGTCGGCCGGCATCGGGATGTCGCCGGTGGCGGCGACCGCCGTCGCCGCGGGGCTGGTGGGCCTGTTCGGGCAGATGCTGTCCCGCTACCGCTTCGCCTCCGCGCTGCCGTACGTGACGGCGGCGATCGGGCCGCTGCTGCCCGGCTCCGCGACGTACTACGGACTCCTCGGACTGACCCGGGGCCATCTGGACCAGGGCTTCGCCTCGCTCACCAAGGCCGCCGCGCTGGCGCTCGCGGTGGCCATCGGAGTGAACCTCGGCGGTGAGACGGTGCGGCTCTTCCTGAGGCTGCCCGGTGGCGCTGACCAGGCACGACGCCGCGCGGCGGCGAAGCGGACGCGCGGATTCTGAGCGCTGCGGCCGCACGGACGGCCGTTCCTGATGATGCGTCGGGAAATCTGATGTTAACTGTCCGTATCGTGGTCGTAGTTGACTGTAATCATTCCCACGGGTTTCACTGCATACGTTGCTGTCCGATCCGGGGCAAAAGTGAACTTTTCGGAGGCGAGGAGCCTTGGCTGACGAGCTGTTGAGCCCACTGGATCTCGCCTTCTGGAACCTCGACTCACCGGGCCATCCCATGTACCTGGGTGCCGTCGCCGTCTTCGAGCGCGACCCGGAGCACCCGGTGGACGCCGAGGGCCTGGCGGCCCTGATCACCGCGCGCGCCGAGAACGCCCCGCGCATGCGCCAGCGCGTACGTGACGTCTGGTACGGCGTCGGCGGCGCCGCCTGGGCCCCCGACGAGCACTTCGACGTCCGGCGCCATGTGCACGCCGTCCGCCGCGCCGACACCTCCGCGGCCGTCGCCGAACTGATGTCCCGTCCGATGGACCGCGAGCACCCGCCGTGGGAGGTCTACGTCATCGAGGGCGCCCCCGACGCGCCCGTCTCCGTGCTCGTCAAGCTGCACCATGCGCTGGCCGACGGCCTGCGCGCGGTGGAGTTCGGGGCGGTCCTGCTCGACCAGGGCGCACGCCCGGCGCCCACGACGGCCCCGGCGCAGCGCGTCGACGGCGGGAACGCGCGCCCGGCGGCCGTCCCGGCGCCGCCCGCGCCCCGGCAGCCGGCCGGCCTCCATCTGCCCGCGCTGCCGGGCCTGCCGGGGCTTCCGGCGCTCCCCGACCCGCGCCAGGTGGTCGCCTCCCTGCCCTCACGGATGCGCGAGGCGGGCCGGGCGCTGGGCATCGGCTCCGCGGTGCTGCGGGCCTCGCTCGACCCCGGCGGCCCGGCCGCGCTCGGTGCCGCGCCGCGGCACGGCGGCGCGCCCCGCCGCTTCGCCGGGGCCTCGCTCGACATCGACGACATGCACCGGGTGCGCAAGACCAGCGGCGGCACCGTCAACGACGTGGTGATGGCCGTCGTCGCCGGGGCCCTGCGGCGCTGGATGGAGTCGCGCGGCGACGACCCGGACGGGCCGGGCCCGCGGGCGCTGATCCCCGTGGCGCGCCGCCGCCGCAAGGGCGTGCGCGGCGGACGGGGCAACCGCATCTCCGGCTACCTGCTGCGGCTGCCGGTCGGCGAGGCCGACCCGCTGGCCAGGCTGCGCGGCGTGCGCGAGGGCATGGACCGCAACAAGGCCGCCGGGCCCGACACCGGCCCCGGGGCGGTGGCGCTGCTCGCCGACAGCGTGCCGCCGCTCGCGCACCGCTTCGCGGCGCCGCTGCTGGCCGCCTCCGCGCGGCTGCTGTTCGACGTGCTGGTCACCAATGTGCCGATGCTGGACGTGCCGCTGACGCTCGACGGCTGCCGGATGACCGAGCTGCACCCGATCGCCCCGCTCGCCCGCGGCCAGTCGCTGGCCGTGGCCATCTCGACCTACCGCGGCCGGGTGCACATCGGGCTCTTCGCGGACGCCACCGCCGTGCCGGACACGGACGCGCTGGCCGCCGCGCTGCACGGCTCCCTGGCCGAACTGCTGGCGGCCTGCGGCGAGGGCGAGGACGGTCCGCGGCGGCAGCCCTGAGCACACACGAGGGCGGCGCGCCCCGGCAGGGAGCGCGCCGCCCTCGGCACGGGCACGGCGTCAGTGGCCGCCGTGCTCCTTCAGGCGCTTGTAGGACGCCTCGATCTCGGCCTCGGCCTCGGCGCGGCCGACCCAGTTGGCGCCCTCGACGGACTTGCCGGGCTCCAGGTCCTTGTAGACCTCGAAGAAGTGCTGGATCTCCAGGCGGTCGAACTCGGAGACGTGGTGGATGTCGCGCAGGTGCTCCACGCGCGGGTCGGAGGCCGGCACGCACAGCAGCTTGTCGTCGCCGCCGGCCTCGTCCGTCATGCGGAACATGCCGATGGCGCGGCAGCGCACCAGGACGCCGGGGAAGGTCGGCTCGTCCAGCAGGACGAGGGCGTCCAGCGGGTCGCCGTCCTCGCCGAGGGTGTTCTCCACGAAGCCGTAGTCCGCCGGGTAGACGGTCGAGGTGAACAGGTGCCTGTCGAGGCGGATACGACCGGTCTCGTGGTCCACTTCGTACTTGTTCCGGGAACCCTTCGGGATCTCGATCGTGACGTCGAACTCGAGCACAGCCTGTCCTCCATGATCAGCACATACTTCTGGTGATTAAGTGTCTCCCACGCTTGTGTGTGGTCGCGAAAGGGGCTGGTCCGGGGTGCCCGTCTCCAAGAACTGGCAGGTGGTGGCGGGGTCGACCGCCGCCGGCCTCGCCGTGGCGCTGACAGCGGTGGCCCTCGCGGGACCGTGGGAGTCAGGCCAGCGTACGGCCGAAAGGGTGAGAGCCGCCTCCCGGGAGGGAAAGCCCGGGGAGCGGGCCTCGGCCGGGCAGCCGCCTGGGAAGGCCGCGGGAGGCCGCAAGGGGGCCGCCGTGCCCGTCCCGGCGCCCGAGGTGCTGGCGGCCGCCGCGGGCACGCGGGGGGCGGTGCCGCCGGGCGGCGGGGGCCTCGCCGGCCGGCTCGCCCCGCTGCTCAAGGACCGGGCGCTCGGCCCGCTGACCACCGGGGCGGTCGTCGACGCGGCCACCGGTGAGGGGGTCTGGGGCCGGCGGGAGACCGCCGCGGCCGTGCCCGCGTCCACGACGAAGATCGCCACGGCGGTCGCCGCGCTGTCGCTGCTCGGACCCGACCACCGGCTCACCACCGGTGTCGTCGCGGACGGCGACGACCGCGTGGTCCTGGTCGGCGGCGGCGATCCCACCCTCACCGCGCGCAAGACCGCCGGTGGCGGCTACACGGCGGCGTCGCTGCGCACCCTCGCCGACGGCACCGCGAGCGCCCTCAAGGCCCGCGGCACGCGCACCGTGCGGCTGTCGTACGACACGTCGCTCTACAGCGGGCCCGCCCTGCACCCCATCGGCCACAACGACAACATCGCCCCGGTCGACGCCCTCATGGCGGACGAGGGCCGCGTCGACGGCAAGAGCTGGAAGGGCCCGGCGGCCCGCGTCTGGGACCCCGCGGCCAAGGCGGCGACGGCCTTCGCGGGGATGCTCCGCGACCGGGGCGTGAAGGTCACCGGGACGGTCGACCGGCGCTCGGCGCCCAAGGGGAGCGCCGCCGACCGGCTGGCCGTGGTGCGCTCGGCGCCGCTGTCGGACCTGGTCGAGCGGATGCTCACCAACAGCGACAACGACATCGCCGAGGCCCTGGCCCGGCACACCGCCCTCGCCGCCGGGCTGCCCGGCTCCTTCGGCGGCGGGGCGCAGGGCATCTCCTCCGCCCTGCGCGAGCTGGGGATCCCGCTCAAGGGGGCCCGGTTCACCGACGGCAGCGGTCTCAACCGGGCGGACCGGCTCACCGCCGACCAGCTCGCCCGGCTGCTGGTGCTGGCCGGCGACCCCGAGTACCCCGAGCTGCGGCCCACTCTGACGGGCCTGCCGGTCGCCCATTTCACCGGCTCGCTGAAGGAACGCTTCACCGCGGGCGACGCCGACGGCGGCATGGGCGTCATCCGCGCCAAGACCGGCACCCTCACCGGGGTCAACACCCTGGCCGGCACCGTCGTGAACGCCGACGGCCGGCTCGTCGCGTTCGCCTTCCTCACCAACGGGACCACCAGTCCCGCGTCGGCGCAGCGCGCCCTGGACCGGCTGGCCTCCGCGGTGGCCCGATGCGGTTGCCACGGCTGACCCGACACCCCGCGAACGCTCCCGGGCGCGGGGGACAGCACGTACCGTGAAGGAATGACGAGCATCGGTGGTGCGGAGATGGTCGACTGGAACCTCGCGGTCGCGACCGCGACCCGCTTCGTGCGGCCCGGGCCCGAGGTCAGCCGCGACGAGGCGCGTGCGGTGGTCGCGGAGCTGCGGCGGCACGCGAAGGAGTCGGAGGCCCACGTACGGGCGTTCACGCGGATGTTCGGGGACGAGGAGCCCGCGGACGCCGGGACGCCCGTGCTGATCGTGGACCGCCCTGGATGGATCAAGGCGAACGTGGCCGGCTTCCGCGAGGTGCTGAAGCCGCTGCTGGACAAGATGCAGGCCCGCAAGCCGGGTGGCCCCGGCGGCGCCGTGCTCGGCACCGTCGGCGGCAAGGTCACCGGGGTCGAGGTCGGGATGCTGCTGAGCTTCCTGGCCTCGCGCGTTCTCGGCCAGTACGAGACGTTCGCCCCGGCGTCGCGCGACATGCCCGCGGGACCCGCCGTGCCGGGGCCGGGCGAGCCGCGCACCGGCCGGCTGCTGCTGGTGGCCCCCAACATCGTCCACGTGGAACGCGAACTCGACGTGGACCCGCACGACTTCAGGCTCTGGGTCTGCCTGCACGAGGAGACCCACCGCACGCAGTTCACGGCCGTGCCGTGGCTGCGCGACCACATCGAGCAGGAGGTTCAGGCCTTCCTCGGCGAGACCGAGATCGACCCCTCGACGCTGATCGAGCGGCTGCGCGAGGCGTTCCAGTCCTTCTCCGGCGGCCGCCCCGAGGCCGAGGAGGAGGCGATCGACGCCGCGCCCGAGGACGGCCCCAGCCTGATCGACCTCGTGCAGACCCCGAACCAGCGGGAGATCCTGGGCCGGCTGACCGCCGTGATGTCGCTGCTGGAGGGGCACGCCGACTACGTGATGGACGGCGTCGGCCCGGACGTGGTGCCGTCGGTGGCCGAGATCCGCGAGAAGTTCCAGCGCCGCCGGCAGAGCGGCGCGGGCCGGCTGGACCAGGCGCTGCGCAAGCTGCTGGGGCTGGACGCCAAGCTGCGCCAGTACCGGGACGGCGAGCGCTTCGTGCGGGCGGTGGTCGACCAGGCGGGCATGGACGGCTTCAACCGGATCTGGACCTCGCCCAACACGCTGCCGACGAAGCTGGAGATCGCCAAACCGGCGGACTGGGTGTCGCGGGTGCACCGCAGGACCGAGACCTGATCCGCCCGGGGCGTCCGCGCCCCGGGCGCACCCGTTACCCCACCCCGGCCCCAGCCGTTGATCCAGCCGCCCCTTGCCCGTCTTTTCGCCAGCCCTTTCACCCGTCCGAGGGACCGTCGGCGCAGCGTAAGCGTGCAATGCTCGGGTATCGCACGCTGTCTGTCACCATCTAGCTACCCTGCGTCACTCCACCGTCTCCACTGCCTCCACTGCTCCGCCAGTGCTCTTCAGGAGGGAAACCGGACATGGGTCCCCACCCCGCGGTCGCGGCGATACGCCTCGCGGTCCGCCGCGTACTCCAGGACGTCCTGACCGACCACCAGGGCGGCAGCCCGCTGGTGCTCGCCGCCTGCAGCGGCGGCGCCGATTCCATGGCACTCGCCACCGCGCTCGCCTTCGAGGCCCCCCGGCTCGGCGTGCGCGCCGGCGGCGTGACCGTCGACCACGGTCTCCAGGACGGCTCGGACGTCCGCGCCGTGGACGTGGCCGCCCGCCTGCGCGGCCTGGGCCTGGACCCCGTGGACGCGGTCGCCGTGACCGTGGGCCGCCAGGGCGGCCCCGAGGCCGCGGCCCGCGACGCCCGCTACGCGGCCCTCGACGCCGCCGCAGAGCGCTCCGGGGCGTCCGCCGTGCTGCTCGGGCACACCCGCGACGACCAGGCCGAGACGGTGCTGCTGGGGCTGGCGCGCGGCTCCGGCATCCGGTCGCTGTCCGGGATGCCGTCGGTCAACGGCCGCTACCGCCGGCCGTTCCTGCTGCTCGACCGGGACACGGTCCGCAAGGCCTGCCTGGCGCAGGGCATCGATGTGTGGGAGGACCCGCACAACCACGACCCGGCCTACACCCGCTCCCGTGTCCGCCACGAGGCGCTGCCCGTGCTGGAGAAGTCCCTCGGCAAGGGCGTCGTCGAGGCGCTGGCGCGCACCGCCCAGCTCTCCCGCGACGACGCGGACGCGCTCGACCAGTGGGCCGCCGAGGCGGAACGGTCCGCCGCCGCTGCCGAGGGCGGCCTGGAGATCTCCCGTCTGCTCGTGCTCCCCCCCGCCGTTCGCCGCCGGGTCCTGCGCCGCGCGGCCGTCGCCGCCGGTTCCCCGCCCGGTTCGCTCTTCGCCCGCCACATCGAGGAGACCGACCGCCTGCTCACCGCCTGGCGCGGTCAGAAGCCGCTCAACCTGCCGGGCGGAGTCGCCGTCGGGCGGCGCAATGGCAGACTGTTCTTCCAGGCCTTGTAGACCGAGCCGGAAGTTGTACGGGTGAACGAGAACGACATGGGCACCGACCTCGAGAAGGTGCTCATCTCCAAGCAAGAGATCGACGCCAAGCTGGCGGAGCTGGCGGCGAAGATCGACCGGGACTACCAAGGCAAGGACCTGCTCATCGTCGGCGTCCTCAAGGGCGCGGTGATGGTCATGGCGGATCTCGCCCGCACCCTGTCCTCGCACGTGACGATGGACTGGATGGCCGTGTCCTCGTACGGCGCCGGCACCAAGTCGTCCGGTGTGGTGCGCATCCTCAAGGACCTGGACACCGACATCGCCGGCCGCGACGTCCTGATCGTCGAGGACATCATCGACTCCGGTCTGACCCTGTCCTGGCTGATCAGCAACCTCGGCTCGCGCCGTCCGGCCTCGCTGGAGGTCTGCACGCTGCTGCGGAAGCCGGACGCCGCCAAGGTCAAGATCGATGTGAAGTACGTCGGATTCGACATCCCGAACGAGTTCGTGGTCGGCTATGGCCTCGACTTCGCGGAGAAGTACCGGAACCTGCCGTTCATCGGCACACTTGCGCCGCACGTGTACGGCGGCTGAGGCCGGCGGGAACCCTCACGCCCTCCGCGGCGTTGGAGGGTGGTAACGCTGTTTGTTAACGGTCTCCGGCGACTTCGGGTGACAATGCTGGGGTACCGTCCGAAGGTCGGTTCATACACCGGATGCACCGGCGGCTCTCCGGCCGCTGTGCCTCACTGTGGCAGGAGGGACGGGGCGTGATCGCCCCGCATGGATGGACGTGAAGCGCTATTTCCGTGGGCCAGTCATGTGGATCGTGCTGGCTGTCCTCGCCGTGGTCGTATTGATGCAGGTCGTCGGCTCGTCCGGCGGCTACAAGACGGTGGACACCGGCCAGGTCATCGCGGCGATCGACACCAATCAGGCCAAGTCGGCAGAGCTGACCACAGGTGACGAGAGCACCATCAAGGTCCAGCTCAAGGACGGCGCCAAGGTCAACGGCAAGGACCTCGGCTCCTCGAAGATCAAGGCGAGCTACATCGGCGACCAGGGCGTCGACATCGCGAAGACGCTGCAGACGAAGTCGGAGAACGGCCAGCTCCCGCAGGGGTACACCGTCGCTCCCTCGAAGCAGAACGCCTTCGTCGGCATCCTGCTCTCGCTGCTGCCCTTCGTGCTGATCGTCGTCGTGTTCCTGTTCCTGATGAACCAGATGCAGGGCGGCGGCTCCCGGGTCATGAACTTCGGGAAGTCCAAGGCCAAGCTGATCACCAAGGACACCCCGAAGACCACCTTCGCCGACGTCGCGGGCGCGGACGAGGCGGTCGAGGAGCTCCAGGAGATCAAGGAGTTCCTCCAGGAGCCGGCCAAGTTCCAGGCCGTGGGTGCCAAGATCCCCAAGGGCGTACTGCTGTACGGCCCGCCCGGAACGGGCAAGACGCTGCTCGCGCGTGCTGTCGCGGGTGAGGCGGGCGTCCCGTTCTACTCGATCTCCGGTTCCGACTTCGTCGAGATGTTCGTCGGTGTCGGTGCCTCCCGGGTTCGCGACCTGTTCGAGCAGGCCAAGGCGAACGCCCCGGCCATCGTCTTCGTCGACGAGATCGACGCCGTCGGCCGGCACCGCGGCGCGGGCCTCGGCGGCGGTCACGACGAGCGCGAGCAGACGCTGAACCAGCTGCTGGTCGAGATGGACGGCTTCGACGTGAAGGGCGGCGTCATCCTGATCGCCGCCACGAACCGGCCCGACATCCTGGACCCGGCGCTGCTGCGTCCCGGCCGCTTCGACCGGCAGATCGCCGTCGACCGTCCGGACCTGCAGGGCCGCCTGGAGATCCTCCAGGTGCACCAGAAGGGCAAGCCGGTCGCGCCGGACGTCGACCTCAAGGCCGTCGCCCGCCGCACCCCCGGCTTCACCGGTGCGGACCTGGCCAACGTCCTCAACGAGGCGGCGCTGCTCACCGCGCGCAGCGACAAGAAGCTGGTCGACAACTCGATGCTGGACGAGGCCATCGACCGCGTCGTGGCCGGCCCGCAGAAGCGCACCCGGATCATGTCCGAGAAGGAGAAGAAGATCACCGCGTACCACGAGGGCGGACACGCCCTGGTCGCGGCGGCTTCTCCGAACAGCGACCCGGTCCACAAGATCACGATCCTGTCGCGCGGCCGTGCCCTGGGTTACACCATGGTGCTGCCGGACGAGGACAAGTACTCCACCACGCGCAACGAGATGCTCGACCGGCTGGCCATGACCATGGGCGGCCGCGCGGCGGAGGAGCTGGTCTTCCACGACCCGACCACCGGTGCCGCGGACGACATCGAGAAGGCCACCGCCACGGCCCGTGCGATGGTCACCCAGTACGGCATGACCGAGCGGCTGGGCGCGATCAAGTTCGGGACGAGCGACGGCGAGCCGTTCCTCGGCCGGGAGATGTCGCACCAGCGCGACTACTCGGAAGAGGTCGCCGGGCTGGTCGACGAAGAGGTCAAGAAGCTCATCGAGACCGCGCACAACGAGGCGTGGGAGATCCTGGTCGAGAACCGCGACGTCCTCGACAACCTTGTTCTGGCCCTCCTGGAGAAGGAGACGCTGAACAAGGAGGAGATCGCCGAGGTCTTCAAGCAGATCGTGAAGCGTCCGGCGCGTCCGGCCTGGACGGGCTCGTCGCGGCGTACGCCGTCGACCCGCCCGCCCGTGCTCTCGCCCAAGGAGCTCGCCCTGACCAACGGCACGCAGCCGTCGGCCAACGGCACGGCCACCGCGGCCGGCTCGCTGAGCAAGGCGACCGAGAGCGTCGAGCTCCCGGAGGAGCCCGGCACCGAGGGCTGACGCCCCCGGCGTGGGATCGCTCACGTTCACCGGAATGTCCGCCGCGCCCCCCAGGTTTCTATCCTGGGGGGCGCGGCTTTTCCCGCGTGGTACGGCGTACGAGGAACGAGGCACAGATGACCGACCCGGTGACCCTTGAGGGCGAGCGGAGCCCCATCGGCGAGTTCGACGAGAAACGTGCCGAGAACGCGATCCGCGAACTCCTCATCGCCGTGGGCGAGGACCCCGACCGTGAGGGTCTGCGGGAGACCCCGGCGCGGGTGGCCCGCTCGTACCGGGAGATCTTCGCCGGCCTCTACCAGGAGCCGGAGGACGTCCTGACGACGACCTTCGACCTCGGTCACGACGAGATGGTCCTGGTCAAGGACATCGAGGTGCTCTCCAGCTGCGAGCACCACCTGGTCCCGTTCGTCGGCGTCGCGCACGTGGGCTACATCCCGTCGGCGGACGGCAAGATCACCGGGCTGTCCAAGCTGGCGCGGCTGGTGGACGTCTTCGCCCGCCGCCCGCAGGTGCAGGAGCGGCTGACCACGCAGATCGCGGAGTCCCTGATGCGGATACTCGAACCGCGCGGTGTGATCGTGGTCATCGAGTGCGAGCACATGTGCATGACGATGCGGGGGGTCCGCAAGCCCGGCGCCAAGACCCTCACCTCGGCCGTGCGCGGGCAGCTGCGCGACCCCGCGACGCGGGCCGAGGCCATGAGCATGATCATGTCGCGCTGAGCTGAACCGAGCTGATCGCCGGCGGCGTCCGGCGGGCATCCCCCCGGACGGGAAGGTCTCCGGGGGGACACGGTTGTGCGACCGACGGAACCCGCGGGCGGGAGTTCACGTCCTACAGGGCGCACATCTCCGTACGCGAGTCGGGCGTACGGCACATTTCCGCAGCGCTGGAACTTGGTGGGGCCATGTCTGTCGTCGCAGAGGAAGAGCCCGGCGTCCGGGTTTCCCGGGGGGCCGGGCGGAGGCTTCCCTCGGTGCTGCCCGCGGCGGCGTCCCCTCGCGCGGTCGGGACGGCGTGCGCCCTCGTCGGGCTGATGGACCTGGCGGCCGGGATCTTCCCGCGGTTCCGGCACAGCCGGATGCACGTGCTGGCGGGGGTGGTCCCCGGGACCGTCACCTCGGTGGCCGCCGCGGCGGCCGTGGTGACGGGCATCCTCGTGCTGATGCTGGCGCACGGACTCAAGCGGGGGAAGAAGCGCGCCTGGCGGGCCGCGGTGGTGTTGCTGCCGATCGGCGGGGTGGCGCAGGTGCTGCACCGTCACTCCCTGGGCGGGGCGGTGCTGTCGGCGTTCCTGCTGGCCCTGCTGATCCGGTACCGGGCGGAGTTCTCGGCGCTCGGGGACCCGCGCACCCGGTGGCGGGCGGTGGCGGCGTTCACGGGGCTGAGCGGGCTGAGCGTGCTGCTCGGGCTGGTGATCGTCAGCGCGCACCCGGCGGCGGAGATGGGCGACCCGACGGTGGCGCAGCGCTTCACCGAGGTGCTGTACGGGCTGTTCGGCTTCGACGGACCCGTCAGCTACACCACCGACCAGGCGGCCGATGTCGTCGCGTACTCGCTGGGCGGGCTCGGCTTCCTGACCGCCGCGGTCACCGCGTACCTGGCGCTGCGCCCCGCCCACCCGGTCGCCGAACTGACCGAGGAGGACGAGGAGCGGCTGCGCTGCCTGCTGGCCCGGCACGGCGCCCGGGACTCCCTCGGGCACTTCGCGCTGCGCCGGGACAAGAGCGTGGTGTTCTCCCCGAGCGGCAAGGCGGCCGTCTGCTACCGCGTGGTGTCCGGGGTGATGCTGGCCAGCGGCGACCCGATCGGCGACGTCGAGGCCTGGCCGGGCGCGATACAGCGGTTCATGACGGAGGCCCGCGCGCACGCGTGGATCCCCGCGGTGATGGGGTGCAGCGAGACCGGCGGCGAGGTGTGGACCCGGGAGACCGGGCTGGACGCGCTGGAACTGGGCGACGAGGCCGTCGTGGAGACGGCGGCGTTCTCGCTGTCCGGGCGGGCCATGCGCAATGTGCGGCAGATGGTGAAGCGGATCGAGCGGGCCGGCTACGTGTGCAAGGTGCGCCGGGTGGGCGAGTTGGACGAGGACGAACGCGAGACGATCCGGCGCGCGGCCGACGCGTGGCGGGGCACCGAGACCGAGCGCGGCTTCTCGATGGCGCTGGGCCGCATCGGCGATCCGTCCGACGACGCGTGCGTGGTGGCGACGGCCTACGACACGGACGGCGAACTGCGGGCGGTGCTGCACTTCGTCCCCTGGGGGACCGACGGGATGTCCCTGGACCTCATGCGGCGCGACCGCGCCGCAGACCCGGGGCTGAACGAGCTGCTGATCGTCGCGGCGCTGCAACGGGCGCCGGAGATCGGGGTGCGGCGGGTCTCGCTGAACTTCGCGATGTTCCGTTCCGCGCTGGCGCGCGGGGAGCGGCTGGGCGCGGGGCCGGTGCTGCGCACCTGGCGCGGGCTGCTGGTCTTCCTGTCGCGCTGGTTCCAGATCGAGTCGCTGTACAAGTTCAACGCCAAGTTCCAGCCCGAGTGGGTGCCGCGCTTCCTGGTCTTCCGCGCCACGAAGGACCTCCCCCGGATCGGCCTGGCCGCGATGCAGGCCGAGGGGTTCGTCACGCTGGCCCTCCCCGCCTGGGCCTCCCGGCGTCTGCGGTGACCGCCCGTCCGGCCCGCCCCCTAGGCTGACCTCATGGGTACGATGCGCGGCCACGTGGCCGGATTGCCGTCCTGGGACCGGTGCGCGGTCATGGGCGTGGTGAACGTCACGCCGGACTCGTTCTCCGACGGCGGCGAGTGGTTCGACCCGGAGCTGGCCGTCAAGCACGGGCTGGACCTGGTGGCCGCCGGGGCCGATCTGGTGGACGTGGGCGGTGAGTCGACCCGTCCGGGCGCGGCGCGGGTGGACGAGGCGGAGGAGCTGCGCCGGGTCATCCCGGTGGTCAGGGAACTGGCCGCGGCCGGGGTCGTGGTGAGCGTCGACACGATGCGGGCCGCGGTCGCGGAGAAGGCCGTCGAGGCGGGCGCGGCACTGGTCAACGACGTGAGCGGCGGCCTCGCCGATCCGGCGATGATCCCGGTCGTGGCGGCCGCGGGCAGCCCGTTCGTCGTGATGCACTGGCGCGGCCAGAGCATCGACATGAACAACCGCGCGGTCTACGCCGACGTGGTCGGCGAGGTCACCGGCGAACTGCGGCGCAGCTTCGACGCCGCGGTGTCCGGCGGGATCGCCCCGGAGCGGATCGTGCTCGACCCGGGCCTGGGCTTCGCCAAGGACGCCGAGCACGACCTCGCGCTGATCGCGCACATGGAGGACCTGCGGACGCTGGGCCGCCCGCTGCTGATCGCGGCCTCGCGCAAGCGGTTCCTCGGCCGGGTGCTGGCCGGTGAGGGCGGCGATCCGCCGCCGGCGCGCCAGCGGGACGCGGCGACCGCGGCGGTGACGGCGATCGCCGCGAGCCGGGGGGCGTGGGCGGTGCGGGTGCACGAGGTGCACGACAGTGCGGACGCGGTCCGCGTGGCGCGGGCGATCGAGGGGGCGCGATGAGCGAGCGGCGGGAACAGGCCGGAGAAGGGCGGGGCCCTGTGGTGCGGGGGGTGTCGCGGTGACGCCGCGCACGGCCGAGGCGGCCCGGGTCGAGCAGGCGAACCAGGCGTTCTACGACGCGGTGGAGCGCTCGGACCTGGACGCGCTGGAGGAGCTGGTGCTGACCGGTCCGCTGGCGGAGACGGTGTCGGTGGTGCACCCGGGGTGGCCGGTGCTGCGCGGGCGCCGCGAGGTGATGCGCTCGTACGCGCTGATCATGGCGAACACCGACTACATCCAGTTCTTCCTCACGGACGTGGAGGTCGCCGTCGACGGGGACACCGCGCTCGTGACGTGCACCGAGAACATCCTCACCGGCGGTCCCGCCGAGGAGGAGGGCGACATGGGCTCGCTGGTGGGCGGTCTGGTGGTGGCCACGAATGTGTTCCGGCGCACACCGGAGGGCTGGCGGTTGTGGGTGCACCACGGTTCCCCGGTCATGGCGGGCGCGGGTGAGGACGACGCGGAGGACGGGGCCGGCGACGACGGCGCCGGGGAGGGCACGGCCTGAACACCGCCCGCCGCGCCAGCCGTTCGTGACCCGTTCGTGGCAAGAAGTCGGCGGAGGCGGAGTAGGTGCCTCCGGTACGGGGTAAGCGCGGGTCGTCCGGACCCCGGCCGGCCCGGTACCGCCCCGGTACCGGAGGGCTGTCGGTGGTCGCAGGTAGATTCGAGAAAGGGCGTACTGTTACGTTCCACGCCTCGTCAATTTCGTCCGTCCGTTCGACGACCAGCGGGAGTGCATCGTGGACCGAGTCGCGCTGCGGGGCCTGAGAGCCCGTGGACACCACGGCGTGTTCGAGCACGAGCGCCGCGAGGGCCAGGACTTCGTCGTGGACGTCGTCCTCGGACTGGACACCGCGCCCGCCGCGGCGACGGACGACCTGACGCGGACCGTGCACTACGGGATCGTCGCCGAGGAGGTCGTGGCCGTCGTGCAGGGCGAGCCGGTGGACCTCGTCGAGACCCTCGCCCAGCGGATCGCCGACCAGTGCCTCAAGCATGAACTGGTCGAGGAGGTGGAGGTGACCGTGCACAAGCCGCAGGCCCCGATCACCGTGCCCTTTGACGACGTGACCGTATCGATCATCCGGAGGCGCCCGTGAGCTACGACCCCACCGTGCAGCCCGTCCCGGCCTCCGTTGTCGCGCAGGTCGACGCGGCGGACTCCACGCTGCAGAACCCCAAGTTCGCCGTGATCTCCCTGGGGAGCAATCTCGGCAACCGCCTGGAGACCCTCCAGGGAGCGGTCGACGCGCTGGAGGACACTCCGGGCGTCCGTGTGAAGAGGGTCTCGCCGGTGTACGAGACCGAGCCCTGGGGCGTCGAGCCGGGCTCGCAGCCGAACTACTTCAACGCCGTGGTGCTCATCAAGACCACCCTGCCGCCCTCCTCGCTGCTGGAGCGCGGCCGGGCCATCGAGGACGCCTTCGCCAGGACCCGCACCGAGCGGTGGGGGGCCCGGACCATCGACGTCGACATCGTCGCCTACCAGGGTGTGGTCTCCGAGGATCCGGAGCTCACCCTGCCGCACCCGCGGGCGCACCAGCGGGCGTTCGTGCTCGCGCCGTGGCACGACATCGACCCGGCGGCGGAGTTGCCGGGCGCGGGCCCGGTGGCCGGGCTGCTGGCGGGTGTGGGCCGCGAGTCGGTCTGGTCGCGCGGTGACGTGGAACTCAGACTGCCCGAGTAATCGTTGACGACTTCGTCGTTGTGTCCGTCGATGTGGGGAGCGAGAACTCGGTGAAGGCGCTGCGTGTCAGGACCCTGGTGGGTCTCTTCGTGGTGGCCGGGGTCCTTTCCTGGGCCGGCGCCAAGCTCTGGGACTCGGTGGGCACGCTGCCCAGCGTGCCCGTGGCCGCCCCCATTGTGCTGGCGCTGATCGCGGTCGTGCTGGCCGCCACCGCGCTGTCGCTGCGGTCCCGGCTGCGGGCCCAGCGCGAGCGGCGCCCCGGCGCCAAGGGAGTGGACCCGCTGCTGGCCGCCCGCGCGGTCGTCTTCGGCCAGGCGAGTGCGCTGGTGGCCGCTCTGGTCGCGGGCATGTACGGCGGCGCGGTCGTCTTCCTGATCATGTACGAGCTCGACAACCAGCCCCGTCGCGACCAGGCGATCTACGGCGGCGCGGCGGTGCTCGCGGGCGTCGCGGTGTGTGCCGCCGCGCTCTTCCTGGAACGGGTCTGCCGGCTCCCCGAGGACGAGGACGACCACCGCAACGGCGTCATGGGCGACCGCGCGTAGCCGGGCCCGCACGGCTCGCGGCACGGCTCGCCCCTCAGTCCGTCAGTAGCCGCGCCTGACGTTCTCCGCGTGGGCGTCCTCCTGCCGCCGCGCGCGGCGCCGGCGTTCGGCGGACAGTTCGCCCACCGCGTTGTCGACGGCGGCGAGCACGCCCGCCGCCGGATCGCCGGCCGGCGGCGCGCCGTCCCGCAGTCCGACCGCCGCCCCGAGGCCGGCCAGGACGGGTTCCTCCGCCGCCCAGCGCGCCGCCGCACGGCGGCGGGCAGTGGTGTCGCCCGGCACGATCGACGTCGTGTGCAGGACCACCCAGCGGCGCTGCCGCTTCTCCACCAGTTCGCCCTCCGCCTCCATCGCGGCCAAGTAGACCGATGTGAGGTCCCGGCCCCGGCGCCACAGCCAGTCGGCGACCGTCTCGTACGGCGCCTGGCGGTTCAGCGCCGCCGCCGCACCGTCCAGCAGCGGGTCCGTCAGGGGGGACCGCTCGCCGGGCACCAGGCGGCCGTCCGCCAGCGTCACGGCTCCGGCGGCCAGGAGGTCGACCGCCTCGGCCCCGGCGAGCGCGAGCGAGAGATCGCCCTGCTCGACGGAGCGGCCGGACGCCGGCTCCGAGGCGGTGATCAGCAAATCCCGCGGTGTGGTCATCTCACGGCTCCCCGCCGGGACGCCGTCCGGCGGCCCTCCCGCCGATTGTCACGCGGCCGCCGTCCGCCCGCCAGTGATCTTCCCGGGCGGACGCCGATCGGAACGTCCGGCTAATCGCGATCAGCGCCGCACCCTGGCCCCGCCGAATTTCCCGGGGCGCCCGTCCCGCCCGCCCCGCGGGGCCGAAACAGCAGGTCGAAGCGGAGTCCGCGGAATTCCCCGGGGCCGGGGCGCGCCGCGGCGATGAGCAAGATCGGAATTCATTCGGGGCGGGCATTCGCGCCACGCATTGTGCCGGGGCGGCTGCCCTCCGTATTTGTCGTTGTATGTTCAGTGAGAAATCGGATGGCGGGGCCCCATGCGACTCACGGGCACGCTAAGTTCCTTGGCATGCCACGTGGACGCCACCGTCATTCCCAACCGCTGCACAGGCTTTTGCCGCCCGTGACGGTCGCCGGCTCCGCCGCGGCCCTCGCGCTCGGTGGTCTGGCGATCGGTGATCCGGC
Organism: Streptomyces sp. NPDC088733; assembly: GCF_044751185.1. Taxonomy (NCBI): domain Bacteria; kingdom Bacillati; phylum Actinomycetota; class Actinomycetes; order Kitasatosporales; family Streptomycetaceae; genus Streptomyces; species Streptomyces sp. NPDC088733. Next base: position 31,662 of record NZ_JBIVLH010000019.1, read on the forward strand.
GCTGCTCCATGTGTTCGTGTTCGGCGCCGCGGCGTCCGCCGGTGCCGGTGCCTTCCTGCTGCGCAGCTGGGACCGTTCGGCCGGCAAGCAGGTCGCCGACCTCAAGACCGCCCGCGTGCGCGACGAGTGGCGTGCCGACGAGCGCATCGCGGAGCTGGAGGTCGACCTCGAGGACTCCCGCGACCTGCGCGGCAAGCTGGAGAACAAGCTGCGCGGCAAGCGCGCCGAACTGGCCCGGCTGCGCACCGAGCACGCCGATCTGCTGCGCCGCTACGCCACGGCCGAGTCCGAGCGCGCCCGCGCGCTGGAGGACGGCCGCGTCCTGGCCGTCCAGGCCGCCGGTTCCGCCCTGGCGGTGCCGGCGAACGCCCTCGGCCCCACCGCGTACCTGCAGGCCGCCGCGGCGCTCAAGGACCTGTCGCGCAACGCCGCCCGCCAGCAGGCCGCCGCCACCGTCCAGGAGGCCCGCCGCCGCGACGTGGCGGACTCCGACGAGCAGCACGGCCGGCACGCCGCCGCGGACGGTGCCACAGCCACCCGTGGCGTCCTGGAGCGCCCCGCGGGCAACCCGGCCCTGCCGGTGCGGCAGCCCAAGGCGCTGCCCGCCGTCGCCGCGGCCGTCCTTCCGTACGCCAAGCCGCACAAGCAGGCCTCCCGGACCCAGGGCGGGTTCGACTTCTTCGGCACGGCCAAGAACGCCAAGGGCCAGCCGAAGGAGCTGCCGCCGGGGACGGACGGGGCCGCCGGGGCGGACCTCGCCGACGTCGTCGGGGACGAGGCGGTCGCGGCCCGCGCCGCGCTGCAGTCCGACGCCGCGGCCGAGGCGGGCGCCGAGGTCATCGACCTCACCGCGCACGACGAGACCGAGCAGCTCGACCTCAGCGAGCTGCGCGCCCAGTCCTCGTAGCGCCGCGCCCCGGAGCCGGCGCCGGGGGCGGCGTCACTTGTCGATGTCGCCCACGACGAAGAACATCGAGCCGAGGATCGCCACCATGTCTGCGACCAGCGTGCCCGGCAGCAGCACGGCCAGCGCCTGGATGTTGTTGTAGGACGCCGAGCGCAGCTTCAGCCGGTACGGCGTCTTCTCGCCCTTGGACACCAGGTAGTAGCCGTTGAGCCCGAGCGGGTTCTCCGTCCAGGCGTAGGTGTGGCCCTCCGGGGCCTTGAGCACCTTGGGCAGCCGCTGGTTGACCGGGCCCGGGGGCAGTTCGGCGATGCGGTCGAGGCAGGCGTCCGCGAGGTCCAGCGCGTTGTGCGTCTGGTGCAGCAGCATCTCGAAGCGGGCCAGGCAGTCGCCCTCGGAGCGGGTCGCCACCTCCAGGGTGTCCTGCAACTGCCCGTAGGCCAGGTACGGTTCGTCGCGCCGCAGGTCGAAGTCGACGCCCGAGGCGCGCGCGATCGGGCCGCTGACGCCGTACGCGTGGACGTCGGCCGCCGCCAGCACCCCGACGCCGCGGGTGCGGCCGCGGAAGATCTCGTTGCCCAGCACCAGGTCGTCGAACGTCCCCATGCGGGAGCGCACTTGGGCCACGGCGGCGCGGGCGCGTCCGTGCCAGCCGTTGGGCAGGTCCTCCTTGAGGCCGCCGACGCGGTTGAACATGTAGTGCATGCGGCCGCCGGAGACCTCCTCCATGACCGCCTGGAGGTCCTCGCGCTCGCGGAAGGCGTAGAAGATCGGCGTGATCCCGCCCAGTTCCAGCGGGTACGAGCCGAGGAACATCAGGTGGTTGAGCACCCGGTTCAGCTCCGCGAGCAGGGTGCGGGTCCACACCGCGCGCTCCGGCACCTCCATGCCGAGCATGCGCTCCACGGCGAGGACGACGCCCAGTTCGTTGGAGAAGGCGGAGAGCCAGTCGTGGCGGTTGGCCAGCATGATGATCTGCCGGTAGTCGCGGGCCTCGAAGAGCTTCTCCGCTCCCCGGTGCATGTAGCCGACGATCGGCTCGGCCTCGCTGATCCGCTCCCCGTCCAGCTTCAGCCGCAACCGCAGCACGCCGTGCGTCGAGGGGTGCTGCGGGCCGATGTTCAGCACCATGTCCGTGCCCTCGGCGGCGCCGCCGATCCCGATCGTGGTCTCCGTCATGCGCCTAGTTTCCCACCCGTACCGGCCGCTTGTGCGGCCCGGCCCGGAGGGACGGCCAGGCTCAGCCAGAGGAACGCGCCGAGGCCGGTGGGGGCGGTGAGTTCGGCGGCCTGGCCCGCTCCGGCCAGGGCGCGGACGTAGCCGGCCGGGTCGGTGGACGCCAGCGCGAGCGGGGGGCGGGCGCCCGTGACGCCGAGGGCGTGCAGGGCCTCGCGCTGGGTGGTGAGGACGGCGCCGGGGGCGGCGCAGGCGTCCATGGCCACGTGCGCGGTGATGTCGCTGGAGCCGTCGGGGACGGCGGGGGAGATCTCGCGGCCCTCGCGGAAGGCGGTGAGCGTCCCGTACGGCGGCCGGGCGCCCGCCGTGTGCCCGTAGTCGACCGCGACCGCGAGCCCCGCGTCGAGGCAGGCGGTCGCGTCCGCCCAGGCGGCATCCCGCCACCGGCCGATTTCCGCCCGCGTCCCCTCCTCCGCGCCCGTCAGCGGCCACCAGCGGTCGAGCCACGCGGCGTCGGCGCCGTCCACCGGGCCGCCCAGCCGCTCGGCCCCGTCTCGGGCACGGACCAGGACGTAACGGGCGACGCCGTGCGCGTCCGTCTGCGCGACATCGACCGGTACGTTGTCCAGCCACTCGTTGGCGAAGAGCAGTCCGCGCACCCCCCGCGGCGGCTCCGCGCACCACTGGACGCGCGCGTCGAGCCCGGCCGGCCGCGGCGCTTTTTCGACCGCGAAGACCCGCAGCCGCGGGTCGCCGAAGGCCTCCAGAACCCCGCTGACCAGCTCTCCGGCGCCCGCGCCGATGTCGACGAGGGCGAGCTCCCCCGGGTGCCCGAGGTCGGCGTCGACGCGCCGCAGCAGTTCCGCGACGGCGCCGGCGAAGAGCGGCGAGGCGTGCACGGAGGTGCGGAAGTGGGCGGCGGGACGCTCGCGCCGGAAGAAGCCGCCGGGCCCGTACAGCGCCCGCTCGGTGGCCGCCCGCCACCCCGTCCACTCGTCCGCTTCCCGGGGCGCGCCCCGGGTTGTGTCTTCGGTCACGGCTCCACCGTATGGGCGCATCTCGGAGGGTTCGCGGCCCGCGGCCGCTCAGTGCGGACAGGTAGGGTACCCGGGGCAGGGATGTGTCCGCCCGCGACAGCCGCGGATGAATCGATCATGAACATTGGCCATCCGGAGAGCGCACTCCCTTATGCCGGGTCTCCCGGCACTGATAGGGCTGTGCAAGCGATAGGCAGTGGAAGGTGAAGAGCGGATGACGGCCGGCAACAACGGCGCCCCCGAGCCCGGGAACGACGACCCCTTCGGGTACCTGTACCGGCAGGACGGCGAGGACGCGGGTCAGACGTCCGTCGCGCAGCCGGGTGTGCCCCGCACGTCGTACAACCAGGTCCAGCGTGTCGGCGAGCGCCGCCAGCAGCAGCAGCCTCCCGCCTACGGCTACCCGCAGGGCCAGCAGCAGCAGCGGCCCCAGCAGCCCGGTTACGGCCAGCAGCCCCCGCAGCAGCCCGGTTACGGGCAGCAGCCGCAGGCGACCCAGGCCATGCCGCAGCCCGCTCCCGCCGGTCCCGGCGGCGGCCGCCGCGCCGCGGCCTCCCGCTCCACCGGCCCCAACAGCAAGGGCCTGCTGATCGGCGCCGTCGCCGTGGTCGCGGCGGTCGCGATCGGCATCGGTGTCGCCATGGCCAACGGCTCCGGCGACGACGCGCAGGCGGGCGGCACCCCGTCGCCCACCGCGACCGCCGGCACCGGTGGCGACACGCCGCAGCCCTCCTCCAGCGACGCGGCGGGCGGCGAGCTGCCAGGCAAGACCGACGTGGCCGGTCTGCCCCTGTCGGGCGGTGCCTTCATCACGTCGGACGTGCCCGGTGCCAAGGCCGCGGACGGCAAGTACGTCGCCGGGATGGACAAGGCGGGCGCCACCGTCACGTGGAAGTTCACCGCGCCCGACGACGGCGCGTACACCGTCTTCGTGGACTACAGCGTCCCCGGCGCCGACGGCAACGCGACCATAACGGTCAACGGCTCGAAGCAGGCGCGGCCCATCAGCCTGAAGAACTTCGCGAACGCCAAGCCGGGCGACTACGAGCACGGCTGGACCAACTCGTTCAGCTACATCGCCCTGAACAAGGGCGAGAACACGCTGACGCTCTCCTGCGAGGCGGGCAACCAGTGCAACTTCTACCTCGACCGGATGTGGCTGGAAGAGGGCCAGCACAAGAGCTGACCCGCCGGGGAGGGGTCGGCTCGGCTCGGCTCGGCTAGCACGCTTCGTCCTCCGCGCCGACCTCGATCCGCCCGAGCAGGTCCGCGTAGGTCGCGCGGTCGAACTCGCCCGCCACCGGCGCGGCGACGGTCGCCGCCGACAGCGCCACGGCGCGGGCGAGCCGGCGCGGCCAGTCCAGTCCCTCCACGAGACCGGACAGCAGGCCGGCGACCGCGGAGTCGCCCGCGCCGGCCGGGTTGCCGGCGACGGGCGCCGGTGGGCGGGCGCGCAGCACGGAGCCGTCCTCGGTGAGGACGAGGAGGCCGTCGGGGCCGAGCGAGGCCGCGACGGCGCGGGCACCGCGGCGCCGGGCGTCGCGGGCGGCCCGCAGGGGTTCCAACGCCCCGGTGAGTCCGGCCAGTTCGCCCGCGTTGGGCTTGACGAGGTCGGGCCGGGCGGCGAGTCCGCGCCGCAGCGGTTCACCGCTGGTGTCGAGCAGGACGGGTATGCCCGCGGCCCGCGCGTCCCGTACGAGGTCGGCGTAGCAGCCGACGGGCAGTCCGGGCGGCAGGCTGCCGCACAGCGCGACGGCCCGCGCGCCGTCGTCCAGGAGCTTGCGGTAGACGCCGAGGAAGGCCGTCCACTCCTCCGAAGTGATCGTGGGGCCGGGCTCGTTGAACATCGTCGTGCCGCCGCCCGATGCGTCCACGACGCCGACCGTGCGCCGGGTGGTGCCGGAGATGGGGACGAGCGCGTCGGTGACGCCGTCCACGGCGGCGAGGCGGTCCCGCAGCAGGGCGCCGGCGGGGCCGCCCGCGAAGCCGGTCGCCACGGTCTCGTGGCCGAGCGCGGCCAGGACGCGGGCGACGTTCAGGCCCTTGCCGCCGGGGCGTTCGGCGGTCTCCGACACCCGGTTGGTGGTGTGCGGCCGCAGCCGGGGGACGCGGTAGGTCACGTCGATGGCGGCGTTCAACGTGACGGTGACGATCACGCGTGATCCCTTCGAACAGCGGGTGCGATGGGAAGGGATCATGCCAAAGGAACGGTCGCGGGCACAGACCCCCGGCTGCCGCCGGACCGCCTTTGTCCCGGTCGGAGGGCCCGCCGTCCGGCGCCGGGCGCGACGCCGCCCCGCGAGCATGCCAAGCTTGGCCGGGTGGTGGTGCGCTTCCAGATCCTCGGGCCGGTCCGTTCCTGGCGGGACGGGGCCGAGGTGAAGCTGGGCCCACCGAAGCAGCGGGCCCTGTTCGCCCTGTTGCTGGCCCAGAGCGGGCAACCGGTGCCATTGCACGCCATTTTGGACGCCCTGTGGGGCCAAGAGCCCCCCGAGACCGCCGTGAATGTGGTCCATCGGCACATCGGCGGGCTGCGCCGGCTGCTCGAACCCGGGCTGCCGACCGGCTCCGCGTCGCGCCGGCTGGTCCGTGACGCGGGCGGCTACCGGCTGGAGGTGGAGCCGGCGGAGCTGGACCTGCTGCAGTTCCGGGCGCTGCGGGTGCAGGCGCGGAACCTGGCGCAGCGCGGCGACCGGGTCCGCGCCACCGGGCTGCTGGTCGACGCGCTGGGGCTGTGGCGGGGCCCGACGGCCTCCGGCATCGCGCCCGAGGTGCGGGCGCACCCGGTCTTCGCCGCCGTGGACAACGAGCACCTGGTCGCCGTGAAGGAGGCCGCCGGGTATGCGCCGGCCGCGGGGGACGCGCTGACGGAGCGGGTGCTGATCACCCTGCGGCAGGCCGCCGCCCACCACCCGCTGGACGAGGTGCTCCAGGCCCGGCTGATCGACCTGCTGGCCGCGACCGGGCACCAGGCGGAGGCGCTGGAGGTCTACCAGGGAGTACGGCTGCGGATCGCCGACGAGCTCGGGCTCGACCCGGGTCCGGAGCTGCGGGAGGCGCAGTACCGGGTGCTGGACGGCACGGCCGTGGACCGCGCGGCGCCGGCGGAGGCGGTACCGGCACCCGCGCGCCCCGTCGTGAATCCAGCGAACCCAGCGAACCCAGCGAACCCAACGAACGCAGCGGACACAGCAGACACAGCAGACGCAGGGGACGCAGCGCCCCCGGCGGGTGACGCGGCGGACGACGTCCCCGGCGGCGCGGCCCAGCTGCGCCCCGCGCAGCTGCCCCGGGACCTCGCCGCCTTCTCCGGGCGGCGTTCGGAGCTGGAGCTGTCCGGGACGCTGCTGCCCGTCCCCGCGGAACCGGCGCAGGCCGTGGTGATCAGCGGCATGGCGGGCGTGGGCAAGACCACCCTGGCCGTGCACTGGGCCCATCAGGTCGCCGACCGCTTCCCGGACGGCCAGCTCTATCTCGATCTGCGCGGCTTCCACCTCACGGGCGCCGCCATGGGCACGGCCGAGGCGCTGCGCGCGCTGCTCGACGCCTTCGGGATACCGGTCGGCCGCATCCCCGCGGGGCTGGAGGCGCAGGCCGCGCTGTACCGCAGCCTGCTGGCGGGCCGCCGCGTGCTGGTCGTGCTGGACAACGCCCGCGACTCCGAGCAGGTCCGCCCGCTGCTGCCGTCCGCGCCCGGCTGCCTGGCGGTCGTCACCAGCCGCCATCAGCTCCAGGGGCTGGTGACGGCCGAGGGCGCGCGCTCCCTGACCCTGGACCTGCTCGGCGAGGACGACGCGGAGGAACTGCTGGCGCTGCGGCTGGGCGCGGAGCGGGTCGCCCGGGAACCGCTGGCGACCGCGGAGATCGTGGCGCTGTGCGGGCGGCTCCCGCTGGCGCTGGCCATCGTCAGCGCCCGCGCGGCCCTGAACCCGGGCTTCCCGCTGTCCGCGATCGCCGACGAGCTGCGGGAGAGCCACGGCAGCCTCGACGCCTTCACCGGTGAGCCGCCGCTGGGCGACGCGCGCAGCGTCTTCTCCTGGTCGTACCAGGCGCTGAGCCCGGAGGCGGCCCGGCTGTTCCGGCTGCTGGCCGTGCATCCCGGGCCGGACTGCTCGGCGGCCGCCGCGGCGAGTCTGGCGGCCCGGCGCACCGGGCAGACGCGCGCGCTGCTCGCGGAGCTGGTCCGGGCGCAGCTGCTCTTCGAGAACGCGCCGGGCCGGTTCTCCTCGCACGGGCTGCTGCGGGCGTACGCGACGGAACTGACCGGCGAGCACGACGACCCGGGGGAGGCGGCCGCGGCCGGGGTCCGGCTGCTCGACCACTACCTGCACAGTGCGCACACCGCCGTCGCCGCGCTCGCCCCGCACCGTGAACGGCTCGCGCTGCGCCGCCCTGCGGCGCACACCGTGCCCGAGCGCTTCACCGACCAGCGCGCGGCGGCCGACTGGCTCGACGCCGAACGGTCCGTGCTGCTGGCCGCCATCGAGCAGGACGGCCGGCACGGGGACGGGTCGCACAGCTGGCGGCTGGCCGTGGTGCTGGAGCTGTACCTGGACCGCAACGGCCGCTGGCAGGAGCAGCGGACCGCGCAGACCACGGCCACCACGGCGGCGCAGCGGCAGGGCGACGTCCTCGGCCAGGCGCACGCGCACCGGGCGCTCGGTTTCGCGCTGGGGCGGCTGGACCGCTGGGAGGGTGCACGCGAACACCTGCTGCGCGCCCTGCAGTTGTTCGGGGAGGTCGGCGAGCCCTGCGGCCAGGCCCGGGTCCACCGCTACTGGGCCTTCCTGTCCAACCGGCACGGGCGGCACGACGACGCGCTGCGCCACTACGGGCTCGCCGGCGACTTGTACCGCGCGGCCGGGCAGCTCAACGGCGAGGCAAGCGTGCACAACGAGGTCGGCTGGACGCACATGCTGCTCGGCGAGTACGACAAGGCCGTGGAGGAGTGCCGCCGTTCGCTGGCCATCCACCAGGAGACCGGCGACCTCAACGGGGAGGCCGCCGCGTGGGACAGCCTGGGCTGTGCCTACCACCAACTGCGCGGTTACGAACAGGCGCTGGACTGCTTCCGGCGGGCGCTGCGGATGTACCGGGAGATCCGGGACGGGTACCTGGAGGCCGACACCCTCGTCCACATCGCCGACACCCACATCGCCGCCGGTGCCGTCAACGGCGCGGCCGGCGCCCTGCGTCAGGCGCTGGCGATCCTGGAGGGCATCGGTCATCCCGACGCCCGGGGGGTGCGCGAAAAATTGCACGGCACCGGGTTGAACCCAGTGGTGCCACGGGTCCGTGTATAGCGGCGTAGCTCCGGCCCGGAGCGGACGTCTGGTGGACCTGAGGAAGTGCGATGAACAAGAACGCGCGGAACGCCCTGTTCCTGACCGGTACGGCGCTGGCGCTGACGGCTGTCACCGCCTGCGGTCAGCAGACCGGCACGGGCGCAGCACCCGCGGCGGTGCAGCAGCCGGTGGTGAACGCGGTGTCCGGCTATCCCAACGTGGGCGACACGGAGTCGGCCCCGCCGGTGACGGAGGCGGCGTCCGGGCTGGCGGTGCGCACCGACACCCAGCTCAAGACGATCGTCGTGGACGGCAAGGGCAGGACCGTCTACGTCTTCAGCAAGGACACCACGCCCGGTGTGTCGAGCTGCGAGGGCGACTGCGCGGCGCAGTGGCCGCCGGTCCCCGCGGACGACACGCAGACCGCGAAGGGCCTGAACCAGGACCTGCTCGGCTCCATCACCCGCACCGACGGCTCCAAGCAGCTCACCCTCGCGGGCAAGCCGCTGTACTACTTCGCCAAGGACACGCAGCCCGGTGACACCAACGGCCAGGGCGTCAAGGGCGTGTGGTACGCCGCGGAGCCCGACGGCTGGAAGGCCGGTGTGGAGCGCCCGGCCCTCGGCGTGCTGAACGACCCGAAGCTCGGGAAGATCCTCCAGGACAAGAACGGCCGGACGCTGTACCTGTTCACCAAGGACGAGCCGTGGCCGATGAAGACCGCGTGCGACGCGACCTGCCTGCAGAAGTGGACCCCCACCGCCCCGGTGACCGCCGCCGACGCCAAGAAGGCGGGCCTCGACCCCAAGGCGCTGTTCACCTTCAACACGCCGAACGGCACCGCGCAGGAGGCCTTCAACTGCTGGCCGGGTTACACCTTCAAGGGCGACAGCCAGCCCGGCGACACCAACGGCCAGAACGTCAAGGGCGTGTGGTTCGCGATCAAGAAGGACATCACGGTCGACCGCGGCAAGACCGTTCCGGCGGCCAAGGGCTGACCGTCCCGGCCCGGGCGGCGCGACCGCGCCGGCCCGGGGGTCCGGTCGACGGCCCGCGCGGGGCATGCGATGCCCCGGCGGGCCGTTGCCATGCCCGGGCCCGGGGGGCGCGGCGCGGATGGTCAGAATTGCGTCAGTTTTTCGGCATCGGTGCCTGCTTACGATCACGCCACGCGCTGCTTCCGCCAGGAACATCGCCGAAGCAGGCACGAACCTTCGTGCCCGTCGGCCGGCGGGCCCCACACCCGGCCCGGCCGCCGCCCGCCCTGCCCCGTCCTTCGGCGATCCGCGCACCGCTCCGGCGGTGCGGTGGTGCCGGTGCGGAAGCCGGGAGCGCCGACGGGGACGAGCTGTGCCTTCCAGGACCGACCATGACTTTCGCCGCCGCCCCGGGCGTCCGCCCCGCGGCACGCTCCGGACATCTGCTGACCCTTCTGGTGGCCGACCACGGCAAGCCGCTGCTGGCCTACGCCGAGCGGCTGCTGCGGGACCGCCACATGGCGGAGGACGTCGTCCAGGAGACGCTGATCCGGGCCTGGCACCACACCGACCGGCTGTACGGCAGTGAGGGGTCCGTCCGGGGCTGGCTGCTCACGGTGGCCCGCAACCTGGCCATCGACCGCATCCGCAGTGCCCGCTCCCGTCACGAGACGGTGGGCGCGGACCATGACGACGTGATCCAGCCCGACCACGCCGACGCCGTCCTGGCCTCGGTCGACGCGCGGGCCCTGCTGCGGCACCTGTCGCACGAGCACCGCGAGGTGCTCGTGCACACATACCTGTTCGGCAGGACCGTGCAGGAGACGGCCAGGATCCTCGGGGTACCGGCGGGCACGGTGAAGTCCCGGCAGCACTACGCGCTCAGCAATCTGCGCAGCCGGGTCGGCTCCGCGGCCCGCTGACCGCGGAGTCGACGCCGTTCAGGCGCTTCACGCGCTTCAGGCCGGGACCGTCAGCCGCAGTCCGAGCACGGGGATGTCGACCTCGCCGTTCGCGTCGGCCGTCCAGCGCCAGTGGGCGCCGCCGACGTCGCCGCAGACCAGTCCGGTCCAGCCGGCCCCGCCGGGGCCGCACAGCTCGGCCAGTTCGGCGGCCTCCGACCCCGTGGGCGTGCCGGCGATGACGACCAGGCCCAGGACCGGGCGGCGGGCGGCTGCTCCGCGCACCGTGCCGTGGGCCTCGGGTGCCGAGGAGGCCGGTGCCGCCGCGCCCGCCTCGATGCGGACGACCTGCCGCAGCCCGGCGGGCAGCGTCAGCTGCGACGTGTCCTCGGGCCCGCGCAGGACGGTCACCGGGGTGCCGGGCCGGCTGCGGGCGACCTCTTCGAGCAGGCCGTTCACCACGTCGCGGGCGACGTCGCGGTCGCCGGTGACGCTGAGCACCCCGTCGAGCCGGCTGAGGTCGTAGAAGACCGGTTCCCCGTCCGCCTCGACGCCGACCCGCACCAGGCAGGCCCGGTCGTCCGGGACCCGGGAGGTGCCGGTGCCGGCGGTGGTGCGCCACCGGGTGCCCTCCGGTCCGTCGAGTGCCGTCCAGGGGGCGCCCGGTGCGTCACCGGGGGTCAGCCACGCGGTCACCCCGGTGCTGTCCACGCGCAGGGCGTGCACCGGACGCTCCGGGGCGGCGCCGGGGCCGGACAGTTCGGCGGCGGCCGCGTAGGCGCGGCGCGCGGAGCCCGCGTCGGCGGCGAAGCGCCGGCCCACGGTGCGGCGCAGCGCCAGGCGGCGGCGCCGGGCGACGGGATCGCCGAGCCGTCGCACGGCGCGGCCCAGCGCGGCCCACGCGGCGCGCACATGGCGGCGTCCGACGATGCCCGCGGTCACCAGGGCGAGCAGGACGGCGCCGAGCACGGCGATCGCGGCGGGCAGCGGGATGGTGAACGCGGTACCGCCACCCGTGCTCGTGGCCGTGGTCGCGCCGTCGGCGGCCGGGGGCGCGGAGGCGTTCTGGGCGGCGTTGTCGCGGGCCAGTTGGACGTCGGGGCCCGAGGCGTCCGGCGGCAGCCGCAGGATCCAGCCGGGGTGCAGTTGCTCGTCCGGGCTGGTGAGGGCGGAGCCGTCGGTCTGCGCCTGCCCGCGGTTGAGGTCGAAGATCTCCCCGGCGCGGGCCGGGTCGCCGAGGGTGCTCGCCGCGACGGACGCCAGCGTCGCGGGGGCGCCCCCGGCCGCCGCGGTGTCCTGGACCACGAAGACCTTCACCAGCTGGTCGTCCGCGCTCGCCGGGGCGGCGCCCGCCGCGAACAGGGCCCAGAGCGCGAGCAGTACCGCGGCCGCGGCGCGGCGCACGGCCGTCCCGCGGGCGGGTGCGGGCGTACCGGCACCCGGCCGGTGCCGCCCTGTGGCGCTGACGCCGTCTCTCATCGTCTCCACCCAAGTCGTCGTGTGCGTGCCGGGCCGTCGTCCCGGGTTCCGGGTTCCGTCACCCCCTACACGGGGCGCCCCGGGAAAAAGGTTCGAAAGAGATCTGAACCAAGTCCCGGTGGGCGCCGTGTGGCAAGCGACAACGAACACGGAGCTGGGAGGGGCAAGGATGGGACGCCGGCATGCGAGCGACGAGGACTTCCGTCTCGTCGGGCTCGACCGGGACCCGACGCCGGGTGACCCCGAACTGATCCGCGGGATCGTCAAGCGGTACCAGGACGTCGGTGACGCCGCCGAGAAGGCGCTCAACATCCTCAAGAAGGACGGCACCATCTCCCTCGGCCGCGGTTCGGCCATGGACCAGCTCAAGGAGAAGATCGGTGACGACCTTCCCGACAAGCTGAACAAGACGGCGACCTCGTACCACGACGCGGCCCGCGCCTACACCGACTACATCCCCCGCCTCCAGGAGGCCCAGGACACCTTCGACCGCGCCGTCGACCAGGCCCGTTCGGCCGCCGCCAAGGCCGGCCAGACGCCCAAGACGCTCGGCGAGAACCCCACCGACGAGGAGAAGTCGCAGGCCCGCGCGGTCCAGGACGAGATCGACGCGGGCAACAACGAGCTCGGTGCCGCCAAGGGCCTGGCCCAGCAGGCCAAGCAGATGCGGGAGTCCGCGCAGCGCACCTGCGCCGATGTCCTGGACCAGGCGGCGTCGGAGGCGATTCCCGAGCGCAACGTCTTCCAGAAGATCGCCGACTTCTTCAAGGACTTCCCGTTCGTCCAGATCCTGCTGGCCGCGCTGATCGCCGTGGTGGCCGTGTTCTTCCCGGTGGTGGGTGCGCTGCTCGGCGGGGCGTTGTTCGTCTTCAACCAAGTGGTGGCGAGTCAGACAGGGGGCATCAAGGCCGGTGACTTCGTCGCCGGGCTGATCGGCATCATCCCCGGTGCCTCCCTGTTCAAGCTGGGCAGCAAGGCGGTCCAGGCGATCGCCCCGGCCGCGGTCGCCGCGATCAAGAACTCCGGGACCATCGCGAAGGTCTCCGGGACGATCACCAAGGTCAGTGACTCCGTCACCGCCAACAAGGCGGTCGGCGCGGTGCTGGCCAACCCGGTGGGCAAGACGGCCGTGGACGTCAGCGGCAAGTTCCTGACCAACTCCGCGCTGGAGGCGGCCGCCAAGGCCGCCAACCACGACAAGATCACCGCGGCCGGTGTCTTCGCGGGCGCCGCCGCCGGCGCGGTCGCCGGGACGGCGTTCAAGGGCGGGATCGGCAAGATCGGTTCCGCGCGCGGCAACGCGCCGGTACCGCCCGGGGGCGGCGGCCGGTTCGGCGACACCACCGATCCCGCGCTGGGCGACTCGATCGGCAAGCGGGCCTCGGACCAGGTCGGCGGCTTCGTCGAGGAGGGCTCGACCCTCGGCGCGAAGATCGGTGTCGGGGTGGCCCAGGGCGGCGACCCGAACGAGGTCGCGGCCGGGGAGATCGCCAACTCGGCGCCCAAGCTGGGCTCCGGGCCGGTCGGTGTCGCGGGGCTCGGACGCAAGATCGACGGTGTCGCCGACGGCATCCCCATCAAGGGCTCCACCGGCCCGTCGACCACGACCCCGGCTCCGCCCGCGGGCACCGGCCCGGCGCACACGGTGGACCCGGCGGACATACCCCTGCCGCCATCGCCGACCTCGCCGACTTCCCCGACCGCGCCCGCTTCCCCGACCGCGCCCACGGGTCCGGCCGCACCCACGGCTCCGGCCGCGCCCACGGCTCCGGCCGCGCCCGCGGGCACCGGCCCGGCGCACACGGTGAACCCGGCGGACGTGCCGCTGCCGCCGTCGCCCACGACCGGGCGGCCGCCGCTCACCCCGCTGGACATCCCGCCGCAGAGCCCGGCGGCCCCGCCGGGCGGCGGCGCCTCGCCGGCCGGTTCCGGCAGCGACGGCTTCACCACCGCACCCACCAGCCCCGCCGGAGGCGACGGCTTCACCACCGCGCCGACCAGCCCCGCCGGAGGCGACGGGACGACGGGGACCGACGGCCGCTAGCGCCGCGCGGGACCCGCACCCCACAGACCTCCGTCCCTCCCAGGGACGGATTCTTCACCCGATCACGCAAGGAGTACCGACATGCCCGACTACCGCGTCAACTCTGACGAGACCGCTTCCACCTCGCAGGCGCTGCTCAACGACTTCTCGCAGCTCCAGGACAAGCTGAGCGAGGTCAAGGGCAAGATCTCCAACCTGCTCGCCAACGGCTACAGCACCCCGGCCGCCCAGCAGAAGTTCTCGCCGTTCTTCGACGAGTTCGCCAAGGGCTTCGACCAGGTCAACCAGGGTCTGCAGGGCATCGGGCAGTACGTCCGCTCCGTCGGCGACGCCTTCTCGCAGACCGACGACCAGCTCGGCTCGAACCTCGGCTGAGCCCGCTTCCCCCGTCCCGCCCCTCCGTGAGAAAGACGATGCATCGTGCGTTTGAACGTCAGCGTCCGTGACCCCCGGGTCGAGGGGGTGTCCACCACCGTCGTCGTCGAGACCGAGCCGACCGCACGGGCCGGCACTCTCGCGGCGGAACTCGCGCGGGCCGTCGACCACGAGGGGGCCGGCGGGGCGGGGGGGCCCGCCCTGTTCACCGGGGCGGGGGAGATCGACCCGGACGCCACCCTCCAGGCGGCCGGGGTCCGGGACGGCATGGACCTCGGGCTCGGTTCCGCCCTGCCGGCGGAGTCCGAGCCCGAGGGCCGCACCGAGATCCGGCTGGTGTCGGGGCGGGGCGCGGGCACGGTCTTCCGGCTGGTGCCCGGCGAGTACGACCTCGGCAGCGACCGCACCTGCCGTATCCGGCTGGCCGAGGACGCCCCGGCGTTCGCGGCCCGGATCCGGGTGCGGCTCGACGGTGGTGCGGAACTGCTGTCCGCGGCCGACGCGTTGCTCGACGGCAGGACCCCGGCGCCCGGTGCGGCCTGGCGCGAGGGCAGTCAGCTCGCCGTCGGCGACACCCTGCTGGAGCTGGCGTCGCGCGAGGCGGCGACCGCGCCGCTGACCCCGGCCGCCGACGGCCTGGGCCTGGAGTTCAACCGGCCGCCGCGCTTCCTGCCCGCCCGCGCGGGTGGCAAGTTCCGGCTGCCGACGCCGCCCGTGCGGCCCGACAAGCGGCCCGTCCCGCTGCTGCCGATCCTGCTGCTGCCCGCGGGCAGCGCGGCGATCGCCATCTTCGTCACCAAGAGCTGGGTCTTCGTCTTCATCGCCCTGCTCTCGCCGCTCGCCGCGCTGTTCACCCAGTTCGGCGGGCGCAAGCAGGCGATGCTGAAGTACCTGGAGAAGAAGGAGGAGTACGAGGGCGCGCTGCGACGGGTCGAGGCGGACGTGGAGTCCGCCGTCCTGGAGGAGCAGCGCGGGCTGCGGCTGTCGCTGCCCGATCCGGCCTCCCTGCTCCAGATGGCCGTGCGGCCGTCCGAGCGGCTGTGGGAACGGCGCTGGCAGGACCCGGACTTCCTCTCCGTCCGGGTGGGGACGGCCGATCTGCCCTCGTCGCTGAGCGTCGAGGACCCCACGCAGGACGAGCACCGGCGCATCACCGTGCCGCTCCTGGGCCAGGTGCCGGTCTCCGTGCCGCTGCGGAGGGCGGGGGTGGCGGGGCTCGCCGGTCCCGGCGCCCAGCGGCTCGCCGGGTGGATGACGGCCCAGGCCGCCGCCCTGCACAGTCCGGCGGACCTGCGGATCGTCGTGCTCGCCGGGCCCGAGGGGGAGGCGGCGTGGTCGTGGGCCCGCTGGCTGCCGCACGCGCAGGCCCAGGGCGAGGACGCCTACGCGCTGGTGGGCAGCACCACCGAGTCGCTGGCCCGCCGCATCGGCGAACTGGGCCAGATCGTCACGTCCCGTATGGCGGCCGGACCGGATCTGGTCCGGGGCGGCGTCAACGGTTACCCGGACATCCTCGTCGTGCTGGAGCAGGCCCGCAGGGCCCGTTCGCTGCCGGGCGTCATCGCCCTGCTGCGCGACGGGCCGTCGGTGGGTGTCCACACCCTGTGCATCGACCGCGAGGAGCGGCTGCTGCCCGAGGAGTGCGGCGCGGTCGTCGTCACCGGGGACACCGCGCAGGGTGTCTCGCGGGTCCGCACCGGAACCGGCTCCGCCCTGGAGGGCGTGCGCACCGACTCGCCGGAGCCCGCCTGGTACGAGCGCTTCGGCCGGGCGCTGGCGCCGCTGCGCGGCGTCGGCGACAGCGACGAGAGCGCCCTGCCCGGATCGGTCCGGCTGCTGGACCTGCTGGGCCTCGAACCGCCCACCGCGGAGGCGGTGGTGGCGGGCTGGTCGCTCGGCGGCCGCAGCACGCGGGCGGTCCTGGGCACCGGCTACGACGGGGACTTCTCGGTCGACCTGGTCCGCGACGGGCCGCACGCGCTGATCGCGGGCACCACCGGTTCGGGCAAGTCCGAACTGCTGCAGACGCTGGTCGCCACGCTCGCGGTGGTGAACCGGCCGGACGAGATGACCTTCGTGCTCATCGACTACAAGGGCGGCAGCGCCTTCGCCGAGTGCGCCGACCTGCCGCACACCGTCGGCCTCGTCACCGACCTGGACACGCACCTGGTGGAGCGCGCCCTGGTCTCGCTGGGCGCCGAACTGCGCCGCCGGGAGACCCAGTTGGCGCAGGCCGGGGCCAAGGACATCGAGGACTACCTCGACAAGCGGTCCCGCGGCGGCGACGTGCTGCCGCCGCTGCCCCGGCTGCTCCTGGTCGTCGACGAGTTCGCGTCCATGGTGCGCGAACTGCCCGACTTCATCTCGGGCCTGGTCAACATCGCCCAGCGCGGGCGTTCGCTGGGCATCCACATGGTGCTGGCGACCCAGCGTCCCGGCGGCGCGGTGACCCCGGACATCCGGGCCAACACCAACCTGCGGATCGCGCTGCGCACCACCGACACCACCGAGAGCCGCGACATCATCGACGCCCCCGACTCCGGGGAGATCTCGCCCGCCAATCCGGGACGCGCCTACGCGCGCCTGGGCCCGTCGGCGCTGCTGCCGTTCCAGTCCGGGCGCGTCGGCGGCCGGCGGCCCGGCGGCGCGGTCGCCGAGGGCACGGAAGTGCCGGTCCGGGCCCACGCGGTGACCTGGCGGGAGCTCGGCGGGCCGCTGCCCACCGGCGGTTCCCGCGGCGCCCGCAGGGGCCTGGCGCAGGCGGAGGCGGTCACGGACCTCGCGGTGCTCACCGCGTCCGTCGCCCAGGCCGCGCGGCTGGCCGGGGTTCCCCGGCAGCCGAGCCCCTGGCTGCCCGCGCTGCCCGAGGTGCTGGAGTGGACGGCGCCGCCCGCGCCCAAGCCGGCCGGCGAACGGGAGGCCGAACTGCCGCCCGTGGCCTACGGCATGGTGGACCTGCCCGCGCGGCAGACCCGCGCCGCGCTGGAGTTCGACATCGACCGGGCGGGCCACCTGCACCTCATCGGCTCGCCCCGCAGCGGCCGTTCCCAGTCGCTGCGCACCCTCGCCGCCGCCCTGGCGCAGGCGCACGGCGCGGACGACGTCCATCTGTACGGGATCGACTGCGGCAACGGCGCGCTCAACGCGCTCACCGCGCTTCCGCACTGCGGCGCGGTCGTGGACCGCAACCAGGTGGAGCGCCTGGGCCGGCTGCTGGACCGGCTGAACGCCGAACTCACCGCCCGGCAGGGCGTGCTGGGCACCCGCGGCGCCGCCGACCTCGCCGAGCTGCGCCGCACCCAGGCCGCGGGGGAGCGGCTGCCGCACATCGTGCTCCTGGTGGACCGCTTCGAGGTCTTCGAGCGCGAGTTCACCGCGTACGACAACGGCAGCCTCATGGAGCGCATGATCAGGCTGCTGCGGGACGGCGCGGGCGTCGGCATCCACCTCGTGCTCGCGGGCGACCGGGTGCTGGGCTCCAGCCGGTTCTCCGGCACCACCGAGGACAAGATCGTCCTCAAGCTCAACGACCGCCAGGACTACTCGTCGGTCGGCGTCCCGTCCAAGTCGGCGCCGAGCGACCCGGCTCCGGGCCGCGGCATCCGCACCCTGGACCTGGCGGAGGCCCAGATCGCGGTCCTGACCGGCGACCTCTCCGGCGCGGCGCAGGGCCAGTTCCTCACCGCGCTCGGCACGGCGCTCGCCGAGCGCGAGGCCGGTGTGCCGGCGGAGCGCGGGCCGCTGCGCCTGGACGTCCTGCCGGACCGGATCGCCTACCGCGACGCGCTGGCCCTGCACACCCGGCGCGGGCCGATGCGGCCGCTGGTCGCGGTCGGCGGCGACACCCTCGCCTCGCTGGGCCCGGACCTCGCCGACGTCCCCACGTTCGTCGTCGCCGGGCCGCCGCGGACCGGCCGCAGCACGGTGCTGCTCACCGCGGCGCACTCGCTGCTGGCGGAGGGCACGGGCCTGGTGCTGCTGGCGCCGCGCCGCTCACCGCTGCGCGAACTGGAGGGCAGGCCCGGGGTGGCGGCCGTGATCACGGACGCGCAGGTGACGGTCGAGGAGTTCCGGGGGGTGCTCGGCGCCATTCCGCAGGACAACGCGGTGGTGGTCGTGGACGACGCCGAGCTGTTCATGGGCTCCGACATCGACGCCGACCTGGCGCTGCTCGCCCGGGGCGGCGCGGGCAACGGCTGGGGCGTGCTGGCGGCCGGCAACGCCGAGTCGCTGGCGCTGAGCCTGGCCGGCTGGATGGGCCAGGTGAAGCGGAACCGCACCGGCATGCTGCTGTCGCCGCAGGGCCTGGCCGACGGCGAGGTCATCGGCGTCAAGCTGACCCGCGGCGTGGTCGGCCAGGCGCCGCAGCCAGGCCGCGGCCTGATCCACCTCGGCGACGGGTCGCTGCGGGCGGTGCAGGTGCCGCTGTCCGGCACGGAGGTCTGACGCCGACGGCATGCACGAAGGGCGGCCGGGACGCGATGTCCCGGCCGCCCTTCGGTTGCGGACCCGGTCTCAGGAGGCGCGGGCGACGGGCGCCGGCGGCTCGCCCTCCTCGGTGAGGAAGCGGAAGGTGCCGGTGATGGCGTCGAAGAGGTCGTACACCTCGTTCTTCAGCGGCAGGTTGGGGCTGGCGAGGGTGACGACGAGGAAGTCGTCGGCGCGGCCGGGGACGGGCATCATCGTGTGCATCGTCAGCAGCTCCACGTCGATGTCGCTGGTCAGCCGGGTGGTCTCGGTGCCGGTCACCCGGGCCACGGTGCCCACGTGGGGCACCTTCACGGAGGTGATCACCCGGTCCTTGGGCGCCGTCCCGTTCGCGGAGGAGATCCCCAGCTGCGCGGAGAGCACCGGGAGCGTCAGCTCCGAGCCCTCGGGCGTGGTGACGGCGAAGACCATGCCGTAGGCCATGAACAGGTCGTCGCCGTAGAGGGTCGCGGTGCCGGCGGCCAGCAGGGCGCCGTGCCGCCGCGCGGCCCGGCTCACTTCGCGCCCCTGCCGGAACATGTCGTTGATCCGGGCCTTCTCGCGGGGGTCGTCGGTGGTGGCGAGCGCCTTGGCGCGGGTCCTGGACAGCTCCTCCCCGCTGAGGTCGACGGTGTCCCACAGATCGGGGATGTCGAGCAGGAAACGGTGCGCGGTGCTCATTGGCCACTCTTTCCGTCGTCGAGGTTGGAGGCGGCGTCCTGGTCGGTCTTGTCGAAGGAGTCGAGGATGCTGCCGATGGCGTCCCGGATGCCCTTGACCTGCTTCTGGAGCTGCTTCTTGCCGTCCTCCCACTTGTTCTCGAAGTGCTGCGCCGAGCCGTGGGAGAGCTCGGGGCCGAACGCCGCGTCGAAGTCGAACGTGTGGTGTCCGATGTCGATGAAGTCGTGGACGAAGTCCAGCATCTGCTGGGCCTCCCGCAGCTCGTTCCCCGGTATGTTGATGTCCTGGGCCATGCCGATCCCCTCGTGCTCGGCCGCTTGCGGCCTCACGGGTCACACGGGCGGGACGGCCCACTGGGTTCAATCGGCTTCCGGCGACGCCCGCGAAGAACCCGAGGAACGCGAAGAAGCCGAGGAACCCGAAGATGGGGTGAACCGTTCCGGGCGCGGCCTCGTGTACCGGCCGTGACCTCTCTTCACCACTTCTCCGGCGCCGCCCCGCGCGCCCGCGTACGCCGCGCGGCCGTCGCCGGCGTGGTCGCCCTGTGCGGCGTGGCGGGCCTGGCCGGGTGCGGCAAGACCATCACCATCGGCGACGCCTCCGCCCCTGCCGCCCCGGCCGCATCGGCGCCCGCCGCCCCGCCCGCGGCGCCCCCCGCCGCGTCGCAGCCCGTGGGCAACACCGCGCTCCAGGTCGTCGACCGCACGGCCGCGCAGGCCGGGCTGACCGGCAACGGCGGCACGGTTGTGGGGGCGGCCGTCCAGGAGGCCCCGCCGCGCTGGGTGCAGCTGTCCGCGGTGACCTCGCCGCCGGTGACCGCCCCGCATCTGATCAACATCAACCAGGCCGCGCTGTACCGCTTCGACCCGGACAGCGCCGACCCGTCGCAGTCGCACTGCAACGACGCCTGCGCCGTCCAGTGGCCCGCGGTCACCATCCAGCAGGGCGGCAACGTCTACCTGGCGGGCGTGGACCGCGACCAGGTGGGTGCGATCCGCCGCCAGGACGGCCAGGTGCAGCTGACGGTGGGCGGCATGCCGGTCTACCGCTTCGCGGGGGACACCAAGCCCGGTGACCTCAACGGCCAGGGTGTCGGCGGGACATGGTTCGCCGTCGGGCCGAAGGGCGAGAAGGCCGGGCAGTAACGCCCGCCTCGTATGACAGGGCGGACCTCCGGCACCGGACGGCTACGGCCGGAGGTCCGCCCGATCCACTACGGCTCGACGACCCACTGCCCCTTGCGCATGACGCCGACCAGGTCGTACGCCTCGTTCAGCACCACCAGGTCCGCGTCCTTGCCGGGCTCCAGCGAGCCGATGCGGTCGTACGCGCCCAGCAGCCGCGCCGGGTTGGCGCTCAGCGCGCGTACGGCGTCGGTGACGGCGATGCCGTCCACGGTGACGGCCCGCTTGAAGGCGGTGTCCAGGGTCAGGGTGGAACCGGCGATCGAGCCGCCCTCGACCAGCCGGGCGACGCCGTCGGTGACGTCGACCTCCATGGGGCCCAGCAGGTAGCGGCCGTCGCCGAAGCCGGCCGCGTCCATGGCGTCGGTGATGAAGGCCACCCGGTCGGCGCCCGCGCTGCGGAAGGCCAGTTCGAGGACGGCCGGATGCAGGTGGACGCCGTCGTTGATCAGCTCGACGGTGACCCGCTCGTCCTCCAGCAGCGCGGCGATGGGGCCGGGCTGCCGGTGCAGCAGGGTGGGCATCGCGTTGAACAGGTGCGTGGCGACGGTGGCACCGGCGTCGATGGCCTCCAAGGTGGCCTCGTAGGCGGCGTCGGTGTGGCCGACGGCGGCGATGACGCCGTGCTCGGCCAGCAGCCGTACGGAGTCGAGCCCGCCGGGGAGTTCCGGCGCGAGGGTCACCATGCGCGCGGCGCCGCGGGCGGCGTCGACGAGCTTGCGGACGTCCGCGGGGTCCGGGTCGCGCAGCAGCGACGGCTTGTGGGCCCCGCAGCGGTGCGGGGAGATGAAGGGCCCCTCGAAGTGGATGCCCGCGAGGTCGCCCTGCTCGACCAGTTCGGACAGCAGCGCGGCCTGCCGGGCGAGGTCGTCCAGCTCGCCGGTGACCGTGGAGGCGACCATGGTGGTGGTGCCGTGCCGGCGGTGGGTGCCGACGCCGGTGAGGACGTCCTCCGCGCGGGCGGCCGAGAAGGACGCGCCGCCGCCGCCGTGCACATGGATGTCCACGAAGCCGGGGACGATCCAGTGCCCGGTCAGATCGCGGGCGGCCGCGGGCCGGCGCGGGTCGTCCGCGACGATCGTGCGGCCTTCGACCGTGATCCGGCCGCCGTCGACGACACCGTCCGGCAGTACGACGCGGGCACCGGTCAGCACGGTTGGTTCCGCAGTCAAGCGGTCACCTCCAGGGAGAGAAGATCCCAGGCCAGCAGCCCTGCGCCCAGGCATCCGGCGGTGTCCCCGAGGGCCGCCGGCACGATGAGGGGGAGTTTCTGGAACGTCAGCCGCTCCTCGACGGCCGCGCGCAGCGGCGCGAAGAGCGTGTCACCGGCCTCGGCCAGCCCGCCGCCGACGATCAGCGTCTCCGGCGTGAGCAGGGTGATCCCGGTGACCAGGCCGTCCGCGAGGGCGGCGACCACCTCGTCCCACACGGCGACGGCGCGCGGGTCGCCCGCCGCGACGGCGGCGGCGCACTCGGCGGCCTCGGCGCCGAAGGCGCGGGCCACACCGGAGGCGGAGGCGATGGTCTCCAGGCAGCCGTGCTGGCCGCAGCCGCACGCCGCGCCGCCGGGGCGGACGACGATGTGCCCGAGTTCGGTGGCCTCGACGCGCCCCTCGATGCCGATGGCACCGGCGATGCCGGTGCCCAGGGCGACGAAGAGGAAGCGTTCCGCGCCGCGCCCGGTGCCGAGCCGGCCCTCGGCCAGGCCTCCGGAGCGCACGTCGTGGCCGAGGGCCACGGGCGTGCCGTCCAGGCGGCGGGAGAGCAGGTCGCGCAGCGGGAGGTCGCGCCAGCCGAGGTTCGCGGAGAACACCGCGACGCCCGCCCGCTCGTCGACCAGCCCCGGCACGGCCACCCCGGCCGCGGCGGCGGGCTCGCCGTACGTGTCCGCCCCGTACGCCCGCAGGTCCGCGGCGAAGTCCAGCACGG
Source organism: Streptomyces sp. NPDC088733 (assembly GCF_044751185.1). NCBI lineage: Bacteria > Bacillati > Actinomycetota > Actinomycetes > Kitasatosporales > Streptomycetaceae > Streptomyces > Streptomyces sp. NPDC088733. The sequence goes on from NZ_JBIVLH010000019.1 coordinate 54,102, forward strand.
ACGCGACGACGGCCTCGGTCCCGCGGTCCCGGCCGGTCGCGCGGCGTGCCTCGTGGAGCAGCGTGCCGTCCGCCGCGACCAGTGCGGCTTTCATGCCGGTGCCGCCCACATCGAGGGCGATGACGTGTCTCACGGAGGACAGTCTCCCGTGAGACAGCACAAAAGGTCTAGTCCACTCGTCGAAAGAGATCCCGTTCCGCCGCCCGCCAGGTGATTCGGCGAGGCGGCACAAGGGGAAGCCGGTGTGGTGCAGACCTCATGGGGCCCTCGCCACACGGGCTATCGTGACGAGGTGACCCTCACCGACCAGGACCGTGCCGTCCTCGACATCGCGGGCCGTTCGTGGGCGGGCCCCGGCGCGAAGGAACGGGCGATACGGGAGCGGCTCGGGATCTCGCCGACGCGGTTCTACCAGCTTCTGAACGCGCTGCTCGACGACCCCGAGGCACTCGCGCACGCCCCCGTCACCGTCAACCGCCTGCGCCGGATGCGCGACGCTCACCGCACCACCCGGTAGGCGGTGGCGGTGGGCGTCGTGTTCGGCGGGTTCGGCGCGTGAGCCGAGGGGGCCGGTGCGCCCCGGAGGCGAACCGAGCCACAAAAGGGGGCTAGTCCAGGGCGCGGCGGCCCATCCGGCTGTGGGAGCGGGTGAGCAGGGCCGCGAGCAGCGTCGCCCCCAGCGGCACCAGGACCAGCAGCATGCCGATGGTCGCCCACGGCACCACCACGGGCACCTCGACGTGTGCGACGAGGGCGCCGCGGCCCTGTTCCAGCATCTGCCGGGCGAGGTCCCGCTGCTGCTGCCGGTCGACGCGCCGCAGCGCGACCGCGGGCAGGATGCCTGCCGCCGTCCCCAGCAGTACGCCCATCGCCGCGACGACCCCGCACTGGAACCCGGAGAGCGTGCGCCGCACCCGGCCCGGGGCCCCGACGGCGGCCAGGGTCCTGAGGTCCGCCTCGGCGTCGGCCTGGGCCAGACCCGTCGCGACACCTGCGGCGCCGATCGTCACCAGGCCCGCGAAGAGGGTCAGCGCCACCAGGACGACGCCGTACCTGCCGGTGTAGCCGTGCTCCAGGTAGACGTCGGACCGGACGCCCAGTTTGGCGATGTCCTGGGCCAGCGCCTGCTGTTCGGCGTCGGTGGGCATGCGCGTGGTGGTGAAGAGCGAGCCCAGCGGCACCGTGCGCAGCCCGGCGGAGGCGGCGGCCGGCTCCGGCACGACGGCCCGCACCCCGTACGCGTGGGCGGTGCTCAGCCGCATGGGCAGCCTCTTCACCGTGCTTGTCTCCTGCTTCGACATGTCCGGGGTCACCCGGAGCCGCAGGGAGCCGTGGTCGGCGCAGGTGCGGTCGAACAGCACGGTCGTCCCGCGGGCCAGTGCCCCCCGCGCGGCGGGGTCGTGGATCCCGAGGACGTCCAGCACCTGCGGTCCGCCGACCAGGACGCTGCCCTCCGCCCAGATCGCCGGTGTGGTGCCGTCCTGCCGGCACCGCCAGTCCTTCGCGAAGGCCCGCAACTGGGCCGGGGTGAACGTCCCGGAGGTGCCCTCGGCGTCGGGCGGGCACTGGTTGGCGTCGGGCTGCACCGGCATGACGTCGCCGCAGCCGGGCTGCGCGGTGTACGGGTCGCAGATCCGGGTCCCGGTCACGAGCCGTGACACGTCCGCCCGCCGGCCGACCGGGAGGCGCTTGTCCACGCTCTGCCGCATCGCGTCCATGCCGCGGCCGCCTTCCGAGGGGAGGCCGACCGCGAGCACACCGCGCGGTGCCCTGGCGACGTACGCGTCCCGGTTCTGCTGCTCCTGGCTGGCCGCGTACGTGGCGACGGCGACCGTACCCGCCACGGCCGCCAGCACCGCGGCCACGGCGGGCGCGGTGCGGCCGCGGTGGCGCACCGCGTCCCGCAGCGCCAGCCGCGGGGCGAACGGCAGCCACCGGCCGAACCGGCCGAAGCCCGCGACGAGCAGCGGGGTGAGGGCGACCAGGCCCAGTTCGGCGAGGGCGGAGCCGCCGGCCACCACGTAGGTGTCGGTGGTGCGCGCAGATCCGTAGACCGCGATCAGCGCGCCCAGGCAGAGTGCCGTGAGACCCGCCAAGGGCAGCAGCCGTCCGGCCTTCCGCGTCGCGCGCCGGCCGGTGAGCGAGGCGAGCACGCTCTGCCGCGAGGCGGTGAACGCGGGCACGGCCGCGGCGAGCAGCCCGGTGACGACCGCGAGCGCGCCGATGCCCAGCAACTCGGCGGGCCGCAGGGTGAATCCGCCGAAGCGGCTGCCGGTGTAGTCCTCGATCGCGGGACGCAGCAGCAGTGTCAGCGCGATGCCGGTCACCGTGCCCACGACCGCGGCCGCGCCGCCGATGACCAGGCCGCCGGAGAGCACGATCGCCCGGATGTGCCGGCGGTCGCCGCCGTTGGCGCCGACCAGTCCGAGTTGGCGCCGCGAACGCCGTGCGCCGACCGCGAACGCGGGGCCCGCCAGCAGGCAGACCTCCAGCAGCGCCATGCCCGCGACGGTCGCCCCGGCGGTCAGCGCGGCGCGGTCCTGGGGCGCGGCGGGCTTGCCGGAGTCCGGCAGCCGGTAGAAGGGCACCTGGGAGTCGGCGGGCGGATCGAGCGTCACCGTCCGCGAATGGACCAGCACCCCGGCGGTGTTGGCGCGCCGCACCATGTCCCAGGTGAAGCCGCCGTCCACCGCGACCAGGTACGACGGCGCGGGTGCGCCCGCGTCCGAGCCGGCCGCCTTGCGTGCGGCGACGTACCGGTCGACGAACGCGCCCGGGTGGAAGTCCAGTTGGGCGGTGCCGAGCCTGCTCGGCAGGTCGTAGGCGCCGACGACGCGGTAGGCGTGGTCCAGTCCCTGGGCCCGGACCTCGGACCCGACGCGCAGTCCGCTGCGCGCCAGGAACGCGTTGGTGGCGGTCACCTCGTCGGGCGAGGCGGCGAAGCGCCCGCGGGTCAGGTCCATGATCCCGGCGGCGAGGGGGTCGGCCCCGTCCAGTTCCCTGACCTCGGTGCCCATGATGCCGGACGTGGTCATGACGTCGGCGTACGCGATCGTGTCGGGGATGCTCCTGGCCCCCGCGGGCGCCGCCGTCCTGGGGTCGACGCCGGGCGGCACGGCCGTCTCGCCGGGCTTCTCCTGCCGCGCCAAAGCGAAGCTGTCGCCCTGCGGCGTCTGGAGGATCGCGGTGCCTCCCTGGCCGGCGTCCTCCAGGCGGGCGTCGGCCGCCCCGATGTCGCGGGTGACGGTCTGCTGCGGGGTCAGCCGGGAGCTGCGGATGGTGACGTCGGCGGCGCTGACCCCGACGACCGGTACCGCGATCATCGCCAGCACCATCAGGCTGCGGCCCTTGGCGCGCCAGGCGTCGCGGCGGGCGATCCGGACCGCGACCCGCCAGCTGCGGAACGGCGAGGTCACTGGGCCGTCCCCCCGGTCAGCAGCGGATCCGCGGACGGCCGCAGGGTGATGTCCACCACCGAGCCGTCGCGCACGGAGACCACCCGGTCCGCCCAGGAGGCGAACCGCGCCTCGTGCGTGACCAGCACACAGGCCGCGCCCGCGTCGCACCGGTTCCGCAGCAGCGCGAGCACCGCCTCGCCGGTCTCCGAGTCCAGGGCGCCGGTGGGCTCGTCGGCGAGGACCAGCCGCCGGTCGCCGACCAGCGCCCGGGCGACGGCGACCCGCTGCTGCTGGCCGCCGGACATCTCGTCGGGGAAGCGGTCGGCGAGCTGCTCCAGGCCCATCTCCGCCAGCAGCGCGAGCGCCTCGCGGCGGGCCGCGCGGCTGCCGGTGCCGTCCAGTTCACGGGGGAGCGCGACGTTCTCGGCGGCGGTGAGCGCGGGTATCAGGTTGTAGTCCTGGAAGACGTAGCCGATGCTGCGGCGGCGCAGTGCCGCCACCTGCTTGCGGCTCGCCGCCGTCAGGTCGGTGCCCTCGACCACCACGCGTCCGGACGTGGGCACGTCCAGCCCGCCCGCGAGGGTCAGCAGCGAGGACTTGCCCGACCCCGACGGGCCCATGACGGCGACGAGTTCGCCCGGGTGCACGGCCAGGTCGATGCCGCGCAGCGCGTGCACCTCGGTGGCCCCGGACCCGTGCACCCGGGTCAGCCCCTCCAGGAGCAGCACAGGTGCGGGCCGCCCCGGCGGCGTGGGCGGTGTGTTCAGGCTGGACATGAGCTGGTCTCTTCCCCGGCGGTGACAGATCGGTTCACATTCCGACCGCCATGCGATGATCACTGGCTCACTGTGTCCCGAAACGGCAACAACTCCCTCCGCCCGCTGGCGTCGGTGCCGCCCAGGGCCGACCCGGCCGCGCGATGCCTCCGAGACCGCCCGCATCCTCGACGCGGTGCCCGGGAGACAGCGCCACCGGCTGGGGGCACGCGAAGCGGACGGCCGAGGGCGCTCATGCGTCCGGCGCGGCCTTCACGTGATGGCTGAGGTCGCCGTAGAACTGCTCACCGACCGTACGGCGGGTGAAGCGCCACACGCCGTCGCGACGTTCGAAGGTGTCGCGGTAGCGGCCGGTCGCGACGGGCTGGAGAGGGAAGCCGTCGGTCTGCTGCAGGACGGTGAAGTACGAGGAGGAGGTGGCGGTGCCGGCTTCCTCGTCGACGTCGATGAGGAGGTTGGTGGTGACGTGGCGGGTTCTGGGCGTGCCGTCGTCGTAGGTCCGCAACGTGTTCACCGCCATGTCCTCGACGGCGGCCTTGCCGCGAACCGTTTTCGTGCCGAGGGTGAATTCTGCGGCGTCGAGGAGTTCGCCGAGCCCGGCGAAATCGCCGTCATCGACGAGGAACGCGTACCGGCCGATGAGCTGGGTGATCTGATGCTCGCTGGAAGACATGGATGTCCCTTTTCATGATGGACAGGAGGACGAGATCTCAATACATCAGGTGAGGTCTGCTCTGATGTGGGCGATCTTGTCCCCACTGAAGGTGATGTCGAATGTTCCACCGGTGTGACCGCCGGGGAAGTCGCCGGTGAAGTCGACCTCGACATGCAGGTATCCGGCCCCGGTCGCTGCGGGAACGGGCGTGACGCTCTGGAGTCGCGTTGTCGTGCGGTAGCCGATGAAGTACGCGTCGAAGTATTCCTTGATGCCGGCCACGCCATCGAATGTGCGCCCCACGGACGGATCGTCAAGCACGGCATCTTCGGTGAAGAACTTCAGGTAGGTGCCGGCATCGTGCGTATTCGACGCGGCGATCCACTCGGTGATGATGTCCTGGTGGTCGACGGTTGGCATATCTCCTCCATGAAAGCGCTGCCGGGTCTTCTGTTTACCCACCCAACATCCTCGTGCGCGATCGATGAAGGCCGCCGTGTGCCTAGGAGCGCGGCACCCACCCAGCGACGGCGGCCGGCCCCCGTGCACAGGTGAAGCCCCGGAGGGGCGATGCTTCCGTACGCCCGCCATGCCCCCCGCCCCCCTCGGTATGGTCGGTGGCATGACCCTCAGGGACCCCAGGGACGAACTGCCCGAGCCGACGACGCCCGAGGGCGGGGACGGCCTGACCGCACTGCTCGCGGAGCCCCGCAGGGCCGTCGTGGCGCTGGACTTCGACGGGACGCTGGCCCCGATCGTGCCGGATCCGGACAGCGCGCGGGCGCATCCGGAGGCCGCCCGGGTGCTGGCGCGCCTCGCGCCGCTCATCGGCTCGGTGGTGGTCGTGACGGGCCGTCCCGCGGGGGTGGCCGTGCGGTACGGCGGTTTCGCCGGGGTGCCGGGTCTGGAGCGGATGGTGGTGCTGGGCCATTACGGCGCCGAGCGGTGGGACGCGCGGTCCGGCGAGGTGCGGGCGCCGGGCGCGCACCCGGGGGTGGACGCGCTGCGTGCGGAGCTGCCGGGGGTGCTGGACGGGATCGGCGCGTGGCAGGGCACCTGGGTGGAGGACAAGGGCCGTGCCGTGGCGGTGCACACGCGCCGTACGGAGGATCCGCAGGCCGCGTTCGCGGCGCTGCGGGGCCCGTTGGGGGAGCTGGCGGAGCGGCACGGCCTGATCGTGGAGCCGGGCCGGATGGTGCTGGAGCTGCGTCCGCCGGGGATGGACAAGGGTGTGGCGCTGGGCGACTTCCTGCGGGAGGTGGGGGCGGGCCCGGTGCTGTACGCGGGTGACGACCTGGGCGATCTGGCGGCGTTCGGCGCGGTGGAGAAGCGCCGCGCGGACGGCCTGCCGGGTGTGCTGGTGTGCAGCGGCAGCGCGGAGGTGGCGGAGCTGGCCGCCCGCGCGGATCTGGTGGTGGACGGGCCGGAGGGCGTGGTGCGTCTGCTGGACGCCCTCGCGGCCGTCCTGGAGGGTCAGGAGAGCCAGGACCGCGTGAGCGACTGAACGGCCGAGCCGTCGAGGTCGGCGAGCTTGGCGCCGACGAAGGCGCGGGCGGCCTCGGAGGTCTGGACGCGGAACGGCGGGTTGTCGGCGCCGAGGGCGTCGACGACGGGTGCGGCGGCGTCCTCGACGCCCTGCGCTGCGTGGAAGGCCTGCGTGGTGCGGTCGAGGTAGTGCGTCATCGCGTCGGCGTAGGGTCCGGCCGCGGCGACGTACGCGGGGATGTCGATGCCGACGTTGGCGACGAACTCGCTGGCCACGGCGCCGGGTTCGACGACGATGACGGAGACGCCGACGGCGGCGGCGACCGGCGCGAGCGACTCCATGAAGCCCTCGACCGCGAACTTGGCGGCGCAGTACGCCTCGTTGAAGGGCTGTCCGACGACGCCGCCGACGCTGGTGACGGTGATGAGGCGGCCGCCGGACTCCCGCAGGTGCGGCATCGCGGCCTTGGTGACCTCGACGACGCCGAAGAAGTTGACCTCCATCGTGGCGCGCACGTCCGCGACGGTGCCCAGTTCGACGGTGTTGACGTGTCCGGCGCCGGCGTTGTTGACGACCGCGTCCAGCCGCCCGAACTCGACGACGACGTCCTCGACGCACGCGGCGACCAGCAGCGGGTCGGTGACGTCCAGCCGCTTGAGGTGGACGCGCTCGGCGACACCGGCCTTCTCCGCGGCCTCGCGGAGCGCGTCGGCCTTGCCGAGGTCGCGCATGGTGGCGACGACGGTCCAGCCGGCGCGGGCGGCGCCGACGGCGACGGCCAGGCCGATGCCGGTGGAGGTGCCGGTGATGAGGACGGTGCCGGGGGAGGTGGCGTGGGCAGGCATGGGGGTTCCGTTCGTTCGTCGCGCCCAGGGATTCTGTGCGTGTACACACACCATAACCATTGCGTGCGTGTACACACAACCCCGCCCCGCCCGGTAAGGTGACCCCATGGCGCGCAACGACATCACCCTGGGGGAACTCTCCGACCGCGACCGTGCCTTCTACGGCCTGATGTGGGCCGGCACCACCCTCACCGGCCGCGTCGACCAGGCGCTGCTCCGCGCCCACGACCTGCCGATGTCCTGGTTCGAGGTCATGCTGTGGCTGCGCCGCCGGAGCGAGCCGGTGGCCGCCTCCGACCTGGGGGCGCGGACACTGCTCAGCCGCAGCCAGGTCTCCCGCGTCATGGACGCCCTCCAGGCGCGCGGCCTGATCGTCCGCGTGCCCTCGCCGACCGACGCCCGCTCCACCGGGGTGCTGCTGACCGAGGCCGGCCGGGCGGCCTTCGACGAGGCCGACGCCACCCGCCGCGCCGCGCTGGCGGACGGATTCGACGACCGTCTGGACGAGGCCGACATACAGGCGCTCAACGCCATCTGGGCCAAACTCAAGGGGAAGCCCTCAGGCCCGGCCGCCTGACCTCCCGGCGCCGCCGCCGTCGGCGTCCGCGTCGTGCACGATCAGGGCGATCTGCACACGGTTGTTGAGCCCGAGCTTGCCCAGGACGCGGGAGACATGGGTCTTGACCGTGGGCACGCTCATGTGGAGCGCCGCCGCGATCTCCGCGTTCGACCGGCCCTCGCCGATGGCCAGGGCCACCTCGCGTTCGCGCCCGCCCAGCGAGGCGAGTTGGCGGCGGGCCCGCGCGCCCGCGCTCCGCGACTGCGCCGCCCCGCCCGCGACCTGCGCGATCAACTGCCGTGTCACCGCGGGCGACAGCACCGGCTCCCCGGCGGCCACCTTCCGTACCGCCTCGACGATCTCGCGCGGCGGGGTGTCCTTGAGGACGAAGCCCGCCGCCCCGGCGCGCAGCGCGCGCAGCACGTGCTCGTCGGTGTGGAACGTGGTCAGGACGACGACCTCCGGCGCACCGGGCCGGGACCGCAGCTCCTCCGTGGCGGCCAGGCCGTCCACCGAAGGCATGCGGATGTCCATCAGGACCACGTCGGGGGCGTGCGCCTCGACCAGCGCGGAGACCTCCGCCCCGTCGCCGGCCTCGGCCACGACCTCGATGTCCGGGGCCCCGCCCAGCATCAGGCGCAGGCCGGCGCGGACGAGGGGGTCGTCGTCGACGAGCATCAGGCGCAGCACGGTCACGCGCCCACCGTAGCCAGTCGGCCCGTCGCGGCGTTCACGGCGTTCACGGCGCCCACGGCAGCCAGGCCCGGACGCGGAAGCCGCCGCGCACCGGGCCGTGTTCGAGCCGGCCGCCGGTGAGGGCGGCACGTTCGGTGAGGCCGGTCAGTCCCTGTCCGGCGCCGGGGATGCCCGCGGCGCGCGGGGCGGCGGGGGCCGTGTCCGGCGCCGGGTTGCTGACCTCGACCGTCAGCCCGCGCGCCGGGCCGCCGCTGAGCCGGACCGTCACCTCCGTGCCGGGCGCGTGCTTGCGGGCGTTGGTCAGCCCCTCCTGCACGATGCGGTAGGCGGTGCGCCCCGTGGCGGCCCCGCCCTCCCCCGCCGCGCAGTCCGTCTCCAGTGCGATCCGCATGCCGGCCTCCCGTGCCTCCGCCACCAGCCGGGGCACGTCGGCGAGGGTCGGCTGCGGGCGCACGCCCGCGCCCCCGCCGGTCGTGCCGCCCGTCCCGCCCGGCTCGCGCAGGACGCCGATGATCCCGCGCAGGTCCTCCAGCGCCTGGTGCGCGGCGTCGCGGATCACGCCCGCGGCCCGTTCGATCTCGGCGGGCGGGGCTCCCGGGTGGAACTCCAGCGCCCCCGCGTGGACGCTGAGCAGCGTCAGCCGGTGCGCCAGGACGTCGTGCATCTCGCGGGCGATCTCCTCGCGGGCCTCCCGCCGTCCCCGTTCCGCGTGGGAGGCGAGCAACTGCCGCCGGGAGCGCACGTACAGCCCCCAGCCGATCGCCCCGGCCATGATGGCGAAGAAGGTGAGCGCGGAACCGGTCTCCGGCAGGTCCGGGTCGGGTCCGCGGGCGAGGAACACCGGCAGCGGCGCGAAGGCGAGCGCCGCGATCCACGCCGTGCTTCGCAGCGGGCGGTGCGCCGCCACGGTGAAGACGGCCACCGCCGTCGGCCCGCCCACCAGGTGCGCGAACCATCCGGTCACCAGCAGTGCCGCCGCCAGCTGCACCGGCCACCGCCGCCGCAGGAACAGCGCGGTGCACGCGGCCGCGCTCACGGCCTGCTCGGCGATCCCGGTCCCGGCGCCCGTCCCGCCCGCGGACAGCACGGAGAAGGCCGCGGCGCCGAGGAAGACCGCGATGTCGGCGCCGATGCCCTTCGGCATGCGTCTGGGTATGCCTCGCATGTCCCCGAATCTACGGACCGCGGACGCCGCCACCACAGGCCGCGTGCGAAGTCGGGACCTTCGGACGACACGCGGGGGCCGATCGGCTACTTAGGACGACAGCCCGGCCCCGGCGCCGCTTCCTAGCCTCGGGGCATGAAGGGTCTTCGCGGGTTCACAGGATTCCTCGGCTTCGTCCTGCTCTCCCAGGGCCTCGGCGGCATCGCCTACGAGCTCACCGACGGCAGGTTCCATCTGTGGGCGCTGGTGCAGCGGATCGGTTTCCTCGACGGCTACCGGATGTACGTGTGTGTCGTGCTGGTCGCATTGGGCCTGGCGGTGTGCGTGGCGGCAGACTCGGTGGGCAAGGCGAAGAAGTAGTCCGCCCGTTTGTGGCCCACCGAAGGAGCCGGTCCTGAGCACGTCGTACGCGGAGGCGCTGTCCGCCCTGCTGCTGGTGGTGGTGCTGGTCTGCGCCGTGGTGCGCCCCTGGGGCCTGCCCGAGGCGGTGGTCGCCGTCCCGGCGGCGGGCATCGTCATCGGAACCGGGGCGATCTCCCTCGACCACGCCGGGGAGGAGGCCGCCCGGCTGGGGCCGGTGATCGGCTTCCTGGCGGCCGTGCTGGTGCTGGCCCAACTCTGCGACGACGAAGGGCTGTTCCGCGCCTGCGGGGCATGGATGGCGCGGACGGCGGCGGGCCGTCCGCGCCGGCTGCTGGCCCAGGTCTTCGTCGTGGCCTCGGTGATCACCGCGGTGCTGAGCCTGGACGCGACCGTGGTGCTGCTCACCCCCGTGGTCTTCGCGACCGCCGCGCGACTCGGGGCGCGGGCCAAGCCGCACGTGTACGCGTGCACGCACCTGTCCAACACGGCGTCGCTGCTGCTGCCCGTCTCCAACCTCACCAATCTGCTGGCCTTCGCCTCCAGCGGGCTGTCCTTCGCCCGCTTCGCGGCGCTGATGGCGCTGCCGTGGCTGGTGGCGATCGGCGTGGAGTACGTGGTGCTGCGGCGCTGGTTCGCCTCCGACCTGGACGCCTCCGCCGGGGTCCGGGCGGCCGGGGACGCGCCGGAGGTGCCGCTGTTCGCGCTGGTGACGGTGGTCTGCACCCTCGCCGGGTTCGTCGCCACCTCCGCGTTCGGGCTGAACCCGGCGTGGGCGGCGCTGGCCGGCGCGCTGGCGTTGGCGGTGCACGCACTGCTGCGGCGGCGGACCACGGTCCGCGCGATCGGCCGGTCGGCGGCCGTTCCCTTCCTGGCGTTCGTGCTCGCGCTCGGCGTGGTGGTCCGCGCGGTCGTCGACAACGGGCTGGCCTCCGTGCTCACGCACGTCGTCCCCGAGGGCACGGGCCTGCTCGCGCTGCTCGGGCTCGCGGCCCTGGCGGCGGTGCTGGCCAACGTCATCAACAACCTGCCCGCGGTGCTCGTGCTGCTGCCTCTGGCGGCGCCGGGCGGCCCGGGCGCGGTGCTCGCCGTCCTGCTCGGGGTGAACATCGGCCCCAACCTGACGTACGCGGGGTCGCTGGCCACCCTGTTGTGGCGGCGTATCGTCCACGCCCACGACGCGGCCGTGGACCTGCGGGAGTTCACGCTTCTCGGGCTGCTCGTCGTGCCCGCTGCGCTGGTGCTGTCGGTGGTGGCACTGTGGGTGTCACTGCCGGTCTTCGGAGGCTGAGCCGGAAAGGGGACCGCGTTGACCGTTGTCGTCTGGACCGTCGAGGGGACCTGGCCCGCGTGTGTGGACGCCGCGCGCGCCCACGCGCCGGAGGGCGCCGACATCGTGCTGCTCCATGTCAGCGGGCAGGACGTGCCGGGCGCGGCCCACGGCGCGTTCGCGGGTCTGCTGGGCCGCGGGCACCCGCGCCCGCACGGCCCGGCGCGCGGCTGGGGGCGCGATCCGGGGACCCGCATGGAGGAGCAGGCGGCCGTCTCGGGACGGGAGTTGCTCGCGGCGGCGGCCGACCGGCTGGGCCGGCCGTGCGTCCGGCGCGAGCTGACCGGCCGGGTCGAACGGGAGGTGGTGGCGGCGGCGGAGGGCGCCGACCTCCTGGTCCTCGCCCGCGACGGCGACCGCAGCCACCTCGGCCCGCACAGCCTGGGCCCCGCCGCGCGCTTCGTCGTGGACCACGCGCCCTGCCCGGTCCTCCTGGTCTGGCCCGAACCCGCCCCCGACCTCGGCACGATCCCCCCACCGCCCCCGCAGGCATAGTGGGGTCGGCCCCGGTCAGTCGGCGCTGCCTGCCGTGGCCACCCATCGCATGGGCTGTCCGGTCACGCGCGCGATCATGTCGAAGTCGCCGTTGTAGTGCAGGACGGTGGCGCCGTGCCGCTCCGCCGTCGCTGCGATGATCAGATCCGCGACGGACAAAGCCTTCCAGTTCCCGTCTCCGATGAGCAGGGTTTGCACCTCTAGGGCGCGGTCCCATGCTTCGTCAGGCGTGGGGAGCCAGTCGAAACCGCGCATCTCGTCGCGGATACGTTCGGCGTCGGCCTTGGAACGGGCGCTGCGGAGGACCTCCACTTCGACGGCCCCGCACACGGCGAGGAGCCCGGCGTTGTGCAGCGGCTGGACCATGGCGCGGACCGGCGGCTTCGGATAACGGGCGAGGGCGGAGGTGTCGATGAGGAAGCGGTCGGTCATGCGTCGTGATGCGGGTCGTCCGCACTGTCGACGGGACCGGTCAGATCAGGAAGCCCGCCATCAGCCAGCCACTCCAGAAACGACGCGCGCTTCCGGCGCTTGACCGCGTCCTCGAGAGCTGCGTTGACGGTGGCGACCTTCGTGGTTGTACCGAAGATCTCGGCCGCGGCGGCGAGCATGTGGTCATCGACGTCTATGACGGTACGGGTCATCTCCGCCTCCAAGAGTGCGATCCATGGGTCATGATATCAAAATGTGCGGCAGACGATATCAAACGCTGCCCAACCCCTGCCGCCCTCTATGCCGGCCGGTTCGGTGGGTCCAGGGTGACCGGCGGGCGGCACCGCATCCCCTGGTGTCACTGCCAGGGCCGCGCGGATATTCCCGGGTTGCGGCGGCATGACGACATCGACGTCTCCTCGTCATCCTCCGCTCATCGAGCGGCCGACTTCCCGCCGCCGGTTGACGAGTGCCGTAAACCTTGGGCGGAGACCCGCATTCCGTTTGTCATCTGACGTATGCCCAGCTGGGGGGCCTTCCTGCGTAGCGTCGATGGGGCTTGAAACCATCCAATCGGGAAGGCCCCCCTCATGTGCACTCATGGTGACCATTCGTCCCAGGAGCCGGCCGGCAACAGCCGGCGCGGTTTTCTGCGCAACGCGGCGCTGGCCGGCGCGGGCGCCGCGGCCGTCGGCGTCGGCGGGGCCGCGTTCGGCGTGACGCCCGCGTCCGCCGCGGAGGCCGGGAACGCCGAGGACGCCGCCAGGCACGGTGGCAAGAGCGGCAAGTGGAACCCGGACCCGACGTCGCTCCAGTTCACCCTCGCGGTCATGCCGGACACCCAGTTCCTCTACTGGGGCAGCCAGGACAGCGTGAACCGGACTCCGCAGGAGGAGTCGTTCCGCTACATCATCAACAACAGCGGCAACCCCGACAACAACATCGTCTTCATGGCGCACCTCGGCGACATGACGCAGGACGCGGACCCGTCGTCCTTCGAGCAGGTCGACAAGGCGTTCGCGGTGCTGGACCAGCACGGCGCCGCGTACAGCGTGCTCGCCGGCAACCACGACGTGTCGGGCGACGACAGCCGCGGTGACACGCCGTACCTGCGGACCATGGGCCCGCAGCGGTTCCGGCACTCCAAGACCTTCGCCTCGGCGGACGAGACCGGCTACAACACCGCGCACATCTTCCAGGCCGCCGGCCGCTCGTGGCTGCTGCTGGCGCTGGACTGGCGCACCACCGACCAGGGTTACGCGTGGGCCAACAAGGTCATCAAGGCGCACCCGAAGATGCCGGTGATCGTCACGTCGCACGACATCGTCGCCTCTCCGTACGATGACAACGTTTTCCCGTACGAGTCCGGCGACCCCGAGAACAACGCCGTGATCGTGGGCAACGGTCAGGCGATGTGGGACAAGCTGATCAAGGAGAACGACCAGGTCTTCCTGACCCTGAACGGCCACTACTGGCCGCCCGGGCGCATGACCCAGAAGAACGCCGCCGGCAACGACGTGCACATGCACATCACGAACTACCAGAACCGGTACTTCGGCGGCGGCGGCATGATCCGCCTGTACCACTTCGACCTGGTCCGCAACACGATCGACGTCGAGACGATCAACCCGTGGATCATGGCCCAGGAGCCGGAGACCCGCACCCAGCTGGCCGCGGAGATCGCCCAGGTCACCGGCCCGGTCGACAACTTCTCCATGCCGATCGACTTCGACGAGCGCTTCGCGAGCTTCAACCCGGTCCCGGTCCGGCCCGCCCGCCCGGCGAGCAAGGAGCTGGTGAAGGGCACGCTGGCCTACTGGCGCTTCGACGGGCAGGGCGCGCCCGGCACCGCGCTCACCGCGGGCCAGACGATCCGCGACCTGTCCGGCAAGGGCAACGACCTGACGGTGGTGACCCTGCCGGGCACCGCCGACGGTGCGCTGACCTGGTCCGCCGACCACCACCCCGACCAGCCCGCGCACGCCAGCCTGAAGTTCACCGGCGGCCGCAACCCGGTCAACGGCTCGTACCTGACCACGGGTCCGAAGGCGCCGCTGAACAGCGAGACCTTCAGGAGCGGTTACACGATCGAGTCGTTCGTGATGATGCCGCTGGACTGGGACTCCGGCCGGAACGGCAACGCGTCGTTCCTCAGCCGCCGGGGTGCGTCCGGCGCGGCGGGCAAGCACGGCAAGAACACCGACCCGAACGAGCCGCTGGCCCAGTTCAACATCACGAACAACGGCCGCGAGCCGCAGTTCAACCACTACCCGCTGAACACCACCTACCCGACGACCAACTGGGGTCACGGCCTGGTGGAGCTCAAGTGGTGGCACCTGGCGGTCGTCAACGACGGCCGCTACACCCGCCTGTACGTCGACGGCGCGCCCGTCGTCGACAACCCGAACCGGGTCTCGCAGGGCATCACCTCGCTCGGTCTGCCCTGGCTGGTGGGCGGCCACGAGTACGCGGGCGCGGTCGACGTCGTCTTCCACGGCAACGTCGGTGACATCCGCATAGTGAACCGTCCGCTGTCGCACGACGAGTTCCTGACCGCCGAGTAGTCCGGCCGGTCACCGTCTCCCGCCCCCGGCCCGTCCGTCGGAGGCGGGAGACGGGGTCGGTTCACCGTCAGTCCCGCCCCTACAGCCGTGGCAAGGCCGTTCGCACGCGTACAGCCGGGGCGGCGAGCGCCAGTGCGGCGCGCACCCGGTCCGCGCCGCGCGGCCCGCCGGGGCCGGGCGCGGGGACGGCGCCGGTGCAGGGCGCGCACACCCCGGTGGCTTGCCCTCGCGGCAACGGATCGCCGCAGCCCGCGCATTCGGGCAGCGGTTCGGCCGGGGCCGCTGGATCGAGGCGGGTGCGCGGGGCGGGGAGCTTGTCGCGCAGGCGGCGGGCGATGAAGCCGGCGGGGGAGTGCACGGCGGACGGCAGTCCGGCGCTGACGGCGGTGCGCAGTTCGAGTTCGCTCGCGCCGTTGGCCAGCCAGCGCGCGGCCAGCGGGGCGAGTTTCGCCGCCTCGGCGATGCCGAGGGCGAGCCGGGCCTCCGTCCGCCCCACCCGGTGCAGCACGGCCGCCGCGCGGGCGACCAGCGGCGCGTCGGGGTGGGGGGTGTTCACCTCTTCGGTGTTCTTTTCCCTGGGTGATGCGCCGACGGCCCGTTCGGCCGGTGCGCCGACGGTCGGCATCCGGTCACCCGGTGGGGCGAAGGCGGCCTCGATCTCCTCCGGGGCCAGCAACGCGACATTGGACACCAGCACTCGGGTCGTCCATCGACCCGTGTGCGGGCACTGGTTGCGCCGGGTGTGGACGTAGCCCTCGGCTTCGAGTTGCTGCCGGGCCCGGCGCAGCGCGATGCGTCCTTCGGGCATCTTCTCGCCGATGGTCTGGAGGGTCTCGCGCGATCCGTCGGGCAGGGAGAGCGCCCACTGGAGCAGTCGTACGGCCGTTCCGTTCAGCCGCGGATGGCGGATGAGGTCGTTCGGCGTCTGGGAGAAGAAACGGGTCGGCGGGATAGCATGACGCAGCATTTACGGGGCTCCGCATCGGCCTCGGGGATGTAGGCCCCCGGTCGGTGTTGGCGCACCGCTGGGGGCCGCTTCGTGCGCAAGCACGAAGCGTGATCGGGCGGTTACTCTACCCGCACGGCGGCGGCGCGCGCGACGCCCGTTCGCCGACCCGACGCACGCAAGCGCAGCCCCGGACGCGGCCCGCGACCGCTGGAGGGGACCGCGCCAACAACGCCCGTGGTCCCTACATCTAGGCTGTCGCCGAGGTCCGCGGCAGTGCGTGATCGCCTCGCACGCACCTCGTCGTCGGCGACAACGCAACGCATGGGGGGATCGGCGTGGGACGTCGATGGGTGAAGGTCCTGGCCGTCACGGTGGCCGTGCTGGCCGTGCTGTTCGTGACCGCCGACCGGGTGGCCGTGCACTACGCGGACAAGGAGGCGCTCCAGCTCGCGAAGGAGAAGTACGGCTACGCGAACACCACGGACGGCCACATGAGCGTGGGGATCCAGGGCTTCCCGTTCGTGACCCAGGCGCTCGACGGCGACTTCCGCCATGTCACGCTGGACGCCGACCACTTCTACGTCGACACCGTCGACAACCGGCAGGGCGGCTACCTGTACATCGCCCGGCTCCGCATCGATCTGCGCGACGTGAGCGTGACCTCGGTGACGGCGCGCAGTGCCCAGGCCAATCTCGCCACCGGCACCCTGACCCTCTCCTACAAGGACCTGTCCGGCGTGGTGTCACGGCTGGCGAGGGCCGGTGGCTCGATCAAGATCTCGCAGGCCCCGGGATCGGACGGCCAGGCGGCACGCGTCCAGGTCTCGGGAACGGTCGGCGGAGCACCGCTGAGCAGCACGGGCACGCTCCTCGCGCAGGGCTCGGAGCTCACGCTGTCCGTTCCCGGTGCCGAACGCGCCGGTTGCGAGTGGAGGGTCGCCCTCCCGGTCGGCCTCGGTTTCACCGCGGCGCGTGCCACCGCCGACGGCATCGAGATCAGCCTCACCGGGCACCAAGTGACGCTCGGTTCCTCGCGCTTCGACGGGTGACGTCACTCCACCGGTACGGCGGCGGCGAACGCGACGAACGCCGACCACTGCTCGGCCGGGAACACCAGCACGGGCCCCGCGGGGTCCTTGGAGTCCCGGACGTGGACGGCTGCCGGACCGGCGGCGACCTCGATGCACGCGCCGCCCTCACTGCCGCTGTGGCTGCTCTTGAACCATGCGAGTTCGGAGGTCATAGCTCCCCTGCAATCTGCTCGATCACCTTCGCGGATTCCCCGACGCTGAGGGCCTGCGACCGGATCATCGCATAGCGCTGGTTGAGCTTGCTGACCTCATTCCGCTCGCTCATCAGCACGCTGCGGCCCTGGACTTCGAGATAGGCGAGCAGCCGCAGATCGGGGGTCTCCAGCAGATGCATGGGCCCGTCGAAACCGGCGTGCGCCTCGTGCGCGAGCGGCATCACCTGGACGGTGACGTTCCGCAGCGCGGCCACCTCCAGCAGCCGTTCCAGCTGGCGCCGGTTGACCTCCCGGCCGCCCACCGGGCGGCGCAGCACCCACTCCTCGACCACAAAGGCGAGCTGCGGCGCCGGGGCCCGGGTCAGCAGCGACTGCCGGGCCAGCCGGGCCCGCACCCGCCGCTCCACCTCCTCCCCTTCGAGGGCCGGGCAGTAGGCGCCGAGCACCACCCGGGCGTAGTCCTCGGTCTGGAGCAGGCCGTTGACCACGTGTGTGTCGTACGTGTAGAGGCAGACCGCCGTGCGCTCCAGCTCCGCGTACTCCTCGAACCACGAGGGGAACTCACCGCGCTCCAGATGCCGCGCCGCGGCCCGCAGCACCCCGCCCGCGTCGCCGAGCAGCGTCTCCGCGCCCTCCACGAAGGCCGGCGGCGGCATCCGCTCCCCCCGCTCGACCTTGATCACCAGCGACTTCGAGTAGCCGACGTGCGCGGCCAGTTCCTCGGTCGACAGTCCCCGCGCCTCCCGCAGCGACCGTGCGACCGAGCCGAACATCCGCATGCTGGCCGAGCCCTCGCCCTTCGTCGCGGACACGGCACCACCTCCCCGATACACAGCGCGTACACACCGGCCCGGCCGCCCCGACACAGCTGACCCGGGGTCAGGTCGTCCCTGGTCAGGCTAGCCACGGCACGGAACCGTTGACCCCATGACGCAGGAATCCCCACCCGGAACGGCGATGCGCGTCGTCGCCGAGCCCGCCCGCATCGCCGCCGTGCGCACCGCCGTGCGCGAACAGCTCCGCGCCTGGGGCCGCGAGGACCTCGCGAACGCCGCCGCGCTGTGCGTCACCGAGATACTCGCCAACGTCCACCGCCACGCGGGCTCCCCCGAGTGCGAACTGACCCTGCACGACCTCGCCGACGAGGGAGTGCGGGCCACGGTCAGCGACCGCTCGCACCGGCTGCCCGTCCCCGCGCCGCTGCCGCTCGACTGGTCGGCCGAACGCGGGCGCGGCATGCACCTGATCGCGACGGCCGCCCACCGCTGGGGCGCCCGCCCGACCCCCACCGGCAAGCAGGTCTGGGTGGTGCTGCGGTGAGGCCCGCCACCTGGGCCTGGCTCGACGACACCGCCTTCGGGCCGGTGGCCTTCCTGCTGCTGGCCCACCCGCGCGGGCACGGCACGGCCGGGCTCGCCGCGCTGCTCGGCCTGACCGAACCGGGGCGCCGCCTGCCCGACCTGGGCGAACGGGTCACCGTGCCCGCCCCCGGCCGGGCGGTCGTGCACGGTGAAGCGGGCGGCTGCCTGCTCGAAGCCGCCGTCGGGGAGCGGTGGTCCGCGTTCGTGGCGGACGGCGGCCCGGTCGCCCTCGTCGTCGGCCTCGAACCGCTCGCCCGCCGCGCCCCGCTCGCGGAGGTGGAGCACTACCTCGCCACCGGCGCGCTGACCGCCCGCATCCGGCTGGGCATCAGCCGGCGGCGAGCGGCCGCTCAGCCGTGCACGGGGGGCTGACCGGCCCGGTCGGCGATCCCCACCTCGATCACCGCGGTCCGCGTCGTCCCCAGGAACGCCAGCGAGGACGGGTCGAAGACCCACGTCGTGTCGTGCCGCGACCCGAAGAACGTCAGGCCCACCCCGCGGCGGCCCGCGCCGTCCGCGGTGCGGTCCACGACCACCATGCCGGGCAGCCGGGAGGCGGCCCGGTACAGCGCGGAGTTCAGGTCGGGGAGGAGGAGGGAGTCCGGGAGCATCGCGCCGATCGACTCGAAGACCGCCTCCTCGTGCGTCGGCCCCTGGCCCGCGGTCCGCGCGTACAGCGTGCGCAGCAGCAGAACCGGATCGGTGGGCAGGGCCGTGAGCTCGCGGTAGGTGGTGCCGTTCGGGTCGGCGTCCAGGCTCATGTCGATGTGGCCGGTGGCACCGCCGTCCGCGGGGATCGCCCGGATACGGGCCAGGCCCTTGCGGCGGCCGTCCACGGCGTGCCAGTCCTCGCGCTGGGCGAGGGCGTCGGGCCCGGTCGGCAGGAAGTCGGCGAAGTACCGCTTGGCGCCCCGGACTTCGGTGTACACGTACTGGTCGTCTTGGACCGCGGCGGCCGGGCGCGAGTCCGCCGCCCGCGCGATCCGCGTGAGCAGCACCTCGGCCCGGTACCGCTGGGCCGCGCTGACGGCGGGGCCGTCGTCGAGGACCCCGCTCGCGTCGACACCGGCCAGGACGGCGAGCGCCAGTGCCGCGGGAACGCCCGCCGTGAGCAGCCGGCGCCGCACCCGGGAGCGCAGCGGCCGCGGTACCGGTTTCCCGTCCCGGGCGATCTCGCGCAGCAGGTGCTCCTTGAGTATCCGCTCGCGGGCCGGCGGGAGGACCGGGTCGCCCGGCGGGGGCAGCAGTTCCACCAGTTCGGCGTGCTCGTTCACCGGGTCTCCCTCCCGACCTGCTCCTCCGGTGCCGGACGCCGCCCGGCGGCGGCCCGGCCCCGTGCCAGTTCGTCCTCCGTCAGCTTCCGCAGCCGCTCCCGGGCCCGGAACAGCCGCGAGCGGACCGTGCCGACCTTGATGCCCAGCGCCTCGGCCGCCGCGACGGAGTCCAGTCCCGCCCACACGCACAGCGCGAACACCTCGCGTTCCGGCCGCCGCAACTGCTCCAGCGCCCGGCGGGCGGCACCGAGCTGTTCGGCGTCCGCGAGCCGGTCCGCGAGCTCGTCCGCGAAGTCCGGCACCGCGTCCCGCAGCGGCAGCCGCGCCAGCGCGCCCTGGTGGCGCCGCGCGGCACGCGCCGTGTTGCGCATCACGTTCGTCGCGATGCCCAGCAGCCACGGCTGGAGGCTGTCGCCGTCCACACGCACCCGCTCGCGCGTCCGCCACGCCTCCAGGAACGTCAGCGACACGATGTCCTCGGCCGTCGCCCAGTTGCCCAGCACCCGCACGGCGTGCCGGTGCACCACGCCCGCGTGGTCGTCGAAGAGCTGGGCGAACGCGGCCGGGTCCCCGGCCCGCACCCGGGCTCGCAGTGAAAGCTCCACGTCAATTCCTGTCCGGCCGCCGCCCCGCGTCGCGGTGACGTGTGTCACCCAGGAGAACGTGCGGTCGGCCCCAGTGTCTCAACGCAGGTCAGTCGAGGGCGTGCAGCTGGTCCAGGAACCACCGCTGAGGCGGCAGCGCGGTGGCCGCCGCCACCAGGCGCTTGGTGGCCTCGGCGCGTTCCCCGTGCGAGAGCGAGAGCGCCTGGTGCAGCGCGCGGGCCGTGGCCAGGATGTCGTACGGGTTCACCACGAAGGCGTCGTCGCCCAGCTCCTCGTAGGCGCCCGCCTCACGCGACAGCACCAGGGCGACACCGTCGTCCGAGACGACCGGGATCTCCTTGGCCACCAAGTTCATGCCGTCGCGGATCGGGTTGACCAGCGCCACGTCGGCCAGCCGGTACGCCGCCAGCGAGCGCGCGAAGTCGTCCTTGACGTGCAGGATCACCGGCTCCCAACCCGGGGTGCCGAACTCCTCGTTGATCTCCTCCGCCAGATCGGAGACCTCGTCGGTGTACTCGCGGTAGATCGCCAGGTCGTGCCGCGAGGGATAGGCGAACGCGATGTGCACCACGCGGCCCTGCCACTCGGGACGGTCGCGCAGCAACTGCGCGAACGCCAGCAGGCCGCGCACGATGTTCTTCGACAGCTCGGTGCGGTCCACCCGCACGACGACCTTGCGGTCCGGGCCGCCCACGGCCTCCCGGAGCACCGCCAGGCGCTCCTCCACGTCCGGCCGGTGCGCCCGCTCCCGCAGGAACTCCGCGTCCGCCCCCAGCCCGTGCACCCCGATCCGGGTGGTGCGGCCCTGATGGGTCACCGACAGTGCGTCCCCGTCCCGGCTCACGGACGCGCCGAGCACATCGGCGCAGCACGCGGCGAACGCCTCCGCCCAGCGCCGGGTCAGGAACGCCGCCCGGTCCGCGCCCAGAACGCCGCTCAGCACCTCGGCCGCCACGTCGTCCGGCAGCAGCCGGAAGTAGTCCGGCGGCGCCCACGGCGTGTGCGAGAAATGGCCGATCCGCAGGTCGGGGCGGCGCGAGCGGAGCATCTGCGGCACCAGCGTCAGGTGGTAGTCCTGCACCAGGACGGCCGCGCCCTCCCCGGCCTCCTCCGCCAGCGCGTCGGCGAACGCGCTGTTGTACGCCACGTACGCCGCCCACTGCTCGCGGAAGTCCTCGTCGAAGACGGGCTCCAGAGGCGTCTGGAACAGCAGGTGGTGGACGAACCACAGCACGGAGTTCGCGATCCCGTTGTACGCGGACGCGAACGTCTCCGCCGGGATGTCCAGCATGCGCACCCGCTGGTCGCCGGTGTCCTCCGCGGCCAGCCGCCCGCTCCTGTCCGCGGTCCGCAGCACGGCCGCGCGATCGCCGTCACCGAGCGCGGCGCACACCCACACGGCGTCCGTGTCCGGCCCGATCGCGCTCAGCCCCGACACGAGACCGCCGCCTCCGCGGCGCGACTCCAGCGTCCCGTCCTCCCGGAGGCTGTACGAGACGGGCCCGCGATTGGACGCCACCAGAACCCGCGCGCCATGCGATGCGACCATGCCGCCAGCCTAGCCACGCATCCCCACCCGCAAACGTGTGCGCTACGCCACCCGAGCGTCCCCAGGGCCGCAAGGACCTGCGCGCCCACCCCACGCCCCCCTCAGGGGCCCGGGGAACTGCGCGCCCAGCCCACGACCCCCCAGGGGCGCGGGGAACTGCGCGCTCAGCCACGACGCACCCGCACCGAAGCCCCCGCAGCGTCACGCAACCTCGCGGCGCCGCACGTACTCCGGGATCGAGATCATGGGCGGCCGCTCCTCCGTCGTCACTTCATGCACCCGCGGAGCGAACCCCTCCGCGGTCCGCTCGAACTGCGTGAGGACGGGCCGCACCAGGTGCCCCCGCGCCAGCCGCGTCTGCGCCGTGCGGTAGATCGTCGCGGCCATGCGGCCCA
Source organism: Streptomyces sp. NPDC088733 (assembly GCF_044751185.1). NCBI lineage: Bacteria > Bacillati > Actinomycetota > Actinomycetes > Kitasatosporales > Streptomycetaceae > Streptomyces > Streptomyces sp. NPDC088733. The sequence continues at coordinate 76,242 of NZ_JBIVLH010000019.1, forward strand.
GCGCCTGCCCGTCCTGGTGCCGATGGTGCCGCACACCGACGTCGACCTGCGCGAGCGCGTCGAGCCCGACCGCGTTGAGCGCGTCGATGAGCAGCCCCAGTTCGACGCCGTACCCCACGGGAAACGGCAGCCGCTCCAGCAGTGACCGCCGCGCCGCGTACTCGCCGCCGAGGGGCTGCACGAAGCCCGCGAGCTGCGGCCAGTGCAGATTGAGCAGGGGCCGGGCGACCAGTTCCGTGACGCGCCCGCCGCCTGCCGGCTCCACCGTGCCGCCGGCCTCCAGGGGCCGGTCGTACATCGCCTTGACCAGCTGGACGTCCGGCTCCGTGAGCAGCGGCCCGACGATCCCGGAGACGAAGCGGGTGTCGAACTCGCGCAGGTCGGCGTCGACGAAGCAGACGATCTCGCCGCGCGTGGCGAGCAGTGAGCGCCACAGCACCTCGCCCTTGCCGGGCACGGCCGGCAGCCGCGGCAGGATCGCGTCGCGGTGGACCACGGTCGCGCCCGCCGCCGCGGCGACCGCGGCGGTCCCGTCCGTGGAGCCCGAGTCCAGGACGACGAGCTCGTCGACCAGCGGCACGGCCCCGGGTGCGTCGGACATCAGCGCGCGGCGGATCTCCGTGACGATCGCCCCGACCGTGGCCTCCTCGTCGAGCGCGGGCAGCACCACGCTCACCGTTCCGCGCGGGCCCGCGGCCCGCTTCGCGGCGAGGAGCTGGCCCAGCGGCCGGCGCTCGGCGGTCCAGGACCGCCGCCGCAGCCAGCCGGCTACCTCGTCCAGCACTGCGTTGCTCCGTTTCTGCCCCTCTTCTTCGGCTTGTCTCGAAGGACGGACGGGCTGTGACCAGGTTCGAGGTCGTCGGTTACAGTCGAGAACACGAGGCATGACCATCGTATGTCCGCGGTGATCGCGCCTCGTACGACAAATGCCCGGGCCCCGCGCCCGGTGCCATACCGCTCATCCAGAGGGGCAGAGGGAACGGCCCGTTGAAGCCCCGGCAACCCTCCCGCCGACCGCGAGGTCCAGGTGGGGAAGGTGCCAATTCCGTCTCGCGGCGAAATGCGCCGCGAGGAAGATGAGGAGAAAGGGCCTCGCCTGACATGGCTGCGCAGACTGCTGTCACCGACGTCGCGTCCACGGATTCCCCCTTCGGACCCGCTTCCGCACTGTCCTGCCGCGAGTGCGGCGAACGCTTCCCGCTGAGCCCGATCTTCGCGTGCGAGGTCTGTTTCGGGCCGCTCGAAGTGGCCTACGACCTTCCCGCCGGCGATCCCGAGACGCTCCGCAAGCGCATCGAGTCCGGTCCGAACAACATCTGGCGCTACGCGCCGCTGCTGCCCGTCCCCGCCGACGTGGCCACCAAGCCCAATCTGAACCCCGGCTTCACCAAGCTCGTCAAGGCCGACAACCTCGCCCGCGAACTGGGCGTCACCGGCGGCCTGCACATCAAGGACGACTCCGGCAACCCCACGCACTCCTTCAAGGACCGTGTGGTCGCCATCGCCCTGGAGGCCGCCCGCACCTTCGGCCTGACCACGCTGTCCTGCTCCTCCACCGGCAACCTCGCGGGCGCGGTCGGCGCCGCGGCGGCCCGCGCCGGCTTCCGGTCCTGCGTCTTCATCCCGCACGACCTGGAGGAGGGCAAGGTCGTCATGGCCGCCGTCTACGGCGGCGAACTGGTCGGCATCGAGGGCAACTACGACGACGTCAACCGCTTCTGCAGCGAGCTGATCGGCGACCCGATCGGCGAGGGCTGGGGCTTCGTCAACGTCAACCTCCGCCCCTACTACGGCGAGGGCTCCAAGACGCTCGCGTACGAGATCTGCGAGCAGCTCGGCTGGCGGCTGCCGGACAACCTCGTCATCCCGATCGCCTCGGGCTCCCAGCTGACGAAGATCGACAAGGGGCTCCAGGAGCTGATCAAGCTCGGCCTGGTCGAGGACAAGCCGTACCGCATCTACGGCGCCCAGGCCGAGGGGTGCTCCCCGGTCTCCACCGCCTTCAAGGCCGGGCAGGACGTCGTGCGCCCGCAGAAGCCGAACACCATCGCCAAGTCGCTCGCCATCGGCAACCCGGCGGACGGCCCCTACGTGCTGGATATCGCCCGGCGCACCGGCGGCGCGGTCGAGGACGTCACCGACGAGCAGATCGTGGACGCCATCAAGCTGCTCGCCCGTACGGAGGGCATCTTCGCGGAGACGGCGGGCGGCGTGACCGTCGGCGTCCTCAAGAAGCTGATCGAGAGCGGGCAGTTGGACCCGGCTGCCGAGACGGTCGTGCTCAACACCGGTGACGGGCTCAAGACCCTGGACGCCGTCGCCGCGACCTCCCGTCCCACCGCCACCATCCGCCCGAGCCTCGACGCGTTCCGCGCCGCCGGCCTGGCCGGCTGACCCCGGCCGCCGATCGCCGTCCGTCCCGAAACGAAGGTGAACCCCGCATCATGAGCGCGAACGTCCGCATCCCCACCATCCTCCGCCCCTACACCGGCGGCCGGGCCGAGGTCCCCGCCGAGGGCGGCACGCTGGCCGAGGTCATCGAGTCGCTGGAGAAGAACCACCCCGGCATCGCGGCCCGTGTCCTGGACGACACGGGCAAGCTCCGCCGCTTCGTGAACGTCTACGTGAACGACGACGACGTCCGTTTCTCCGAGGGCCTGCAGACCGCGGTGGCCGAGGGCGCGTCCGTGTCGATCATCCCCGCGGTCGCCGGGGGCTGTTGAGCCGGAAGCGCCGTGGAACGGGCAGGGGTGCCGGGAGTTGCTCCCGGCACCCCTGTGTGCGTGAGGGGTAGTTGAAGGGCTGTACAGTTGTTCCAGAGGCTCGCAACCCTCTGCAACGCCCTGCGCAAACCCTCTTTCCGGGGCGTCCCTGTCGACGATTTATCGCCAAATTCCTGCGATGATTGTCGTGTTGGCGTCATATGTCCCGCCCGACTTGCCCCGGATCATTGGCCGATCGAGCCGTTCTTCCCTTTCCTCCTGCCCGGATTTCTCGTCGGATTGACCTGTTGCAGACAGCGTTCGTGCAGATACATTCAGCCGCGGTCGACGCGTTCCGGCGCACGCCCCCTTGGCTGTAGGGGGTGAGGTCTGACCCGGGTCCGCGAGGTGCGGGCCTGCGAAAGGCCAGCAATAGGGGAGTTAGGAATGGCTCAGGGCACCGTCAAGTGGTTCAACGCGGAGAAGGGCTACGGCTTCATCGCGGTCGACGGTGGTGCGGACGTCTTCGTGCACTACAGCGCGATACAGATGGACGGCTACCGCACCCTCGAGGAAGGTCAGCGGGTCGAGTTCGAGATCTCGCAGGGCCAGAAGGGGCCGCAGGCGGACATGGTCCGTCTCGCCGCCGGCTGACGCCGCGCACCGGCCACGGAGCGCCTCGCACCGACGCGCTCAAACGTACATGTCAAGGCCCGCCCTCTGAACGGGGGCGGGCCTTCGTCTGTCCGGCGCCCCCCGCCCGCCCCCGCCCGCCCCGGCACCTGGCGGGAGACCGGCCGAGCGGCTTGCACTCTCCTAGGGCGAGTGCTAATCATTGGCGTTAGCACTCTGACGTTGAGAGTGACAAAGGACCGAGTGGGTGAGGCCCGCTCGACCGCCGGAAAGGAACCGGCGGAAGGGCAGGCCGTCCGTCGCGGGCGCCGGCGCGGTCCTGGAGTAATCCTTCCCCGCGGCCGCGCGTCGCGGGGGGACCCCAAGTCCGGGAGGACCACTTCACATGGCCAAGATCATCGCGTTCGACGAGGAGGCACGGCGCGGTCTCGAGCGCGGGATGAACCAGCTCGCCGACGCCGTCAAGGTCACCCTCGGCCCCAAGGGCCGCAACGTCGTCCTCGAGAAGAAGTGGGGCGCCCCCACGATCACCAACGATGGTGTGTCCATCGCCAAGGAGATCGAGCTCGAGGACCCGTACGAGAAGATCGGCGCGGAGCTGGTCAAGGAGGTCGCGAAGAAGACGGACGACGTCGCCGGTGACGGCACGACGACCGCGACCGTCCTCGCCCAGGCGCTGGTCCGCGAGGGCCTGCGCAACGTGGCCGCGGGTGCGAACCCGATGGCCCTGAAGCGTGGCATCGAGGCGGCCGTCGAGGCCGTTTCCGCCGCCCTGCTCGAGCAGGCGAAGGACGTGGAGACCAAGGAGCAGATCGCCTCCACCGCCTCCATCTCCGCCGCTGACCCCCAGATCGGCGAGCTCATCGCCGAGGCGATGGACAAGGTCGGCAAGGAAGGCGTCATCACCGTCGAGGAGTCCCAGACCTTCGGTCTGGAGCTGGAGCTCACCGAGGGTATGCGCTTCGACAAGGGCTACATCTCGGCGTACTTCGCCACCGACCTGGAGCGTATGGAGACCGTCTTCGACGACCCGTACATCCTGATCGTCAACTCCAAGATCTCCGCGGTCAAGGACCTGCTCCCGCTGCTGGAGAAGGTCATGCAGTCCGGCAAGGCGCTGCTGATCATCGCCGAGGACGTGGACGGCGAGGCCCTGTCGACCCTGGTGGTCAACAAGATCCGCGGCACCTTCAAGTCCGTCGCCGTCAAGGCCCCGGGCTTCGGCGACCGCCGCAAGGCCATGCTCCAGGACATCGCCATCCTCACCGGTGGCACCGTGGTGTCCGAGGAGGTCGGCCTCAAGCTGGAGAACGCCGGTCTGGAGCTGCTGGGCCGCGCCCGCAAGGTCGTCGTCACCAAGGACGAGACCACCATCGTGGACGGCTCCGGCGACGCCGACCAGATCCAGGGCCGGGTCAACCAGATCCGTGCCGAGATCGAGAACAGCGACTCGGACTACGACCGCGAGAAGCTCCAGGAGCGCCTCGCCAAGCTGGCCGGCGGCGTGGCCGTCATCAAGGCCGGCGCGGCCACCGAGGTCGAGCTCAAGGAGCGCAAGCACCGCATCGAGGACGCGGTGCGCAACGCCAAGGCCGCCGTCGAGGAGGGCATCGTCGCCGGTGGTGGCGTGGCTCTGCTCCAGGCGTCCAACGTCTTCGAGAAGCTCGAGCTCGACGGCGACGAGGCCACCGGTGCGGCGATCGTGAAGCTGGCCCTGGAGGCCCCGCTGAAGCAGATCGCGGTCAACGCCGGCCTCGAGGGCGGCGTCGTGGTGGAGAAGGTCCGCAACCTCACCCCGGGTCACGGCCTCAACGCCGCGTCCGGTGAGTACGTCGACCTGATCGCCGAGGGCATCATCGACCCGGCCAAGGTGACGCGCTCCGCGCTGCAGAACGCGGCGTCCATCGCCGCGCTCTTCCTCACCACCGAGGCCGTCATCGCCGACAAGCCGGAGAAGGCCGCGGCCCCGGCCGGCGGCGGCATGCCGGGCGGTGACATGGACTTCTGATCCCGCGAGGGTTCAGCAGTACACGAACGAGGGCGGCACCCCCCACGGGGTGCCGCCCTCGGGCGTTCCCGCGTCCCCGCCTCCCGGCGCTGAGCGATGAGGCGGCCCTCGCGGCCGCCTGCCCCCGGCCTCGCCGGCGGCCCGCGCCGGCTGCGTACGGCCGCTGCGCCGACCGGGCCCGACCAGCCGCCGAGGGCGGACCGTGGCGCGTCCGGATTCCGCCTGCCGGACGGGCACGGTGGTGCTGAGGTGCGGCCTCTCGGGCGGCTCGCCCGGCTCCCCACCGACGAAGCGGTCCGGCAGCGACTCAGCGGGCGAGACTCCGGGGTGGAACGGGAGGCCGAGCCCTACGACCGGCTCACGGAAGAGGTCCGCCGTGAGAGCGGCAGGAACTGGTCGAGCGGATGCCGGGCGCGACGCGGTCGGGACCACGGCTTCCGGAACCGCTCCGCGCGCGACGACGCCGAAGCCCTGATCGAGCGGTACGGCTGCCAAGGGAGCCGGTCCACCTCACGGCCGATGCCAACTCCGTCACCACGGACGGGACGCCGCCCTTCCGCCGCCCGGCCGAGCGGGCGTTCCCGCGAGGACCGGGCCGAGGCCCGCATCCTCGCGCCCGGTTGGAGGGCTGGCCCCACGGCGAGGGGCGGTTGGGCAGGTTGCGCCGGGGGCGTGGGGCCTCTGCGCCGACCGGGCACTCTGGCGCAGCGCCTTGCTGCTCCTCCGGTTGCCGGCCAACGTGGCGAGGGGCGTGGGCGGGCGGTTCCCGCGGGGGCCGGCCAGAGGCCTGGCCCGGGGGTAGGCGCGTCGAGCAGGCAGCGCCGGGTGTGCAGGGCCTCCGCGCCGACCGCGCCCCCTGGCGCACCTCCGCCGCCCGGCCGATGTGGCGGGCCGAGGGGGGGGAGGGCGCAGGGAGGTTCGGGCGGGGGACCGAGTCGGGCTAGCCCACGGCGACCGGCGCGTCGAGCAGTTCGCGCCAGGTGCGGACGGCTTCCGCGGCGACCGGGCCCGACCAGCCGTCGGGGCGGACCGCGCCGCCGACGTGGAAGGCGTCGATGCCCGCCGCCAGCAGCCGGGGCAGGTGCTCAGCGCGCAGGCCGCCGCCGACCATCAACTGGGGATCGCCGGGCGCGCCCTCCGCCGCCTCCGCGACCAGGACGTCCAGGCCGGTGTCGACCCCGCGGGCCGATCCCGCCGTCAGGTACGTGTCGTGCCCGGGCAGTCCCCGCAGGGCCGCGCGCAGCGCCGCGCGGTCCGCGCAGTGGTCGATCGCGCGGTGGAACGTCCAGCGCGCGCCCGGACCCACGGCGTCGGCCAGCATCCGCACCGCCCGCAGGTCGGGGCCGCCGGCGGCGTCGAGGAAGCCGAGCACGAACTCGTCGGCCCCCTCCGTGCGCAGCGCGGCCGCCGCGGCGCACAGCGCGTCGACCTCCTGGGCGTCGCCCGCCGCGAAGTCGGCCCGGCCGCGCAGCATCACGCGTACCGGCACCTCCACCGCGGCGCGCACGGCCGCGAAGACCTCCCGGCGCGGGGTCAGGCCGTCGGCGGACATGTCGGTGACCAGTTCGAGGCGGTCCGCGCCCCCCGCCTGGGCCGCGCGTGCGTCGTCGGCGTCGAGCGCGATCACTTCGAAAATTGGTCTAGACATATATTCAGGATCCCACATGCCTCCACCGGCCCGCGACCCCCGTGCTCCACAATGGCCGACATGGCCGCCACCGATCCCGAGCTGCTGACGCACTGGAGCGCGCTGCTGCGCCGCTGCCAGACCGAGTCCGTCGACCCGAGGCCCTACGGCGAGGACCTGCTCGCCCGCTGGGCCGAACCCCAACGCCGCTACCACACCACCGACCACCTGGCCGCGGTGCTCGTCCACGTCGACTCCCTGGCCGAGTACGCCGAGGACATCGACGCGGTGCTGCTCGCCGCCTGGTTCCACGACGCCGTCTACCGCCCCGACCGCTCCGAGAACGAGGAGCGCAGCGCCCGCCTCGCCGAACGCGCGCTGCCCGAGGCGGCCGTCCCCGACACCATCACCGCCGAGGTCGCCCGCCTCGTCCGGCTCACCGTCACCCACCACCCCGGCGACGGCGACCGCAACGGCCAGGTGCTGTGCGACGCCGACCTCGCGGTCCTGGCCGGCGACCCCGTCGCCTACGCCGCCTACGCCGCCGCCGTCCGCGACGAGTACGGCTTCGTCCCCGACGACGCCTTCCGCGCCGGCCGCGCCGGCGTACTGCGCCAGCTCCTCGCGCTGCCGCGGCTGTTCCGCACCACCATCGGCTACGAGCGCTGGGAGGACACGGCTCGCCGCAACCTCACCACGGAACTGGAACTCCTGCTCTCCGCCGATGACTCCGCGCCGCCGGACCGGTCTGCCCTCTGAGACCTGTCGTGCCCGCACCCACCGGAAGGCGGCCGCCATGACCGATGACGCCGTACTGCGATCCGCGCTCACCACCGCGTACCTCTCCCTCGCCGACCTCCTCGACGGGGCGGGCAAGGACCGGTGGGACACCCCCTCGCTCTGCGAGGGCTGGCGGGTGCGCGAGGTCGTGGCGCACATGACCATGGCGGCACGCTTCACCGAAGACGAGTTCATGGCCGAACTGCGCGCCTGCGACTACGACTTCACCCGCTTGTCGAACGCCGTCGCCGTCCGCGACGCGGCGCTGCCGGAGGACACCCTCGTCGCCGGGCTGCGCTCGCAGGTCATGCACCACTGGACCCCGCCCGGCGGCGGGGTCCGCGGCGCCCTCAACCACGTGGTGATCCACGGCCTCGACATCACCGTGCCCCTCGGCGTGGAGCGCCGGGCCCCGGAGCAGGCCGTCACCGCCGTCCTGAACGACCTGACGTACGGCGGCGGCCACGCCCACTTCGGTGTGGCGGTCGACGGCCGCGCCCTGCGCGCCACCGACCTGGACTGGTCCTACGGCTCAGGACCCGCCCTGAGCGGTGAGGCCGGCGACCTGGCGTCCGCGCTGTGCGGACGCAGGCTCCCCGAAGGACGGCTCCAGGGCGACCCGCTCTGACCGGGACGGGACCGAACCGGTCAGGATTCGAGAAGCCCCGGCGGCCGGGTCGCGATTAGCGTGGCGGACAGAGCGGGCGACGGCGCCACCGCCGCCGCCCCGCCCCGACCCACGACCTCAGGAGTGACCATGAGCGGCTCTTCCACCCAGGGCATCAAGACCGTGCTGCATCCCGTCTCCGACCTCGCGAAGGCGAAGGAGGTGTACACCGCCCTGCTCGGTGTCGCCCCGCAGCACGACAGCGAGTACTACGTCGGCTTCGAGGTCGAGGGCCAGCAGATCGGCCTGGTGCCGAGCGGCGGACCGCAGGGCATGACCTCGCCGGTCGCCCACTGGCACGTGGCGGACATCGAGGCGAAGCTCGCCGAGGTGACCGCCGCGGGCGCCACCGTCAAGGACCCGGTGCGCGACGTCGGCGGCGGCCGCCTCGTGGCCACCTTCACCGACCTCGACGGCAATGTCCTCGGGCTGATCCAGGACCGGTGAGCCGCGGCCGCCTCCGGCCGGCCGGACCGGTCGGCCGGAAGCGCGGACACGGCGACCGGACGTACTGTTCGATGCCGGTGGGACACCAGTACCGACTCAGAGGGACCGAGGGAGACACGATGAGCACGGACACGAGGACGGACCCGCGGCCGCACGCGCTGCACAGTGCCGACAGCCACGATCTGATCCGCGTGCACGGCGCGCGTGTGAACAACCTCAAGGACGTCAGCGTCGAGATCCCCAAGCGCCGGCTGACGGTGTTCACCGGGGTCTCCGGCTCGGGCAAGAGCTCGCTCGTCTTCGGCACGGTCGCCGCGGAGTCCCAGCGGCTGATCAACGAGACCTACAGCGCCTTCGTGCAGGGCTTCATGCCGACGCTGGCCCGGCCCGAGGTCGACGTCCTCGACGGGCTGACCACGGCGATCATTGTCGACCAGCAGCGGCTGGGCGCCGACCCCCGCTCCACGGTCGGCACCGCCACCGACGCCAACGCGATGCTGCGCATCCTGTTCAGCCGGCTCGGGCAGCCGCACATCGGCTCGCCCAACGCGTTCTCCTTCAACGTCGCCTCGGTCCGGGCGAGCGGCGCGATCACCGTCGAGCGCGGCGCGAAGAAGACGGTGAAGGCGACCTTCAACCGCCTCGGCGGCATGTGCCCGCGCTGCGAGGGCCGGGGCACGGTCACCGACATCGACCTGACCCAGCTCTACGACGACAGCAAGTCGCTCAACGAGGGCGCGATCACCGTCCCCGGCTACAGCATGGACGGCTGGTTCGGCCGCATTTTCCGCGGCAGCGGCTTCTTCGACCCGGACAAGCCGATCCGCAAGTACACCAAGAAGGAACTCCACGACCTCCTCCACAAGGAGCCGACCAAGATCAAGGTCGAGGGGATCAACCTGACCTACGAGGGGCTGATCCCGAAGATCCAGAAGTCGATGCTCGCCAAGGACGTCGACGCCCTCCAGCCGCACATCCGCGCGTTCGTTGAGCGGGCGATGACGTTCACCGTCTGCCCCGAGTGCGACGGCACGCGGCTGACCGAGGCGGCCCGCTCCTCGAAGATCGGCGGGATCAGCATCGCCGACGCCTGCGCGATGCAGGTCAGCGACCTCGCCGAATGGGTCCGCGCGCTGGACGAGCCCTCCGTCGCGCCCCTGCTGACGGCCCTGGTGGACACCTTCGACTCCTTCGCCGAGATCGGCCTCGGCTACCTCTCCCTGGACCGGCCTTCCGGCACGCTGTCGGGCGGCGAGGCGCAGCGCGTCAAGATGATCCGCCACCTCGGCTCCTCGCTCACCGACGTCACGTACGTCTTCGACGAGCCCACCGTCGGCCTGCACCCCCACGACATCCAGCGCATGAACGGCCTGCTGCTGCGGCTGCGGGACAAGGGCAACACGGTGCTCGTCGTCGAGCACAAGCCCGAGGTGATCGCGATCGCCGACCACGTCGTCGACCTCGGCCCCGGCGCCGGCACCGCGGGCGGCAGCGTCTGCTTCGAGGGCACGGTCGACGGGCTGCGGGCGGCCGGCACGGTCACCGGCCGCCACTTCGACGACCGCGCCCGGCTCAAGGAGAGCGTGCGCAAGCCCACCGGCACCCTGGAGATCCGCGGCGCGACCGCGCACAACCTTCAGGACGTCGACGTCGACATCCCGCTCGGGGTGCTGGCGGTCGTCACCGGCGTGGCCGGCTCCGGCAAGAGCTCGCTCGTGCACGGGTCGATCCCGCCCGGCGCGGGCGTGGTCTCGGTCGACCAGAGCCCGATCCGCGGCTCGCGGCGCAGCAACCCGGCGACGTACACCGGGCTGCTGGAGCCGATCCGCAAGGCGTTCGCCAAGGCCAACGGCGTGAAGCCGGCGCTGTTCAGCGCCAACTCGGAGGGCGCCTGCCCGGGCTGCAACGGCGCCGGCGTGATCTACACGGACCTGGCGATGATGGCCGGCGTCGCCACCACCTGCGAGGAGTGCGAGGGCAAGCGGTTCCAGGCGGCGGTGCTGGAGTACCACCTCGGCGGCCGCGACATCAGCGAGGTGCTCGCGATGTCGGTGACCGGGGCCGAGGAGTTCTTCGGCGCGGGCGAGGCCCGCATCCCTGCCGCGCACGCCATCCTCACCCGCCTCGCCGACGTCGGCCTCGGCTACCTCAGCCTCGGCCAGCCGCTCACCACGCTGTCCGGCGGTGAGCGCCAGCGCCTCAAGCTGGCGACGCACATGGCCGACAAGGGCGGCATCTACGTGCTCGACGAGCCGACCGCCGGCCTCCACCTCGCCGACGTCGAGCAACTGCTCGGCCTGCTCGACCGGCTCGTCGACTCCGGCAAGTCGGTCATCGTGGTCGAGCACCACCAGGCGGTCATGGCGCACGCCGACTGGATCATCGACCTCGGCCCGGGCGCCGGCCACGACGGCGGCCGCATCGTCTTCGAGGGCACCCCCGCCGACCTCGTCGCCACCCCCACCACCCTCACCGCCACCCACCTCGCCCAATACGTCAGCGCCTGACGCCCCGCCCGGGGCCCGCGACATCGGGCCCCGTCAGGGGCGCTGGGAACTGCGCGCTCAGCCACAACGAGCCGGCACGGAACGCACAACCGTCCACCCCCGCAAACCCACCCCAGAAGCAAAAACTCACGCCCCCGCATCCGAAGGCGACCGCCGCTTCCGCACGCGCAACCCCGCCTCCGTCAGCCTGCGCAGCAACTCCTTGCTGCCGACCTCCGCCGCCCCCGCGGCCACCGCGGAGGCGTAGCGCTCACTGGGCAGGTCGTAGTGGTCCCCGTCGAACGCCCGCGGCGGGCAGCCGATCGCCGCGGCGAAGGTGTGCAGTTCCTCGTAGGAGGCGTCGCTGACCAGGTGCGACCACAGCCTGCCGTGACCCGGCCAGGTCGGCGGGTCGATGTAGAGGGCCACGGTCAGCGGGCCCCGCCCATCGCGGCGGCCAGCGAGCCGACGGGGGCCACGGCCTCGCCCAGCGACTCGCAGACCCAGTGCGGGTCGGGACCCAGTTCGGGTTCGACGTCCAGGGCGTGCGGGTCCGCGCAGTGCGGGCAGAGCGGCCACCGGCCCATTCGTTCCAGCAGGGCGTCCTTGACGTCCTGCGCGACCAGGCCCGCGACGAACGCGGCACCGTCCGGCCACTGCTCCACCCACCAGCGGCGCTGCGCGACGGTGTCCTCGACGAGGGAGACGATCCCGGGGTCGGTCACGTCGGTGGCGGTGAGGTCGGCGAGGATGAGCGCTCGCGCACCGTGCAGCGCGGCTTCCAGTGCGGCGGGGGCGCCCGGGGCGCCGGGAACGTCGGGATCCATGCCCCCTATTGTCGCCCAGTGGCCGTCCTGACGTCCTTGACGCCGTACGCCCGTGAAAATAGCTTTCGCGGTGTGGCCGAGAAAATGAAGGAAACTTTCAGTGCCGGGGGGCTGGCCGCCAAGGTCAGGACCCTGGCCCCCACCATGACCCGCTCCATGCAGCGCGTCGCGGAGGCCGTCGTCGCCGACCCCGCGGAGTGCTCCCGGCTCACCGTGACCGCGCTGGCCGTCCGCACCGGCACCAGCGAGGCCACCGTCGTCCGCACGGCACGGGTGCTGGGCTACCCCGGCTACCGCGATCTGCGGCTCGCCCTGGCCGCCTTCGCCGCCCGCGAGGAGGCGGGCGGCCGGCCCGCCGTCACCCCGGACATCGCCGTTGGCGACCCGCTCTCCGAGGTCGTGGCCAAGCTCGCGGAGGACGAGCAGCGCTGCCTCGCCGACACCGCCGCGCAACTGGACGTCTCCCAACTGGAGGCCGCGGTCGCCGCGCTGGCCGCCGCCCGCCGCATCGACGTCTACGGGATAGGGGCGTCCAGCCTGGTCGCCCAGGACCTGGTGCAGAAGCTGCTGCGCATCGGCCTGATCGCGCACGCGCTCTCCGACCCCCACCTCGCCGTCACCAACGCGGTGCAGCTCCGGCAAGGCGACGTTGCCGTGGCCGTCACCCACTCCGGGCACACTCACGACGTGGTCGAACCCCTGCGTGCCGCCTTCGACCGGGGCGCCACCACCATCGCGATCACCGGCCGCGCCGACGGCACGGCCACCCAGTACGCCGACCATGTGCTGCTCACCTCCAGCAGCCGGGAGAGCGAGTTCCGCCCGGCGGCCATGTCCAGCCGCACCAGCCAACTGCTGGTCGTGGACTGCCTGTTCGTCGGCGTCGCGCAACGGACCTACGACACCGCGGGACCGGCCCTGGCCGCGTCGTACGAAGCCCTGGCCCATCGTCACAGCCCCCGAAGGAACCACCGCACATGACGCACGCCGAGCTCCGCCGCGAACTGGACCTGCTGACCACCGAGGCCTTCCGCCCCGACCTCGCCGAGATCGACCGGCTCGCCACGCTCGACATCGCCCGCCTGATGAACACCGAGGACGGCTCCGTGCCGGCCGCCGTCGCCGCCCGACTCCCCGCCGTCGCCGCCGCGATCGACGGCATCGCCGCGCGGATGTCCCGCGGCGGCCGTCTCGTCTACGCGGGCGCGGGCACCGCCGGGCGCCTCGGCGTCCTGGACGCCAGCGAGTGCCCGCCGACCTTCAACACCACGCCCGGGCAGGTCACCGGGCTCATCGCGGGCGGCCCGCGCGCGATGTCCGACGCCGTCGAGGGCGCGGAGGACAGCCGCGAACTGGCCGCCGCCGACCTCGACGCGCTCGGCCTCGGCCCGGACGACGCCGTCGTCGGCGTCTCCGCCTCCGGCCGCACCCCCTACGCCGTCGGCGCCGTCGAGCACGCCCGCGCCCTGGGCGCCCTGACCGTCGGGCTGTCCTGCAACGCCGGCTCCCCGCTCGCCGCCGCGGCCGAGCACGGCATCGAGGTCGTCACGGGCCCGGAGTTCCTGACCGGTTCCACCCGGCTCAAGGCGGGCACCGCCCAGAAGCTCGTCCTCAACATGCTCTCGACCATCACGATGATCAGGCTGGGCAAGACCTACGGGAATCTGATGGTCGACGTCCGCGCCTCCAACGAGAAGCTGCGCGCCCGCTCCCGCAGCATCGTCGCCCAGGCCACCGGCGCCCCCGACGACGAGATCGAGGCCGCCCTCACCGCGACCGGCGGCGAGGTCAAGGACGCCGTCCTCGTCCTGCTCGCCGGGGTCGACGCGGCGACGGCCGCCCGCCTCCTCACGGACGCGGACGGCCACCTGCGGGCGGCCCTGGCCGCGGCGGCGGCCTCGCACTGACGCCGCGGTCCGGGCCACCCGGCCACCGCCGCGTGCCCCCGGGCACGGTCCTGCCTCAGCCATCGGCCCGGGGCACCGCTAACGCAGCGCCTCCGGCAGCGGTGCGGAGTGCAGGACCGCGAGGCCCGAGACGGCGCGGGTCAGGGAGACGTACAGGCGGCGCAGGCCCGTGCGCTCGTCGGGCTCGCCGTCGACGACGGCGGCGGGCTCGTCGAGCACGACGTAGTCGTACTCCAGGCCCTTGGCCAGCGAAGCGGGGACGAGCGTGAGCCGGACGTCCGGGGTGGTCTCCTCACCGGGCGACAGATACGTCAGCCCGGCCGCCGCCAGCGCCTCGGCCAGCGCCGGGAGACGGGCGTCGGCGGCGATCAGGCCCGTGGAACCCTCGCGCTCCAGGGCCTCCCGGCAGGCGGTGACCACCGCGTCGGTCAGCTCCCGCGCGGGCACCTCCGTGACGGAGAACGCGCCCGGGCTGTCGCGGACGGACGTGGCCTCGGTCAGGCCCGGGGCGATGGCGGGCAGCAGCCGGGAGGCGTAGGCGATGACCTCCAGCGGCACGCGGAAGCCCTGGGTCAGCTCCTCGACCTGGGAGCCCGGCTTGCCCAGGTGGGCCAGCGCCTCCTCCCAGGTGGCGGTGGCCCACGGGGTCGTGCCCTGCGCCAGGTCGCCCAGCACGGTCGCCGAACCGGTGGAGCAGCGCCGCCCGACGGCCCGGTACTGCATGGGGGACAGGTCCTGGGCCTCGTCCAGCACGACATGGCCGAGCGAGCCGGTGCGGTGCACCAGGTCGTGGGCCTCGTCGATCAGCACGGTGTCGGCCGCCGACCACTTCGCGGAGGCGATCCCCCGGGCCGGCTTCGCCCACAGGACCTGCTTCTGCTCCTCCTCCGTGAGCAGGCCCTCCGCGCACCGCGCCAGGAACTCCGGCTCGGACAGCAGCCGCAGCACCGTCTTCGCCGGGTCCACCGGCGGCCAGGCCTCCTTCACGGCGGCCTTGACCGCCGCGTTGCGGGCCACCGCGTCCTGCACACGGTCGTCCGGCGCCTCGCCGGCCGCCTCCATCTGCACCAGCACGGCGTGCGCGATCCGCTGCGGCAGGGCCTCGCGGGCGGCGCCGTACCGGATGTCGCGCTCCATCAGCTCGCGGACCAGCTCCTCCAGCGCGTGGGCCGGGACCCGCCAGCGCCGCGAGCCGCGCACCACGACGACGGGCTCGGTGGGCATCCGGATGCCCGAGCGGACCGCCCGGCGCAGCACCTCCGCCATCCGCGCGTCGCCCTTCACCTGGGCGGCCGCCGCGCTGTCGGTGCCCCGGACGGGGACGTGCGCGACCAGGTCGTCGACGGTGGCCTGCTTGACGCTGAGCTCGCCCAGCGCGGGCAGCACCTGCTCGATGTAGTGCAGGAAGGAGGCGTTCGGGCCGATGACGAGGGTGCCCGTGCGGGCGAGGCGTTCGCGGTGCGCGTACAGCAGGTACGCCACCCGGTGCAGGCCGACGGCGGTCTTCCCGGTGCCGGGCGCGCCCTGCACGCAGACCGTGCCGCCGATCCCGGCGCGGACGATCTCGTCCTGCTCCGGCTGGATCGTGGCGACGATGTCCCGCATCGGGCCGACGCGGGGCCGCTCGATCTCCTGCTGGAGCAGCCTGCTGGAGGTCTGCGCCTCGCTCGGGTCGGTGAGGTGCTCGTCCTCGTACGCGGTCAGGTCGCCGCCGGTGTAGCCGAAGCGGCGGCGCAGCGCGACGTCCTGCGGGTCCTTGCGGGAGGCGCGGTAGAAGGGCTGGGAGACCGGCGCCCGCCAGTCGATGACCATGGGGTCGCCGTCGGCGTCGTGGACGTGGCGGCGGCCGATGTAGAAGCGGTGCTCTTCGTCTTCGGCGGCTTCGGCGGCCTCGGCGGTCCCGCCGCGGGAGGCCCGACCGTCCAGGTAGTCGAGGCGGCCGAAGAAGAGCGGGGTGTGGGCGAGGTCCGCGAGGGCCTTGATACGCGCGTCCATGTCCCGCTGGAGCACTTCGGCGTTCACCCAGTTGGCGGTCACGTCCTTGATGTCGAGCGCCTCGACGTCGGCACGCATGGCGCGCAGCGCGGAGCGGGACGCGGCGAGGTGGGCGCGTTCGCGGTCGAGCGGATGATCGGTGGTGAGGGATTGTTCCCCGGGCACGGGTTGCCTCCGGCGGCACGTAGGGCATGGCTCAGCCGGCCCCGGACCGGCACGCGCGGGGGCGCGTCGGCGGGGCGCTGTCCTGATACGAATGCGAGTAACACCATGACCCGGCCGGTTTCCGTCCGGCCGGTGGCACCGTCCCCTCGGGGGCGGGCGGCAAGACGAAGGATCCTACGCCGCCGGGACGGAGGGCGCGAATGGATTTCCCGTCGCGTGCGGGAACAGCTCTCCCCAAAGCATCACATGTGCGTACATTGGGGGCATGGCACGAGCCCGTACATCCCGCGTCCGGGGCAGCACCGCCCTGACGGCGGACGCCGCGCACCGCCGTCCGCGGTACCTGCTCGGCAACGCGCTGCGCGCCGCCAGGGTCTACGTGACGAGCGCCTGCCGCGTCGTCCTGCTCGGCCCCGACGGCACGCGCTACTGACGGCCCCGGACAGCCCCCGTCAGAGCAGCTCGTCCGCGTCCACGATGCGGTACGCGTAGCCCTGCTCGGCCAGGAAGCGCTGCCGGTGGGCGGCGAAGTCCTGGTCGATGGTGTCGCGCGCGACCACCGAGTAGAAGCGGGCCTCGTGACCGTCCGCCTTCGGCCGCAGCACCCGGCCGAGGCGCTGCGCCTCCTCCTGACGGGAGCCGAACGTGCCGGACACCTGGATGGCGACCGTCGCCTCGGGCAGGTCGATGGAGAAGTTGGCGACCTTCGAGACCACCAGCACCGAGATCTCGCCCTCCCGGAAGGCGTCGAAGAGCTTCTCGCGCTGCGCGTTGGTCGTCTCGCCCTTGATGACCGGGGCGTTCAGATGCTCGCCCAGCTCGTCCAGCTGGTCGATGTACTGCCCGATGACCAGCGTCTGCTCGCCCTGGTGCTTGGCCACCAGCGCCTCGGTGACCTTCCGCTTGGTCGCGGTCGTGGCGCAGTAGCGGTACTTCTCCTCGGCCTCGGCGGTGGCGTACGCCAGCCGCTCGGAGTCCGTCAGGTTGACCCGCACCTCCACGCAGTCCGCGGGCGCGATGTAGCCCTGCGCCTCGATCTCCTTCCACGGCGCGTCGAAGCGCTTGGGGCCGATCAGCGAGAAGACGTCCGACTCCCGGCCGTCCTCGCGCACCAGCGTCGCGGTCAGGCCCAGCCGGCGGCGGGCCTGGAGGTCGGCGGTGAACTTGAAGACCGGCGCGGGCAGCAGGTGCACCTCGTCGTAGACGATCAGGCCCCAGTCGCGGGAGTCGAAGAGCTCCAGGTGCGGGTAGACGCCCTTCCGCTTGGTCGTCAGCACCTGGTACGTCGCGATGGTGACCGGGCGGATCTCCTTGCGGGTGCCGCTGTACTCGCCGATCTCGTCCTCGGTCAGCGAGGTCCGCTTCACCAGCTCGTGCTTCCACTGCCGGGCCGAGACGGTGTTCGTCACCAGGATCAGCGTCGTGGCCTTCGCCTCGGCCATCGCACCGGCACCGACCAGCGTCTTCCCGGCGCCGCAGGGCAGCACGACCACACCGGAGCCGCCGTGCCAGAAGCCCTCGACGGCCTGCTTCTGGTACGGGCGCAGCGCCCAGCCGTTCTCCGCCAGCTCGATCGGGTGCGCCTCGCCGTCCACGTACCCGGCCAGGTCCTCGGCGGGCCAGCCCAGCTTCAGCAGCACCTGCTTGATCTGGCCGCGCTCCGAGGGATGCACGACCACGGTGTCCGGATCGATCCGGGCGCCCACCAGCGGGGCCACCTTCTTCGAACGCAGGATCTCCTCCAGCACCGGCCGGTCCGTGGAGGTCAGCACCAGGCCGTGCGCCGGGTGCTTGCTCAGCGTCAGCCGGCCGTACCGGTCCATGGTCTCGGCGATGTCCACCAGCAGCGCGTGCGGCACGGGGTAGCGGGAGAACTTCACCAGCGCGTCCACCACCTGCTCCGCGTCGTGCCCAGCGGCCCGCGCGTTCCACAGACCGAGCGGCGTGAGGCGGTAGGTGTGGATGTGCTCCGGCGCGCGCTCCAGCTCCGCGAACGGGGCGATGGCCCGCCGGCATTCGTCGGCCAGCTCGTGGTCGACCTCCAGGAGCAGGGTCTTGTCGCTCTGGACGATCAGACAGGACACACAAACCTCCGCATAGGGGCGGGCCGGGACCGGGCCCGCTGCCGGGCTGAACTACCCATGGTCCCTCATCGCCCCTCACTAACGCTCCCCTCCCCGTCTTCCATCCCCGGGCGGCCCCCGAGCCGCCTCAAGGCACGGCGTGAGCGCGCGGGGCGGGCCCGGACGGGCTACGCCAGGTCGTCGGCGAGTTCGGAGACGCCCGTGATGCGGTGCAGGGCGAAGGTGCGGACCTCGTCGGCGGTGTGGTCGTAGGCGGTCACGAAGCCGCCCTCGACGCGCAGCGGGCCGATGACGCGCTGGCTGGCGGCGCCGTCCGCGTTGACGTAGCCGATCCACACCGACTCGCCGGTGAGCACCGCGGCCTGCATCGTCGCCAGGGTCTCCGCCGCGGCCGTACGGGGCAGTCCCCGTTCGCCGCCCGCGGCGGGGCGCGGCACGCTCTCCCGGCGGACCGCCGTCGAGGCGCGGTCGCCCGCCCTTATGGCCTTCACCGCGGCCGCCAGCAGCGTGCCGTCCGGGACCGGCGGGCCGTCCGTCACCGGGACGGGGGCGCTGCGCGGCGGCGTCCTGCGGGCGTCGGCGCGGGTGATCAGCACGTCCCCCTCGGCGGACTCCGCGGCCGGCGCCAGCCCCATCGCCCGCAGCCGTTCCAGCAGCGTGCCCGGGTCGGCCTGGGCGGCGAGCACGGTCGGCGCGAGGCGGCGCAGCCCGAGACCCGCCGAACGGCGGTCCGCCAGCACCTCGCTGATCAGGGCGTCGTCGTCGCAGCGCAGATACGCCGAGGCCGCGCCGACCCGCAGCCGGCCGTGGCGGCGGGCCACGTCGTCGATGAGGTAGCTGAGCGGCTGCGGCACGGGGGTGCGCGAGTGCGCCGCAAGGAAGGCGTGCAGTTCGGCCGCCGTGCGCCCGGCGTCCAGGGCGCGCCGCACGGACTCGGGCGTGAAGCGGTACACCGTCGCACCGCCCTTGGACTCGATGTCCGCCAGCACGTGCAGCGTCTCCGCCAGATGCGGCTGGAGCGGGCCCGGCGCGACGGCGGTCAGGTCGGCCTGGAGCAGCACGTGGTCCAGCGGCTCGGGCAGCAGCGGCCGCAGCAGCGCGGCGGCACGCGCGGCCCGGTCGCCGTCGCCGGACAGCAGCACCCGGCCGTGCGCCGCCAGCGCGCCGCGCCCCGTGACCCCCAGCAGCTCCGCCTCCGACGCCGACCACCGCACGAGGTCCGCGCGCAGCCCGTCCATCGACACACCGCCGCGCAGCGGACGCTCCCAGCGCAGCCGCGCCAGCAGGGCGTCGGGCGTGGCGGAGGCGCCGGCCGGCAGCGCGGCGAGGAAGCCCAGGACCTGACGGCGGATCTCGGGCGCGAGCGAGCGGTCCAGATCGGGGCCCAGCGCGGCCAGGGCGCGGCCCTTGGGGTCCCGGGTGCCCACCACACCGGAGGTCCGGGTGGCCGTCAGCCACGCCGTGACCAGCGCCGCCCAGCGCAGCTCGGCCGGCAGCAGCAGCCATTCGTCGTACCCGGGCGTGGGCGCGTACGCCTCGTCCACCTCGCCGTCGGAGGCGACCAGGCCGGCGGCGTAGGCGAGCTCCAGCCAGAACGCGGCGACCGGCTCCGCCACGTCCAGGGCCGTCGCCACCCGCTTCAGGTCGCGCACGCTCAGGCCGCCCGCGCGCAGGATCTGCGGGCCGCCGGTCTCCCACTGCTTGAGCAGTTCCTCGACCGTGCGGATGGCCGTGAACGCCTGGCCGGCCGCAGTCGCGTCCACAGCCTGTGGATCGTGCGCGCGCGGTTCCACCACCGGCGGCACCGGCTCGGCCGTACGGTGCGCACGGCCGTCCCGCAGATACAGGGCCACCTCCCGGGGGAGGACGACATTGCGGGCCCCGGCGGGCAGCAGCAGCCCCCGCTCCAGCAGCCACCGTACGGGCGGCGGCGGGGCGCCGACATCCGCCACCTCGCCGTACGGCGGACCCCACGTCAGCCTGCCCAGGACCGCGGTCGCTTCCGGCGGCGCCTCCTGGAGCAGCGCGGTCATCCGCGTCCGGTCCGCGAACAGCGAGGTCAGCGCGTCGACCGCGCTCACCGGGTCGTGCGTCGGCGGCAGCCCGGCACCCTCCAGGATCTGCTGGAGGCGGCCCGGTGACATCCCCGATGTCGCCTCGGCGACACTCGGGCCCAGCCCGGTCGGCGAGAGGCTGCCCGCGGTCGGGGCCAGGATGTCGCGCGCGGTCCGCACCAGCCGCAGCCGGTCGTCCCCGCCCCACAGCAGGGCCTGCGCCCGCAGCGTCTCCAGCGCCCCGGGCAGCGCGTCGGCCGCCTCAGGGCCCATCAGCGCGAGCAGCGTCCCGTACGGCGCGCCGTCCGGGACGATCGCGAGCGCCTCCGCCACCTGGAGCGTGAACCGGTCCAGCCGCTCCAGGGCCCGCACCACCGACGCCCGCGTCCCGGCGCGGGTCGCCAGCTGCGACAGGTCGTTGGGCACGGGACTCAGCAGGTCCGGACGCGCCCTGAGCAGCGCGGACAACGCCCCGTCGCCACGGGCGCGGAGATCCTCCGCCAGCGTGCGCGGCTCCGCCGCGGGCCCTTCGGTGGTCATCTCACCCACATTAGCCGCGCCGCCCCCGCCCGTAATCCCCCAGCCCTCTCCGGCGGCGCTCCCCGACGGGGTCCGCGGGGGGCCGAACGCCGGGGGCCGGGACGGGCGTTGGGGCAGCCCGAGGGGGTAGTTTTCGGGGCATGGGTGCGGAGGGCGACCAGTTGGTGCTGGACTACCTGAGCAGGGTGGGGGACCTGGCGCAGAGGGCGCTGCCCGCGGCCCGCCGGGCGGAGCTCGTGGCACGGCTGCGGGAGGACATCGACCGGGAGCGCGGGCGGAGCGACAGCTCCACGGCGGTGCGGCGCATCCTGAAGCGGCTGGGGACACCCGACGAGGTGGTGCGGGACGCCGCCGCGCTGCCGGGGCGGCGGCGTCCCGAGCCCGAGCCCGGGCCGGAGCCGCGGCCCGCCGCGCAGCCGGACTGGTGGCGGCTGGCGGAAGGGCGGCAGCCGTCGCTGCGCCCGGCGGTGCCCGGCGACGAACTGGCGGGGCTGCCCGGCATGACGGGCGGGGTGACGATCCCGATGACGCCCCCCGAGCCCGAGCCGGAACCCGATCCGGATGAGGAGGCCGAGCCCCAGCCCGAGCAGGCCGAGGCGCCGCCCCGCAAGCGGTCGTGGCGGCCGTCGGCCCTGCTGGAGACGGTGGCCGCGCTGCTGCTGCTCGCCGGCGCGGTCCTCGGTTCCTGGATCGCCCTCCTCGCGGGCTGGGCGATCGCCTACTCCTCGCGCCGGCTGTCCCGCCGCGCGGCCCGCTTCGCCGCGCTGGGCGTGCCCGGCACGGTGGCCGCGGGCGCGCTGGTCTGGTTGTGGGGACGGCTGGACGGCCGCTGGGGCGAGCCCATCCCGCAGGGGCAGATGAGGGACGCGATCGGCGACGTCCTCCCCGTCGCCCTGCGCATCGCGGCCGTGGCCTCGGCACTCTTCCTGCTGTGGCGCGGCCGGCGCGCCGCCCGCCCCCGCCGCTAGCCAAGGCCTGCCGCCGGCTGCCGCTGGGGGGTGCCCCGTGCACGGGGCTTCTTCGGCCTTTGGCTGGGGGTGTCTGCGGCGGGGTGATGCGCCCGTGCCGCGATTCCCTCAGCTCCGCCGGGGGTATCCCGGAGCAGCGCACATCGCCGGCCTTCGGCCGAGGACCCCGGCATGGGCTGCCGCTCGGAGGCGCTCCCGTGCCGCGGCTTTCTCTGCATCGCCGGGTCCCGTGCGCGGTCCTTCCCTCGGCCTTGGGCCGGGGGTGCGTGCTGCGAGGGCTACCGCCGGCACCGCGCCGCCTGCTGCTGGGTGCCCCCGGAGCGGGGAGCTTCCCCGCCCGCGCCGGGGGGCCCACCCGGGCTACCGCCGGGGGCTGCCGCTGCCAGGTGTCCGCCCCCCGGTTACCGCTGGGCGCCCCGCAAAGGCACCCGCCGGGTGGCACCTCCGTGCCCCAACCTCCTCCCCTCCGCTGGCGATGCCCCGGCATGGCACTTCCCAGCCTTCGCCGGGGGTGCCCCCGCAAGGGGCACCGCTGGGAGGCGCCCCGTGCCGCGACGTCCTCAGCTTCGCCGGGGACATCCCCGAGCACCCTCGGCGGGAGGGCGATGCGCCGCGGCGTGTTGCCCCGGCGTCCGAGCAGTTCGACACGACCGTCGCGGTGACGGCCCACCGGCGGGGCAGGGGGTGCGGTGACCGGGCCCGCAGGGGCCGGGGCGGGGTGGTTAGGGTGTCTGCTATGCCCATAACCGTCGGCTTCGACCTCGACATGACCCTGATCGACTCCCGTCCCGGCATCAAGGCCGCCTACGACCGCCTCTCCGCGGAGACGGGCGTCGCCATCGACTCGGCGCTCGCCGTGACCCGCCTCGGGCCGCCGCTGGACTGGGAGCTGGCCCAGTGGTTCCCCGCCGAGGACATCCCGTCGGCCGCCGACCGCTATCGGGCGCTCTACCCCGACTACGCCATCGCCCCCACCCCGGCGATGCCCGGCGCCCGGGAGGCCGTGGCGGCCGTGCGCGCGGCCGGCGGGCGGGTCGTGGTGGTGACCGCCAAGCACGAGCCGAACGCCCGGCTGCACCTGGACCACCTGGGCATCGCCGTCGACGAACTGCGCGGGTGGCTGTGGGCCGAGGCGAAGGCGGAGGCGCTCACCGAGTACGGGGCGACCGTCTACGTCGGAGACCATGTCGGCGATGTCGTGGGAGCCCGTACGGCGGGTGCGCTGTCCGTGGCGGTCCCCACCGGGCCGGTCGGCGCGGACGAACTGCGCGCCGCCGGCGCGGATGTCGTACTCGCCGATCTGACGGAGTTCCCCGCCTGGTTCGCCGGCTACGTCCCGGACGTCGCCTGACGGCTCTGCGCCCTGGCCGACCGCAGCAATCCGGCCAGTGCCAGCGCGAAGCCCACGCCCATCAGCATGGACACCAGGTAGGCGGCGGTCGGCAGCGGGTCCGAGCCGAGCAGGAGGGGGGCCACGGTGGCGAGTGTGGCCAGTGCCCCGACGGCGAAGACCACGCCGCCGACGCGCACCAGCACATCGCCCGGTTTCCGGGTTTCGTTACTCACCGCACCAGGGTAGATCGCGGGAGGAAGACGCAGCGCATCGGCCGGATGACGACCACCGGGGAGAGAAGCCGACGGCGTCTTGTCACACGCCCCGGGGCCATTAGCCTTGGGGCAGCGGGTCTGTGAAGGGACCCGCTGTCTTGCTATCCAAGTGCTTTTTTCCTTCTACAGCGAGGACGAGGTCGGACGTGCCTACCGGCAAGGTGAAGTGGTTCAACAGCGAGAAGGGCTTCGGCTTCCTCTCCCGCGACGACGGCGGTGACGTCTTCGTCCACTCCTCCGTGCTGCCGGACGGGGTCGCCGTGCTCAAGCCGGGCCAGCGTGTGGAGTTCGGCGTGGTCGCCGGGCAGCGCGGCGACCAGGCGCTCTCGGTGGTCCTGCTCGACCCCGCGCCGTCCGTGGCCGCCGCGCAGCGCCGCAAGCCGGACGAACTGGCCCCGATCGTCCAGGACCTCACGACCCTGCTGGAGGACGTCGCCCGCTCGCTGCAGCGCGGCCGCTACCCGGACAAGGAGCACGGCCACAAGATCGCGTCCGTGCTGCGGGTCGTCGCCGACCAGCTCGACGTCTGACCGACGCGCCGGCGGGCCGGCCCGCGGGGCCGGCGGCCGGCGTCAGAAGTCCAGCGCGCCGGGGCCGAGGGGCGGTACCAGTCCCTCGGCCGCCGCCCGGGTGAGCAGGCCGCGGATCGCCGCGTAGCCGTCCTCGCCGAGGGCCGAGGTGAACTCGTTGACGTACAGCCCGATGTGCTGGTCCGCCACCTTCGGGTCCATCTCCTGCGCGTGCTCCATGACGTAGGAGCGGGAGGCGTCCGGGTCGTCCCAGGCCATGCGGACGGAGGTGTGCACCGCCGCGGCGAGCGCGCGCAGCCGCTCCTCGCCCAGCGAGCGCTTGGCGATGATCGCGCCCAGCGGGATCGGCAGGCCGGTGGTCTGCTCCCAGTGCTCGCCCATGTCGGCGAGCTTGTGCAGCCCGTAGTTCTGGTAGGTGAAGCGCGCCTCGTGGATGACCAGGCCCGCGTCCACCCGGCCGTCGCGCACCGCGGGCATGATCTCGTGGAACGGCAGGACCACG
This sequence comes from Streptomyces sp. NPDC088733, assembly GCF_044751185.1. NCBI lineage: Bacteria > Bacillati > Actinomycetota > Actinomycetes > Kitasatosporales > Streptomycetaceae > Streptomyces > Streptomyces sp. NPDC088733. The sequence goes on from NZ_JBIVLH010000019.1 coordinate 100,772, forward strand.
ATCTCGCCGACGCCGCCCGGCACTTCGGCCGCCGCCCAGAGCCGGAAGAGCAGGTACGCCGTCGAGCGCTCGCTCGGCACCGCGACCGTGCGCCCGCTGAGGTCGGCGCCCTTGCCCGAGCCCTCCTCGGCGGTCAGCACCAGCGGGCCGCAGCCCCGGCCGAGCGCGCCGCCGCCGGGCAGCAGCGTGTACTCGTCGAGGACGTACGGCAGCACGGCGTACGACACCTTGAGCACGTCGAGTTCGCCGCGCTCGGCCATGCCGTTGGTGATGTCGATGTCCGCGAACGTCACGTCCACGTCCGGCGCGTCCGGCACGAGGCCGTGCGCCAGGGCGTGGAAGACGAACGTGTCGTTGGGGCAGGGGGAGTACGCGATGCGCAGTGCGGCGGATTCGCTCATGTCGGATCTCCAACGTCCAGCAGGTCCGGCTGCTTCCGCAGCAGCGCGAACACCTCCGTGAGCGCGTCGAGCGCGTCGGGCACCCGCCAGGACGCCCGGTCCCGCGGCCCGACGGGATTGGCGACGGTGCGGATCTCCAGCACCGGCACCCGGTGCGCCACGGCCGCCTCGGCGACCCCGAAGCCCTCCATGGCCTCGCCCACCGCGCCGGGGTGCCGCTTGACCAGCTCGGCGGCCCGTTCCGCGGACCCGGTGACCGTGGAGACGGTCAGCAGCGGCCCGTACTCGGCGCCCAGCGCCACCGCGACGCGCCGCGACAGCTCCCGCGGCGGCTGGTGGGCGGAGGTGCCGAAGCCCAGTTCCGCGACCGGGATGAAGCCCTCCGGTCCCTCGGCGCCGAGGTCGGCCGCCACGATCGACTCGGCGACCAGGGTCGAACCGATGCGTGCGACGGGCTCGAACCCGCCGGCGATACCGGCCGAGACGACCAGGTCGTACGGGGCGCTGGCCAGCGCCGCCGCCGTTCCCGCCGCCGCGGCGGCCGGGCCCACGCCCGCGGCCAGCACCGTGGCCGTCGGCGCGCGCAGCGCCGTCCGCCCGCCGGGCAGCGGATGTTCGGCGGGCCGGCTGCCGAAGGCGCGCACGACCGCGTCCCGTTCCGCCGCTACGGCGGTGACGACCAGAAGGCGGGGAATCATCCGCGGCGCGCCGGTCAGTCCGCCATCTTCAGCTTGAACTGCCAGACGCCCAGATACTCCTGGGTGCCGGCCGTCTCGATGACGTTCAGGGTGACCTCGTCGGCGGTCTGCCCGGTCTGGGAGTCCGAGAACAGCGTCTCCGCGTCGATGGAGCGGTAGGTCACGCCCTTGAGCAGACCGGACTTGCCGGAGGTGCCGGTCGCCACGACCCAGCCCTTGTCGGAGATCGACGGGTCGACACCGATCCGCACCTTGTCGCCGGTGTGCACCGTGAGCGTCTTCTTCGGCGTGCCGTCCAGGCAGGCCAGGAAGGCCTTCTCCGTCAGCTTGTCGCCGTCTGCGTAACAGTTGTCGGCTGCCTCGGTGGTCACGGTGTCGCCGCCGACGGTGACGGTCACCAGAGGCGTCGGCTTCTCGCAGGCGGAGAGGGCGATCAGCCCGAGGGACACGGCCCCGAGGGCGGCGGCGCGGCGGCGAATGCTCATGGGGGTGAGGCTACCGGGCGGGTGCGTCCACGCTGCGCGGGGGTCGGCTCGTGTCCCCGCCACCTCGGGTTTCCGCCGCCCGGCTGCCGCCCGGCCTGCCGCGGCACGCGGCCGCCGCGGGAAAACGCCGGGCCCTTTACACCGTCCGGGGGCGCGTCGCCCGGCGGCGCGAGGCGGAGACCAGCCCGCGCACCGAGAAGGTGAAGCCGACCGCGACCATGAAGGCGGCCACGGACATCCCCAGGGTGCCGTTGAGCGGCAGCACGATCCCCACCGCACCGCCGATCACCCACGCGAGCTGCAACGCGGTCTCGGACCGGGCGAAGGCCGAGGTGCGCACCTCCTCCGGCACGTCCCGCTGGATCATCGCGTCGAGGGAGAGCTTGCTCAGCGCCTGCGCGACCCCGGCTCCCGCCGCGACCAGCGCGATGGTCAGCACCCCGTACCGGGCCGCCGCCACGCATGTCGCCGTCAGTGCGCCGATCATCGCGAACATGATGATCCGCTCCGGGCCGCGGTCCTTCAGCCACGAGCCCAGCGCGGTGCCGAAGGCGTTGCCCACCCCGGCGGAGACCGCGGCGACACCGAGCGAGACCGGGCCCGACAGCCCGCCCAGCGGGTGGTCGCGCAGCAGGAACGCCAGGAAGAGCGTCAGGAAGCCGGACAGCGCGCGCAGCGCCGCGTTCGCCTGGAGCGCGTACAGCACGGGGCCGCCGACGCTGCCCAGCCCCGGCCGCCGCGGCCGGCCCGGCCGCCGGTCCTCCTTGTCCAGGGAGGTCGCGCCGGCACCGGCCGTCAGTTCGGCGCGCGCCTCGCCCTTGGCCGAGTCGACCTTGTGCGGGAGCGAGAAGGACAGCAGCGTGCCGCACGCGAAGACCACGAAGGCCCCGTACAGCGGCGCGCCGGGCCCCAGCAGGTGCAGCAGGCCGCCGATGGGCGCGGCGGCGGCCGTGGCCAGCAGACCGGCCAGCGTCACGCGCGAGTTCGCCTTCACCAGCGTCGTACGGGCCGGCAGCAGTCGCGGCACGACGGCGCTGCGCACCACTCCGTACGCCTTCGAGGCGACCAGCACGCCCAGCGCGGCCGGGTACAGCTCCAGCCCGGCCGTCGCCACCACGCTCGCCATCGTCCAGGCGAGGATCGCCCGCACGAGCATGGAGACCGCCATCGCCGCCCGCCGCCCGTGCGGCACCCGGTCCAGCAGCGGGCCGATGACCGGCGCGAGGAGCGCGAACGGCGCCATCGTCACCAGCAGGTACAGGGCGACCCGGCCGCGGGCCTCGCCCGTCGGCACCGAGAAGAAGATCGTGCTCGCGAGCGCGATCGTGATCAGCATGTCGCCCGCGCTGTTCACCGCGTGCAACTCGATCAGCTTCGCCAGACCCGACTCGCCCGCGCCCCCGGCATGCGTGTGACGCCGGACGCGGCGGACCACGGCGCCCGACGAACGCTGCGCGGCACGCGCGACAGCGGTCCCCGCCCTGCGGACCGGACCGGGGCCGGACGTCACTGTGCGTGCCACGCTGGCCAGTCTGCCCTACCGGGCGGCTTTCCGAACGGGGTGCGCACCGATAGCGTGCGATCGCGCAGAATGGAGTCAACAGGTGCGCCCGAGTTCGTTCGGGCCGGCAGCGTTGAAGCGGTCCTCCGGTCCGCTCCGCCACCGCCCGCCCGGTCTCGGCGGCGCACACGTGAAACGGCGTAGGAGAGAATCGATTCTTGTGAGTGCTGCGATGCGAAGCCGTACCCCTGACCGCCAGTGCGCCGAGGCGGTCGACGTCGCCTTCGAGGCGGCCGTCGAGGCCTTCGGCCCCGAGGCGGTCGGCGAGCACCTCGGAGCGGTGGCCGAGGGCGAGCGTGTCGTCACCCACCTCTTCGACTGCCGCGAGGCGGGCTACCGGGGCTGGCGCTGGGCGGTCACCCTCACCCGCGCCTCCCGGGCCAAGGCCGTCACCCTCGACGAGACCGTCCTGCTCCCCGGCCCCGACGCGGTCCTCGCGCCCGAATGGGTGCCGTGGAGCGAGCGCCTCCGCCCGGGTGACCTCGGCCCCGGCGACCTCCTGCCCACCGAGTCCGAGGACCTGCGCCTCGAAGCGGGCTTCTCCGGCGAGGACGTCCCGCCGCCGAACTCCGCCGTCTCCGAGGAGATGGCCGAACTCGTCGAGGCCGAGGACGCCGACGTCGCCGCCGGCCCGCCGGCGCAGCTGCCCATGGCGCCCTCCTTCGGGACCATCGCCGCGGTCGCCGAGGAGATCGGCATGGGCCGCCCGCGCGTGCTCTCCCGCTACGGGCTGCACGTCGCCGCGGACCGCTGGGAGGACGAGTACGGCCCCAAGGCCCCCATGGCGCAGTCCGCCCCGGCCCAGTGCGTCTCCTGCGGCTTCCTCGTCCCCCTCGCGGGCTCCCTCCGGCAGGCCTTCGGCGTGTGCGCCAACGAGTTCGCGCCCGCGGACGGGCGTGTCGTCTCCCTCGCCTACGGCTGCGGCGCCCACTCCGAGGCGGCGGTCATGCCGAAGACGCCGCGGCCGGCGCCGCCCGTGCTGGACGAGACCGCGGTGGAGCCGCTGCCGCTTCATCCGGACCGGCAGGGGTCTGTCGAGGACTCGACCCCGCAGGAAGAGTTGGGCCACAGCTAGCCGCTGCGCTTCGCCTGACCGGGCCTGGGTTCTTTTCCCCGCCCTCCCTCCCGAGTACCCGGCGCGGTAAGTGCGGGCCCTGCGCTGCGTGCGTTGTGGGGGTCGGCGCCGCTCCGGAGTCCGTCCTCGGGGCTCGCGGTTTGCCCCCACATCATTCGGCATCGACCAGGCGGTTGCCGCTCGTCCCCTGCGGGCGGACCCCGGCGCACCCCCTCCCGGGGTCGTTGGGGCGACTTACGGCCGGTGGGGGTTCAGATGAGCACTTGCGGTGACCCCGGACCGCCCTCTCACCCACCCACCGGGGATCAGGCGCATGACGAGACGGAGGGGGCGGGGTCGTAGGGGTGGATGTTCTGGACGTTCGGCATATTTGTGTGCGGCACCCGGGGTGAACAGTCGAAGACACCGGAAATGCACGTAAATATCCAGTCCAGGACGTGCAGCCCCGGAGGCCCCGGACCCGGCCCCCACACCACTTGCGGCGGGGCGCCCGGACCGCGCCGGGCACATGGGCGGGAGGGCGGGGAAAGACGGTAGCGTCGGGCCCACAGGCTAGGCGTGAGGGGAAGAGGCGACGTGAGCGGGACCGCGATGGACCGGGGCGCAGATCCGTTCGGGACGGACCGGCTGCGGCGGGCCGTGCTGGACGCCTGGGCGGCGTCGCCCGCCCGGTTCCGTGAGGACGCCAACGCGGAGGAGGACCTCGCCCTCGGCGGCTACCGGGACCGCCTCGTCGTGGAGCTGGCCCAGAACGCCGCGGACGCGGCGATCCGCGCCGGCGTGCCGGGCCGGCTGCGGCTCACCCTCCGGGAGGACGTGCTCGCCGCGGCGAACACCGGCGCGCACCTCGACGCCGCGGGCGTCGAGTCCCTGTCGACGCTGCGCGCCAGCGCCAAGCGTGAGGCGGTCGACGCCGCGGCCGTCGTCGGCCGCTTCGGCGTGGGCTTCTCCGCCGTGCTCGCGGTGTCGGACGAGCCCGCGATCCTCAGCCGCACCGGGGGTGTGCGCTGGTCGCTGGCGGAGGCACGCGATCTGGCGAACGAGACCGGCGGCCGTTCGCCGGGGCTCACCGACGAGCTGCGCCGCCGTGACGGCCACGTGCCGGTGCTGCGGCTGCCGCTGCCCGCCGAGGGCACCGCCCCGGACGGCTACGACACCGTCGTGGTGCTGCCGTTGCGCGACGGCGCCGCAGCCGACCTGGCGGGCCGGCTGCTGGCCTCGATCGACGACGCGCTGCTGCTGACCCTCCCGGGCCTGTCCGAGGTCGTCGTGGAGACGCCGGAGGGCGTGCGCACGCTGACCCGTCGCACGGACGACGGCCTCACCGTGATCGAGGACAGCGCGAACGGCACGACGCGCTGGCGCACGGTGACCGACGCCGGGCAGTTGGACCCGGCGCTGCTGGTCGACCGGCCGGTCGAGGAGCGGCTGCGGCCGGTGTGGTCGGTGACCTGGGCCGTGCCCGTCGGGGCCGAGGGCGAGCCGGAGCGGCCGCGCACCGCGCCGTTCGTGCACGCGCCGACGCCGACGGACGAGCCGCTGGGCCTGCCCGCGCTGCTGATCGCCTCGCTCCCGCTGGACCCGACCCGCCGGCACGCCGCGCCGGGCCCGCTGACCGCCTTCCTGGTGGGACGGGCCGCGGAGGCGTTCGTGACGCTGCTCGCCGGCTGGCGGCCGGTCGGCCCGGGCATCGTGGACCTCGTGCCCGGACCGCTCGGCAAGGGCGAGTTGGACGCGGAGCTGCGCCGCCGGGTGCTGGAGCTGCTGCCCCGGGTGGCTTTTCTGCCGCGTGCGGCGGACGTTCCCGCGGGCCCGGACGAGGAGGACGCCCTGCCGGCGGCGCTGCGCCCGGTGGAGGCCGAGGTCGTCGAGGGCGCGGGGGCGGAGACCGTCCGTGTGCTGGCCGAGGTCTTCCCGACGTTGCTGCCTCCCGGTCTGGAGCGCCGCCCGGAGCTGCGGGTGCTGGGCGTGGCGCGGTTGCCGCTGGGCGACGCCATCGACCGTCTCGCCGGTGCGGAGCGTCCCGCGCCCTGGTGGCGGCGGCTCTACGACTCGCTGGCCGGTACCGACCCGGACCGCCTCAGTGGCCTGCCGGTGCCGCTGGCAGGGGGCCGTACGGTCGTGGGCCCGCGTCAAGTGCTGCTGCCGCTGCCGGAGATGGACAGCGTGTACGGCGACGGGGACCAGGCGGCGGCCGGCACCGCCCTGCCTGCGGCCTCCGAACTGGCCCGGCTGGGGCTGAAGGTGGCCGATCCGGACGCCACGCACCCGCTGCTGGAGAAGCTGGGGGCCACCCCGGCGACCCCCCGCGCCGTTCTGACGACCCCTCAGGTGCGGGCGGCGGTCGCCGCTTCCCTGGAGGCCGGCGAGGTCTGGGACGAGAACGCCCTCGACCCCGAGGAACTGGCCGAGGTCGTCCTCGGCCTGGCCCGCGCCGCGAACCTCGCCCCCGGCGACGAGCCGTGGCTGGCGGCGCTCGCGCTCCCCGACGACGAGGGCGAACTCGCCCCCGCCGGTGAGCTGGTCCTGCCCGGCAGCCTCTTCGAGCAGGTCATCCGCGAGGGTGAACTCGGCAGCGTGGACGAGGACCTGGCCTCCCGCTGGGGCGAGCAGCCGCTGACCGCGGTCGGTGTACTGGCCACCTTCGCCCTGGTCCGCGCCACCGACGTGGTGCTCGACCCGGACGAACTGGAGCCCCGGGAGAGCGACTGGGCGGAGCCGGACGACGCCGGGCTGCTCGACGCGGTCGACGTGTGGTGCGAGGACGTCCTCGACCAGCTGCCCGACACCGATGTGCCGCCGGTGGCCACCGAGATCGTCGCCGTCCGCGACCTCGACCTCGTCGACGACGACGCGTGGCCGCAGGCGCTCGCCATGCTGTCCGTGCCGCCGCTGCGCGACGCGATCACCCAGCCGGTGCGGGTGCTGCTGCCCGACGGCACGACGGAGTCCGTGAGCCCGTACACGGCCTGGTGGCTGCGCGACCATCCCGTCCTCGACGGGCGGCGCCCGGTCGGCCTGCGCGCCGCGGGCAGCGACCCGCTGCTCGCCGGGCTGTACGACGAGGCCGAGGCCGGCGCCGTGGACGACCAGGTGCTGCGCGCCCTCGGCGTGCGCACCTCCGCCACCGCCCTGCTCGACGAGCCCGGCGGTGCCGCCGAACTGCTCGGCCGGCTCGCCGATCCGCGCCGCACCGTCACCCCGGCCCAGCTGCACCGCCTCTACGCGCAGCTGGCCGCCCTCGACCCCGAGCAGGTGACGCTGCCCGACGATCTGCGGGCCGTCGTCGACAGCCGGTACCCGGAGATCGTCGAGGCTCCCGACGCCCTCGTCGCGGACACCCCGGACCTGCTGCCGCTCGCCGGGGGCCTGCCACTGCTGCCCGTGCCGCCGGCGCGTGCCGCCGCTCTCGCCGAGCTGTTCCAGGTGCGCCGGCTCAGCGAGGCCTTCGCCGCCCCCGTCGTCTCCGAGGGCGAGCTCCACGACGTCGCCGAGGCGGTGCGCGAGCTGCTGCCCGGAGCGCCCCTGACGTACGTCGAGCACGAGGAGCTGCTCGTCGAGGGCCCCGACGGCGCCCGCGTGGAACTCGACTGGCGCTGGATCGACGGCACCCTGCACGCCGCCACCCTGGAGGGCGTCGCCGCGGGCCTGTCCTGGGCGGCGGGCGCCTGGCAGCGCCGGTTCGAGGTCGCCGCGCTGCTGGAGGACGGGTCCCGGACGGAGGAACTGGCCCGGGACCGCTGGTTCGACTGAGTCCGGGCCACCCGGTTTCCCGGCGCCGGACGGGACGTGTATACGATGCGAGCCGCCATTCTCGGCGCTCACTCGGGGCCAGGCCCCTCGTTCCACAATGTGGGGACACATGCGTATACGTACCGCCACGGTTGTGCTGGGCACTGCCGCGGCTCTCTCCGTTCTGGCCGTTCCGGCGGCCAGCGCCGACACCGCCAAGGCCGCCACGATCGGCAAGGTCGTCGTCAACGGCGGCAAGCCCATTGTGCTGGGCACCGGCAACCAGACGTTCACGGCCACCCTCACGGCGAGCGACGACTCCGGCATCGCCCTCGCCGGTGTCGCCTTCCTGCACAACGCCGCGGGCGACGAGCTCGACTCGGCGGACGCCGACCCGGTGTGCAAGGCCGTGAACAGCACGACCTCGACCTGCACCGTCACCTTCAAGGTCAACGCCAAGAGCAACATCGGCGACAACGCCGCGGGCGGCACCTGGTACGCCTACGGCGTGGTGATCCCGAAGGACGCCGACCTGAACACCGGCAAGGGCGTCGTCACCAAGGACAAGGTCGCCACCACCAAGGTGCTGCGCGCCACGAGGCTGACGGTCAACGCCGCGCCGGAGCCGGTCAAGAAGGGCGCGACCCTCACGGTCACCGGCTCGCTGACCCGCGCCGACTGGAAGACGGCCAAGTACGCCGCCTTCGCCGGCCAGAAGGCGACGCTCCAGTTCCGCAAGGCGGGCACGACGAACTTCGTGAACGTCAAGACCGTCACGACGAGCAGCACGGGCGCGCTGAAGACCACGGTCAAGGCTGCCGCGGACGGCTACTGGCGCTACGTCTACACCGGCAACACCACCACCGTCGCGGTCTCCGCGGCCGCGGACTACGTCGACGTCAAGTAGGCACCGCACCACGCACCACGGCAGCCGGACCCCGCGCCGCGGGGTCCGGCTGCCGTGTGTCCGGGGGGCGCGCGGCACCCGCCGTACATGAACGGCGGGTGCCGCCGCGCGACGGTTCCGGTGACGATGTCGGCGTCCTGCAACAGCGGGTCGACGAACGGGCGGCGTACGGGCGGTAACCCTCGGCGCGGCCGGAAAGCGCGTGCACAGTGGTTCTCACGACGGCAACGTCACCCGCCAGGGGGACTCGCGGCGGGACCGTATCGATGTGGGGGTAATCATGCACACGCGTACTCGTACCACCGCGATCGCCGTGAGCGGCGTCCTGGCTCTGTCGGCGCTCGCGGTGCCGGCCGCGCAGGCCGCCACGACGGCTCCGAAGGACATCGTCTTCGGAAACACCAAGATCACCAACCTGGTGATCAACAACGGCAAGCCCATCGTCCTCGGCGCCAACGGCCGGGCCTGGGTCACGGTGCGGTTGACCGCCTCCGACCCCGACGGCATCAGCGACGCCGGCGGCATCCTCTACCACGGCGCGGACGTCAACCACCACGACGGCGGCGCGACGATCCTGCCCATCTGCGGCAAGCACACCGCGGCCACCTACACCTGCGTGCTGACCGACATCGTCGACCCGGGCAAGAACGCCCTGGCCGGCACCTGGAAGATGTGGGCCTACGCGAACGGCCTGAACAACGGCCACTACATCCAGAAGGACCCGGCCAAGACCTTCAAGGTGGTGCGCGCCTCCCACCTGACGGTCAACGCCGCGCCCGAGCCGGTGAAGAAGGGCAAGACCCTCACCGTCACCGGTGCCCTGACCCTCGCGAACTGGCAGACCCACAAGTACGCGGGCTACGGCAAGCAGAAGGTCGTGCTCCAGTTCCGCAAGGCGGGCACGCCGAACTTCGTCAACGTCCGGACCATCACGGCGAGCAGCACGGGCGCGCTGAGGACCACGGTCAAGGCGGCCGCGGACGGCTACTGGCGCTACGCCTACGCCGGCTCGTCCACGACCGGCTCGTCCTTCGCCTCCGCGGACTACGTCGACGTGAAGTGACGTCACGGCGCCGGGTGCCTCAGGCGTCGTCCGTCCGGGACACCCGGCGCCACACCACTTCCAGGACCGCCGACGCCGCGACCGCCACGGCGACGGCGGTCCAGGGGGCCTGGGTGCCGACGAGGCGGAGGGCGAAGAAGTCCTGGAGCCAGGGGACGGCCAGGACGACCAGGAAGGCCGCTCCCATGGCGAGCACCAGCACGATCCGCCACCAGGTGTAGGGGCGGGCGACGATCGCCAGCACCCACATGGCGATGAGGAAGAGCGTCAGCGTGGCCGCGCTGGTCTCGGCGGGGAGCGTGTCGGGCCCCTGGTAGTGGTGGCGGGCGAGCAGGTACGTCACGAAGGTGGCGACACCCGCGATCACCCCGGCCGGCAGCGAGTACCGCATCACCCGCCGCACGAACTGCGGCTTGGCCCGCTCCTTGTTGGGGGCCAGGGCCAGGAAGAAGGCGGGCACCCCGATGGTGAGGGTGGACAGCAGCGTCAGATGCCGGGGCAGGAACGGGTACGGCGCGTGCCAGATGACCACCAGCAGGGCGAGCAGCACCGAGTACACCGTCTTGGTGAGGAAGAGCGTCGCGACGCGCGTGATGTTCCCGATGACGCGGCGGCCCTCGGCGACGACCGAGGGCAGGGTCGCGAAGCTGTTGTTCAGCAGGACGATCTGCGCGACGGCCCGGGTGGCCTCGGAGCCGGAGCCCATGGCGACGCCGATGTCGGCGTCCTTGAGCGCGAGCACGTCGTTGACCCCGTCGCCGGTCATCGCGACGTTGTGGCCGCGTGACTGGAGCGCGCCCACCATGTCCCGCTTCTGCTGCGGCGTGACGCGCCCGAAGACCGTGCCGCGGTCGAGGACGGCCGCCATCTCGCCGCGGTCGGCCGGCAGCCGGCGGGCGTCCACCGGGGCGTGCGCGCCGGGCAGGCCCAGCTTGCCGGCGACCGCGCCGACCGAGACCGCGTTGTCGCCCGAGATGACCTTGGCCTGCACGTCCTGCTCGGCGAAGTAGCGCAGTGTGTCCCCCGCGTCGGGGCGCAGCCGCTGCTCCAGCACCACGAGCGCGGCGGGGGTCACCGAGGCGGTGACCGCGGGGTCGGCCAGCCCCTTGCGGGCGCGGGCGAGCAGCAGGACGCGCAGCCCCTGGGCGTTGAGGTCGTCGATCTCGGCGAGGGCGCGGTCGCCGCCGGGGAGCAGCACGTCGGGGGCGCCGAGCAGCCAGGTGCTGCTGTCGCCGTCGGGCTCGGTGAAGGCGGCGCCGCTGTACTTGCGGGCGGAGGAGAACGGCAGTGCCTCCGTGACGTGCCAGCCGTCACCGGGGGCGGGGTAGGCCTCGGCGACCGCCGCGAGCGTGGGGTTGGGCCGCGGGTCGGAGGCGCTGACGGCGCCCAGCACCTGCCGTACGTACGGCTCGGGCAGGCCGTCCAGCAGGCGCAGCGCGGAGACGTCCATGCCGCCCTCGGTGAGCGTGCCGGTCTTGTCCAGGCACACCACGTCGACCCGGGCGAGTCCCTCGATCGCGGGCAGTTCCTGCACCAGGCACTGCTTGCGGCCCAGCCGGACCACACCGATCGCGAAGGCCACCGAGGTCAGCAGCACCAGTCCCTCGGGCACCATCGGCACGATGCCGCCGACCATGCGGCGGACGGCCTCGCGCCAGTCGCTGGTCTCCAGCACGAGCTGGCTGACGATGAGGCCGATCGCGGTCGGGACCATCATCCAGGTCACGTACTTGAGGATCCGGCTGATGCCGCTGCGCAGTTCGGAGTGGACGAGGGTGAAGCGGCTGGCCTCCTCGGCCAGTTGCGCGGCGTACGCCTCACGGCCGACCTTGGTGGCGGTGAAGGCGCCGCCGCCGGCGACGACGAAGCTGCCGGACATCACCGGGTCGCCGGGGTGCTTGACCACGGGGTCGGCCTCCCCGGTGAGCAGGGACTCGTCGACCTCCAGGTTGTCGGCCTCGGCGACCTCGCCGTCGACCACCACCTTGTCGCCGGGTCCGAGCTCCACCAGATCACCGAGCACGATCCCCGAGGTGGGGACGCGTGTCGGGACGCCGTCCCGGCGGACCACCGGTTTGGCCTCGCCGATGACGGCGAGGCCGTCGAGGGTCTTCTTGGCGCGCCACTCCTGGAAGATCCCGATGCCGGTGTTGGCGATGATCACGAAGCCGAACAGCCCGTCCTGGATGGGGCCGACCACCAGGATGATCAGGAAGAGCACGCCGATGATGGCGTTGAAGCGGGTGAAGATGTTCGACCGCACGATTTCGGCCAGCGAGCGCGAGGACGTCACGGGGACGTCGTTGACCTCGCCCCGTGCCACCCGTTCCGCGACCTCGGCACCCGTCAGCCCCCGCAGTGCCCGCGGCAGGGCGTTCGCGGAGTCCCGTGCCTCTGTTCCCGTGCGGTCCGTCATGGGTTCGACGGTACGTGCGGATCGCCGGGGACGCGTCGCGGGGCGGTGCGTCCCCGGGAGGTCTCCGGGGCCGTCGTCCTCCCGGGGGAGGAGGTCAGGCGTGCTCGGCGTGCTCCGGCTCGCCGGTCTGTCCGGCGGCCCGGGCCCGGGCGATGGCGTCCCGGCGGGCGCGGACGTACCAGAGGCCGATCAGGCCGAGACCGCCGCCGGCCAGGCAGGTCCAGATGATCCAGGCGTGCCCGTGGTCGGCGTACCAGCCGTAGAAGGGCAGTTGCAGGAGGAACAGCGCGAACCAGACGACGGTGCCGACGGTGACGGTCGCCACGTCGTTGGCCTCCAGCGGCGCCGGTGCCTCGCGCAAGGGTGCCTTCGTGCCCGTGGCCGGCCGGTTGGTGCCGTCCGTGCCGTCTGTGCCCGCGGTGCGGTGGTGGGTGCCGGGCTCGCTGCTGCTCATACCGCACAGCCTACCCATGCCCGCCAGGGGGTCTACGCGCGGAGATAGCCTGGAAGCCGTTCATATGTTCATACTGAAACCATCCACGCATGACGTGAATCATTCGTAGGAACATCCAAGTAAGCCCGATCAATCCGGCCCGATCCCCCCACGCAAGGACCCGCATGTCGCCGTCGACCACCGCAAAGGTCGTGTCCAGCTCCCCGACCCCGCCCCCGGCGACCGCCCCCGGCGCGCTCGACCGGTTCTTCCGGATCTCCGAGCGGGGGTCCACGATCCCCCGCGAGATCCGCGGCGGACTGGCCACCTTCTTCGCGATGGCCTACATCATCGTCCTGAACCCGATCATCCTCAGCTCGGGCGTGGACAAGTACGGCCACCACCTCGACAACGGCCAGCTCGTCACGGCCACCGTCCTGACCGCCGCGTTCACCACCCTGCTGATGGGCGTCATCGGCAACGTGCCGATCGCGCTCGCGGCCGGCCTCGGTGTGAACACCATCGTCGCGCTCCAGCTCGCGCCCCGGATGAGCTGGCCGGACGCGATGGGCATGGTCGTCCTCGCGGGCCTGGCGATCATGGTGCTGGTCGCCACCGGCCTGCGCGAGCGGGTCATGAGCGCGGTCCCGCTGGGGCTGCGCAAGGCGATCGCCATCGGCATCGGCCTGTTCATCGTGCTGATCGGCCTGGTCGACTCCGGTTTCGTCTCCCGCATCCCGGACGCCGCGCACACCACCGTGCCCCTCCAGCTCGGCGGCAACGGGCATCTGCTCGGCTGGCCGGTGCTGATCTTCATCCTCGGCGTGCTGGTCACCCTGGCCCTGCTCGCCCGCAAGGTCCCCGGCGCGATCCTCATCAGCATCGTGGCGATGACCGTGCTCGCGCTGGTCGTGGACGCCGTCGCGCACATCACGCCGGGCGCGTGGGGCCTGACGGTGCCGCACTGGCCGGGCAACCCGGTCTCCACCCCCGACTTCGGGCTGCTGGGCAAGGTGAGCCTGTTCGGCGGCTTCGGCGAGGTCGGCGTCGTCACCGGTCTGCTCTTCGTCTTCACCGTGCTGCTGAGCTGCTTCTTCGACGCGATGGGCACCATCCTCGGCGTGAGCGACGAGGCGCACCTGCTGGACGAGAAGGGCGACCTGCCCGGGATGAGCAAGGTGCTGATGGTCGACGGCATCGCGACCGCGGCCGGCGGTCTGACGTCCTGCTCGGCCAACACCTGCTACGCGGAGTCCACCGCGGGTGCCGGCGAGGGCGCGCGCACCGGGCTCGCGTCGGTCGTCACCGGTCTGCTCTTCGTGGTGGCGCTGTTCCTCACCCCGCTGGCCACCATGGTCCCCGCCCAGGCGGCGACTCCCGCGCTGGTGGCGGTGGGCTTCCTGATCATGGCGGGCGCGGTCCGGGACATCGACTGGAGCGACTTCACGATCGCCGTCCCGGCGTTCCTGACCATGCTGCTGATGCCCTTCACCTACTCGATCACCAACGGCATCGGCATCGGGTTCATCACCTTCTGCCTGCTGCGGCTGGCGACGGGGCGCGGCCGCGAGGTGCCGGCGGCGCTGTACGTGGTGGCGGGTGTCTTCGTCTTCTACTACCTGATGCCGGCGCTGGGGCTGGCGTAGCCGTCGGCGTAGAACTGCTCGGTCTCGTCGACGGAGGCCTTGAGGCGTTCGTCGAAGTCGTCGCGAATGAGCGTCCGGACTATGTAGTCCTGGACGCTCATTCCGCGTTTCGCGGCGTGAGCCTGGAGACGGTCCAGCAAGTCCCCGTCTATGCGCATGCTGAGCACTCTCGAAGCCATGGGGCCAGGGTCCGCGCCGATCGGTCGTGCGTGCGTCGATTTCAGGGCGGAACTCACCCGGATGGGTGAGTTCGCTCACGAATGCGTTTGGCGCGGGAGGCCTGACTTTCTTTAGCATAAGTAATGAGCTAGGCTAAGTAACGTGAGTGAACTGTCCGAGGACGACCGCACAGCGGTGAACACGCTGCGCGGCGCCGTGATGCGGCTGTCCCGTCGTCTCCGCCACCAGAGAGTCGACGAGTCGCTGAGCCCCACGGAGATGGCGGTGCTGGCCACCCTGGCCCGCTGCGGCTCCGCCACACCCGGTGAGCTGGCCCGCAAGGAGCACGTCCAGCCGCCGTCGATGACCCGCATCGTCGCCATGCTCGAGTCCAAGGGCCTGGTCCACCGGGACCCCCACCCGGACGACCGCCGCCAGGTCGTCGTCCGGCAGACCGAGGCTGCCGAAGCGATGCTCGAGGAGAGCCGGGCCAAAAGGAACGCCTTCCTCGCGCAGCTCATCGAGGGGCTGGACGACGACGAGCGCGCCGCGCTCCGCGCCGCGGCGCCCGTCCTGGAGAAGCTCGCCCACTCCGACATCAGCCCTCGATGAGGAGGCGAAACCCGATTGAGTTCGGCAGCCGCATCTGACGCCGCACCCGAACCGACCACCCCCGGTCCCGCGCCCGACGAGGGCGGGTCCATCGATTCCGCCGGACCCCCCGGCCAGGCAGCTCACGATGCCGCTGCCGGCGCCGCCGACCCCGCCGACCTGGCGAACCCGGCGGGCGCCGACACCGCCGCGGGCGCCGCGGAGGCGTCCCGCGTCGCAGGGCCGCCCGCCCCCGCCCGCGGGGGCACCTTCAGCTCGCTGCGCAACCGCAACTACCGGCTCTTCGCCTCGGGCGCGCTGATCTCCAACACCGGGACATGGATGTCCCGCATCGCGCAGGACTGGCTCGTACTGAGCCTGACCGGCTCCTCCTTCGCGGTCGGCATCACCACCGCGCTGCAGTTCCTGCCGATGCTGCTCTTCGGGCTCTACGGCGGCGTGATCGCCGACCGCTACCCCAAGCGCCGGATCCTGCTGGGCACCCAGATCACCATGGGCGCGCTCGGCCTGCTGCTGGCGGCGCTCACGCTCTCCGGCACGGTGCAGGTGTGGCACGTCTACGCGATCGCGTTCGGCGTCGGCATGGTCACCGTGGTCGACAACCCGACGCGGCAGGCCTTCGTGGTGGAGATGGTCGGACCGGCCGACGTGCGCAACGCCGTCTCGCTGAACTCCGCGAACTTCCAGAGCGCCCGGCTCATCGGCCCCGCCGTCGCCGGTGTGCTGATCACGGCGGTCGGCAGCGGATGGGCCTTCCTCTTCAACGGCCTGTCCTTCCTGGCGCCGCTGGCCGGGCTGCTGCTGATGCGCGTCTCCGACCTGTACGCCGTCCCCACCGCCCCGCGCGGCAAGGGCCAGCTGCGCGAGGGCCTGCGCTACGTGGCCGGCCGGCCCGAACTGATCTGGCCCATCGTCCTGGTCGGCTTCATCGGCACCTTCGCCTACAACTTCCCGATCTGGCTGACCGCCTTCGCCGACCACGTCTTCCACGGCGACGCGGGGATGTACGGCCTGTTCAACTCCGTGCTCGCGGTCGGCTCCGTCATCGGCGCGCTGCTGGCCGCCCGGCGCGGCAGCACACGGCTGCGGCTGCTGGTGGGGGCCGCGTTCGGCTTCGGCGCGCTGGAGATGGTGGCCGCGCTGTCGCCCACGTACTGGGTGTTCCTGGTGCTCATGCTGCCGATCGGCATGTTCGGGCTGACGTTCAACACCACCGCGAACGCCAGCGTGCAGCTCGCGACGGACCCGGTCATGCGCGGTCGCGTCATGAGCCTGTTCATGATGGTCTTCGTCGGCGGCACCCCGCTCGGCGGCCCGCTCGTCGGATGGGTGACCGACGAGTTCGGCGCCAGGACCGGTTTCCTCGCGGGCGGCCTGGTCGCGGCGCTGGCGGCCGTCTCCGTGGGCGTGTTCCTCGCCCGGCTGGGCGGCCTCCGGCTCAGGATCGACCTGCACCGGGGCAAGGACCACAAGCTGATCGAGCTGGTACCGAGGGAGTCGGTGACCGCCTGAGCGCGGCGCGGGCCCGCCGCATCGGCTCGGCCCGCACCAGCGGTCGGCCCCGTGCCCGGGGCGGCGGCGCCCTCGGCGCGGCCGACCGGGTCGCGTCCGGCGCGCCGATGACGCCCTCCAGAGCGACAGGTGGTCGGCAGGCTTGCGACGCGGACCGTCGCCGGCCCTCCCGGTCCGGTGGGCGCCGCGGCGGCCGGCGCCAGGGCCGCGGTCGACGGACGCGGCTGTCCCGGCGTCGTGGCGATCGCGGGGCCAGGCTCGCGCCCAGCGGGGCGAGGGCGTGGTCGACCCGCACCGGGACCGGCGCAGGAGCCGGCCCCGTGCCCGGTCCGGTGGGTGCCGGGACGGCCCGCTCAGGACGCGGGCGTCCCGGCGTCGTAGCGGTCGCGGGCCTCGAAGACCTCCTCGATGTGCTCCTCCGCCCAGTTCTTCACGGCGGAGAACAGCAGGGCGAGGCTCGCGCCCAGCGGGGTGAGGGCGTAGTCGACCCGGACGGGGACGGACGGTGTGACGGTCCGCGAGACCAGGCCGTCGCGCTCCAGTGTGCGCAGGGTCTGCGTGAGCATCTTCTGGCTGACGCCTGGGATGCGGCGGCCGAGGTCGCTGTACCGCTGCGGGCCGGCCTCCAGCGCGGAGAGCAGCAGGCCGGCCCATTTGTCGCTGATCCGGGCGAGCAGCTCGTTCGTCGGGCAGCCCTTCATGAACGCGTTGTAGACCGCGCGGGCCTCCTCGCGCCGCTGGGCCGCGGTGGTCGTCGCCATGGGGCTCCCTCCGGACTTCCGGGTACGGTACGCACTTCCGGGTACGTACTTACCAGAAGAGAGTAGCTCTCCCTAGGTTTGCGGTGGGCGGGATCAGCCGCCGCACACCGTTGAGAACAGGGAGTTTCCGCCATGCGCGCTGTTGTGATCAGGGGATTCGGCGGGCCCGAGGTGCTGGAGGTCGTCGAGGCGCCGCTGCCCGAGCCGGGACCGGGCCAGGTCCGGATCCGGGTCGCCGCGGCCGGTCTCAATCCCGCCGATCTCGCCACCCGGGCCGGACTGTTCGGGCCCCGGGAACTGGGGCCCGGCGAGTTCCTCGGCCTGGGCTGGGACGTCGCCGGGACGGTCGACGCGCTCGGCGCCGGGGTCCCCGGCTTCGCGGAGGGCGCGGCCGTCGTGGGTCTGGTGAGCGGGTCGGGCCGGCTCAAGGCCCACGCCGAGTACGTCGTGCTCGACGCGGAGGCCGTCGCCGCGGCCCCCTCGTCCGTCGACCTCGTCCACGCCGCCACCGTCCCGGTCAACGCCCCCACCGCCGACCAGGCGCTCGGCCTGCTCGGCGCCCGGCCGGGCGACCGCCTGCTGGTCACCGGCGCCGCGGGCGCGGTCGGGGGCTTCGCCGTGCAGCTGGCCCACCACGCGGGGCTGCGCGTCGTCGCCCTGGCCCGCGGCGGCGACGCGCCGCTGCTGAGGGAGCTGGGGGCGGACGAGGCCGTGTCGTCCCTGGACGGCGTCCGGGTCGACGCGGCGCTCGACGCGGCGGCGCTCGGCGGTCCCGCCCTGGCCGCCGTCCGCGACGGCGGCGCCTACGTCACCACCCGGCCCGACGCGATCCCCGCCGCCGAACGCGGCGTCCGTGTCGCCGCCGTCCAGGTCCGCCCGGACGGCGCCCGCCTCGCGGAGCTGGCGGCGCTCGTGGACCGGGGCGTGCTCACCACCCGGGTGGCCGACACCTACCCCCTGGAGGAGGCGGCCAAGGCGCACGCGCGCCTCGCGGAGGGGGGCCTGCGGGGCAGGCTCGTGCTGGTGCCGTGACCGGGGGCCGGCGGCGACGGGCGCGGCTTCATCGTTTCGAGTGAATGTGCGATCGGGGCGCGACGGGAGGGCGGCGGCTGCGTGAGAATCGGAGCTGTCGTCAGTCGTACGTGCGGCCCCTGGAGGACCGATGAGCTCTCAGCCCCACTCGGGCCCCGCAGGGCACTCCTACGTCGCCGACGACCCGGAGACCGCACTGAAGTTCGCGATCCAGCACATGCGGGGGGACCGGGTGCAGCTGGTCGAGGGGGTGATCGATCAAGTGCCGCCGACCTGGGACCACGAAGACGTCGCGGACAGGGTCCGGGAGCAGATTCGGCCGGCCCTTCGCGTGCTCGGGTGCATCGCGGGTTCGGGCAATCTCGATCTTCCCGGGTCGAACAACTGGTACGTACCGGATCTGACCGTGGTGCCCCGTGAACTCGCCAAGGGAGCGCGGGCACTGCTGCCCGATCAGACCCTGCTGGTCGTGGAGGTCACCTCGGAGTCCAACGGCGACACCGACCGGATCGTCGAACGCCGCCGGTACGCCGAGTACGGCGCCCCGCTGTACCTCCTTGTCGACCGGCAGGAGCGCAGTTGCACCTTGTACGCGGAGCCGGGAGAGCTCGGCTACCAGGTGGTGGACGGTCCGCATCCCTTCGGCACACCGCTGCGTCTTCCCGAGCCCTTCGGTCTGGACCTGGACACCACGGAGTTCTGAGCTCGCGCCCCGCCGTCACAGCCCGTCGGCCAGCACCTCCGCGAGGTGCCGGGCGGGTACGCCCGCGAGCTGGGCGATCTGGGTGCGGCAGGAGTAGCCGTCGGCGAGGACGGCGGTGCCGGGGCGGGCGGCGCGCAGCGCGGGCAGCAGCTGCTCCTCGGCGCAGGCGACGGAGAGGTCGTAATGGCCGCGCTCGAAGCCGAAGTTGCCCGCGAGACCGCAGCAGCCGGCGGAGAGTTCCCCGGTGAGGCCGGCGCGGGCCCGCAGCCGGCGGTCGGGGCCGTCGCCGAGGACGGCGTGCTGGTGGCAGTGCGTCTGACCGGCGACGGGCGCTGCGAGCCGGGGCGGGGCCCAGCCGGGGGCGAACTCCTCCAGGGCCTCGGCGAAGGTGCGCACGGAGGAGGCCAGCGCGCGGGCGTCGTCCGTGCCGAGCAGTTCGGGCAGGTCGGTGCGGAGCGCGGCCGCGCAGCTGGGCTCCAGCACCACCACCGGCAGCCCGGCGCCGAGGACCGGCCGCAACCGGTCCACCGTGCGCCGCATGACGGCACGGGCCTGGTCGAGCTGGCCGGTGGAGACCCAGGTCAGGCCGCAGCAGACGGCCCGCGGGGGCAGGACCGGCCGGAGCCCCGCGGCTTCCAGGACGCGCACCGCGGCCCGGCCGGTCGCGGGGGACAGGCGGTCGGTGAAGGTGTCCGGCCACAGGAGAAGATCTCCCGCGGCCGGGGGGCCCGGTGGCCGGTGCGTCCGCCGCCACCAGCGGGTGAAGGACTCCTCGGCCAGCCGCGGCAGTGCCCGCTCCGGCGCGATGCCGGCCGCCCGCCGGGCCAGCGCCGCCAGCGGGCGTACCCCGGCCAGCGCGTTGAGCGTGCCCGCGAAGGGGCCGGCCGCGCGCAGCCACACCGGCAGGCGCCCCAGCGCGTAGTGGGCGGCGGGCCGCAGGCGCCGCCGGTAGTGGTGGTGCAGGAACTCGGCCTTGTACGTGGCCATGTCGACGCCCACCGGGCAGTCGCTGCGGCAGCCCTTGCAGGACCGGCACAGGTCCAGCGCGTCCAGGACCTCCGGTGAGCGCCAGCCGTCCGTGACGACCTCGCCCGCCAGCATCTCGTGCAGCAGGCGGGCCCGGCCCCGGGTGGAGTGCCGTTCCTCGCCCGTCGCGCGGAACGAGGGGCACATCACGCCCGCGCCCTGCGGCGGTTCGGCCTCTCGGCACTTGGCGACGCCGACGCAGCGGCGCACGGCCGTGGCGAAGTCCCCGCCGTCGTGCGGATATCCGAAGGCCACCTCGACGGGCTCCTTGGGCAGCACGGCGAACCGCAGGCCGGTGTCCAGCGGTTCCGGCCGCACCAGCATGCCGGGGTTGAGGCCGCCCGCCGGGTCGAGCAGGTCCTTGAACCGGCCGAACAGGCCGACCAGTTCGGGCCCGTACATGCGCGGCAGCAGCTCCGCGCGCGCCTTGCCGTCCCCGTGCTCGCCGGACAGCGAGCCGCCGTGCGCCACCACCAGGCCGGCCACGTCCTCCGAGAAACGGCGGAACCGCGCCACGCCCGCGTCGCGCACCAGGTCGAAGTCGATGCGCACGTGGATGCAGCCGTCGCCGAAGTGCCCGTACGGGGCGCCGCGCAGCCCGTGCGAGGCCAGCAGGGCGCGGAAGTCCCGCAGGTAGGCGCCCAGCCGGGCGGGTGGTACGGCGCAGTCCTCCCATCCGGGCCACGCCTCGGTGCTCTCGTCCGGCCCGGTCCTGATGCGCGTCGCCGTGCCGGCCGCGTCCTCCCGCAGCCGCCACAGGGCGCGTTGCGCGGCGGGATCGGTGATGACCGCGGAGGCCAGGGCGCCGTCGGCGCCCGCCAGCCGGCGCAGCGCGTTGGCCTCGCCGACGCCCGGCATCTCCACGAAGAGCCAGGCCGCGCCCTCGGGCAGCAGCTCGTTCCGGCCGCCCGTGGGGCCGCCGACCAGGTCGGCGGCCATTCCCTCGACGGTCAGCGGGCCGTACGGCAGCAGCGCCGGGGCCGCGTCGGCGGCGGCGCCCTCGTCCGGGTAGCCGAGGACGAGGAGCACCCGCACCGGCGGCGCCGGCACCAGCCGCACCTCCGCCTCGGTGACGACCGCGAGTGTGCCCTCGCTGCCGGTCAGGGCGCGGGCCAGGTCGCGGCCCCGCTCGGGCAGCAGCGCGTCCAGGGCGTAGCCGGAGATGCGGCGCGGCAGGTCCTGCGGGTACCCGGTGCGCAGCAGTGCCAGATGCGCGTCGGCGAAGGCCCGCACGTCCGCCCGGACCGGGTCGCGGGTGCGCAGCGGGTCGCCTCCGTAGGTGAGCGCCTCCAGTCCGCGCACGTTGTCCGCGGTGGTGCCCCAGGCGACCGAGTGCGTGCCGCAGGCGTTGTTGCCGATCATGCCGCCGAGGGTGCAGCGGGCGTGCGTGGACGGGTCGGGGCCGAAGGTCAGTCCGTGGTCGGCGGCGGCGCGCCGCAGGTCGTCCAGGACGACACCGGGCTGCACGCGGGCCGTCAACGCGTGCGGGTCCAGTGACACGATCCGGTGCATGTGCCGGGTGAAGTCGAGGACGACCCCCGTCCCCGTCGCCTGTCCCGCGATCGACGTGCCGCCGCCGCGCGGGACCACCGGCACCCCGTGCTCCCGGCACACCGCGAGCGCCGCCGCCACGTCCTCCGCGTCCCGCGGCGCCACCACGGCCAGCGGGACACGCCGGTAGTTGGACGCGTCCATCGTGACCAGCGCCCGGCTCTGCGGGTCGCAGGCGACCTCGCCCCGTACGGCCCGCTCCAGCGCCCGGCGCAGATCCTCCGTCATGCCCCCAGCCTGCCCCACCGCCGCGCATGTCTCACCGCGTGGACTACTCCCCGAAACCACGCCGTAACGCACTACGCTGCGAACGTGGCCGAGATCCAGATCCCCGCTGACATCAAGCCCGCCGACGGACGTTTCGGTTCGGGCCCCTCCAAGGTGCGGCCGGAGGCGCTCGACGCGCTGGCCGCGACCGGCACCTCGCTGCTGGGCACCTCTCACCGGCAGGCTCCGGTGAAGAACCTGGTCGGCCAGGTGCGCGACGGCATCAGGCAGCTGTTCTCCCTCCCCGAGGGCTACGAGGTGGTGCTCGGCAACGGCGGTTCCACCGCGTTCTGGGACATCGCCACGCACGGACTGATCGAGCGGAAGTCCCAGCACCTCAGCTTCGGCGAGTTCTCCTCGAAGTTCGCCAAGGCCGCCAAGCTCGCGCCCTGGCTGGACGAGCCGACCGTGATCGCCGCCGACCCGGGCTCCCACCCGGACGCGGCCGCCGAGGCCGGTGTCGACGTCTACGCCCTCACCCACAACGAGACCTCCACCGGTGTCGCGATGCCGCTGCGGCGCGTCGCGGGCGCCGACGAGGGCGCGCTGGTCCTGGTGGACGCCACCTCCGGCGCGGGCGGCCTGCCCGTGGACGTCACCGAGACCGACGTCTACTACTTCGCCCCGCAGAAGTCCTTCGCCGCCGACGGCGGCCTGTGGCTCGCGCTGTTCTCGCCGGCCGCGCTGGAGCGCGTCGAGCGGATCGCCGCCTCCGGCCGCCACATCCCGGCGTTCTTCGACCTGCCGACCGCGATCGACAACTCGAAGAAGAACCAGACGTACAACACCCCCGCGCTGGCCACCCTCTTCCTGCTGAACGAGCAGCTGGAGTGGATCAACGGCCAGGGCGGCCTGGAGTGGGCCGTCTCCCGCACGGCCGACTCCTCCTCGCGCCTGTACACCTGGGCCGAGAAGTCCGAGCACGCCACGCCGTTCGTCTCCGACCCGGCCAAGCGCTCCCAGGTCGTCGGCACCGTCGACTTCGCCGACGGCATCGACGCCGCCGCCATCGCCAAGGTGCTGCGCGCCAACGGCATCGTCGACACCGAGCCGTACCGCAAGCTCGGCCGCAACCAGCTGCGCGTCGCGATGTTCCCGGCCGTCGACCCGGCCGACGTGGAGGCGCTGACCGCCTGCGTCGACTACGTCGCCGAGCGGCTCTGACCCCAGCGGTACGCGAAGCCGGTGGGCGCCGCGCCCACCGGCTTCCGCGCGTTCAGGACGGGCGGCGGCCCCGGCGCAGCAGCCGGCGGCCCGCCACGACGACCGCGGCCAGTGCGGCGATGGTCAGGGCGCCGACCGCGAACTGCCCCATCGAGCGCGGCCCGACGCCGTCCGAGCCGTCGCCCGCCGCCTGCGCCCCGTTGCCGGAGCCGGACGACGAGCCGGACGGGGAGGCGCCGGCCTTGCTGACGTCGTCCGGGCGGTCGTCCCCCGTCAACGGGACGCGGTAGACCTCGCTGTCCTCGCCCTCGCTGCCGTACATCAGGTCGCGCCCGTCGGTGGTGAAGGTCACCGACTCGCCCTGCCGCTGCAGCGGCACGTGCATCTGGTCGATGCGGTGCGGGGTGCCGTCGGACCAGCGGTACATGAGGGCGCCGAAGTAGCCGCGCAGCACCAGGCGGCTGCCGTCGGGGGAGAAGGCGCCGTCGGTGATCCACAGCGGGATGTCGGCGGTCCGCCGGAAGACGTTCGTGCCGGAGGAGCTCAGCCGGGCCGGACCCTCGTAGAGCGCGCCGCCGTCCTCGTTCTTGCTCGCGATCCAGACCCGGCCGGTGCGCGGGTCGACCATCATCGCCTCGGCGTTGCGCGGCCCGGCGTCGTACTTCACGACGTACTGGGTGGCCTTCACCGTCTGGTCGGCCAGGCGCTTCGGCTCCGGGAAGCGGTAGATCCACACGTACGGCCAGCTGCCGCCGAGGTTGTCCCCGATGTCGCCGACGTAGATGTCGCCGTCCGGTCCGATGGAGATCGCCTCGACGTCGCGCGGACGGCCGACCCCGCGCATGGTGACGGTCGCGACGGTCTTCCCGGTCGCGGAGTCCACGGCGTAGACGTACGGGCCGTCGGAGCTGTCGTTGTGCGTCCAGTAGACCCCTTTGTGCAGCCGGCTGGCGGCCAGGCCGCTCGACTCGGTGATCCGCGGGTCCGTCATCGTGAAGGCCAGGGACTCGCCGTCGCTGTCGGCCGCCGCCGCGCTGCCGGCGAGGCCGGGAAGGCCGAGGAGCGGGACCGTGACGAGTGCGGAGGCCGCGGCGGCGGCGAACAGAGGACGCATGCGCATGCGCCCAGCCTGCCAGGTGAGCGGCTCAGCCGAAGTCCGGTGCAGCGGTACGGCTGCGCTTCAGTTCGAAGAACGCGGGGTACCCGGCCAGCAGCCGCACCCCCTCGAAGACCCGCAGGGCCTCCTCGCCGCGCGGCACGGAGGTCAGCACGGGCCCGAAGAACGCGACCCCGTCGATGTGGATCGTGGGGGTGCCCACCTCCTCGCCGACCGGGTCCATGCCCTCGTGGTGGCTCTTGCGCAGTTCCTCGTCGTACGCGGTGCTCCCCGCCGCCTCCGCGAGCGCCTCCGGCAGTCCCGCCTCGGCCAGCGCCTCGCGCAGCAGCGCGTCGGAGACGGGCCGGTCCTGGACGTGCAGCCGGGTGCCGAGCGCCGTGTACAGGTCGCGCAGCACCTCCTGTCCGTGGTGGTGCGCGGCGGCGACGCAGACCCGCACGGGGCCCCAGCCGGTGCGCAGCAGGCGCTCGTAGCGCTCCGGCAGGCCCTCGCGGCCCTCGTTGAGCACGGACAGGCTCATCACACGGAAGCGCAGGTCCAGGTCGCGCTGCCGCTCGACCTCCAGGATCCAGCGGGAGGTGATCCAGGCGAAGGGACAGACCGGGTCGAACCAGAAATCCACGGAATGCGTCACGGCCACGACACTAGGAGCGCAACGGCCCAGTGGACAGGGCCACTTCGGCTGCGGTGCGATGGGCCAATCCCGGGCCGGGCCGGAGTGCCTATCATCTCGTCTATGTCACGGCTGTCCCGAGCGTCCCGCCCGCCCCGCACCTCCTGGATGTTCGTCGGCGACTCCATGACCATCGGCAGCGCCGGCGACCTCACGTGGCGCTACCGCATGTGGCGGCATCTGAGCTCGCTCGGCGAGCC
Source organism: Streptomyces sp. NPDC088733 (assembly GCF_044751185.1). Classification (NCBI taxonomy): domain Bacteria; kingdom Bacillati; phylum Actinomycetota; class Actinomycetes; order Kitasatosporales; family Streptomycetaceae; genus Streptomyces; species Streptomyces sp. NPDC088733. The sequence continues at coordinate 125,966 of NZ_JBIVLH010000019.1, forward strand.
GTTCGCGGTGGTCGGCCCGCGCACCGCGCTGTACGACGCGGCGGCCGACGCCGCGGTCTCCCACGCCTACGGCGACCCGGCCTTCCCGGAGGAGGCGCGCCGCCACCTGGCGGGCTGGGGCGAGGGCTGGCTGCACATGGCGCCGCTGATCGAGGACGCGGTGCGCGAGCACGGCGCGGACGTGCTGCTGGTCTCCCTCGGGCTGATAGACCTCGGCTTCTACACCGACCCCGCGCAGACCGAGGAGAACCTGCGGCTGTTCGTCGAACGGGCGCGGGCCGCCAACCCCCGTGTCGCGGCGGTGCTGTTGCCGGTGATCCCCAACACCCGCTGCGTTCAGGACCCCGGATTCGCCGCGCAGTGCGAGGAGTTCAACACCCGGGCCGCCAAGGCCGTCGCGGACCTGGGCACCCCGGCGTCGCCCCTGCTGATGGCGTCCCGCCCGGCCGGCTGGGACCTGGACCGGCACACCTGGGACGGCACCCATCCCAGCGCCGCCGGGGAGCATTTGCTCGCCGCCGCCTTCGCCGACGCGATGCACCAGGCGTGGGGAACCGGGGCGCCGTACCGGGGCGTCTGACGGGCCCTCGGAACGGCCCTTGATTCGAGCGCACTCGAAGAGCTTGGGTGGTGCCCCATGGAGTACACACAGCTCGGACGCACCGGACTCAAGGTCAGCCGGCTCGTACTGGGAACGATGAACTTCGGCCCGCAGACGGACGAGGCCGACAGCCACGCGATCATGGACGCCGCGCTCGACGCGGGCGTCAACTTCTTCGACACCGCCAACGTCTACGGCTGGGGCGAGAACAAGGGCCGTACCGAGGAGATCATCGGTACCTGGTTCGCCCAGGGCGGCGGCCGCCGTGAGAAGACGGTCCTCGCGACCAAGGTGTACGGCAACATGGGCGCCGACGGCACCCCCTGGCCCAACGAGGACAAGCTCTCCGCGCTCAACATCCGCCGCGCGTGCGAGGCGAGCCTGAAGCGCCTGGGCACCGACCACATCGACCTCTACCAGTTCCACCACGTCGACCGCGCGACGCCGTGGGAGGAGATCTGGCAGGCCGTCGACGTCCTGGTGCAGCAGGGCAAGGTGCTCTACGCCGGGTCGTCGAACTTCGCCGGCTGGCACATCACCCGCGCCAACGAGGCCGCCGCGCGCCGCGGTTCGCTCGGCCTGGTCAGCGAGCAGTGCCTGTACAACCTGGCCGAGCGGCGCGCCGAGATGGAGGTCGTCCCGGCGGCCGAGGCCTACGGGCTGGGCGTCATCCCCTGGTCCCCGTTGCACGGCGGCCTGCTCGGCGGTGCCCTGCGCAAGGAGCGCGAGGGCGGCGGTGCCCGCTCGACCTCCGGCCGCAGCGCCGACACGCTGAAGGACCCCGCCGTGCGCGCCCAGGTGCAGAGTTACGAGGACCTGGTCGACAAGGCGGGCCTGCAGCCCGGCGACGTCGCCCTGGCCTGGCTGCTGACCCGGCCCGGCGTCACCGGCCCGATCGTCGGCCCGCGCACCCGCGAGCAGCTCGACTCCGCCCTGCGCGCGGTCGAACTGGAGCTGACGGAGGACCTGTTGGCCGACCTGGAGAACATCTTCCCGGGCACCGGACCCTCCCCGGAGGCCTTCGCCTGGTGACCTGCCCCGCGGCGCGGGCGGCCCCGGCACGGACACCGTCCGTGCCGGGGCCGCCCCGTCCGGCGCAAGCGCCCTGGTCCGGTCGCAGATTCACCCGGCCGGGCGCACGATGAGGATATGACGACAGCCAAGCAGATCATGCATCCAGGCGCCCGTGCGATCCCGGCGACCGAGAGCCTCGACCGGGCCGCGCAGCTCATGCGCGAACTCCACGTCGGAGCGCTTCCCGTCCACGGACCGGACGACCGGATGATGGGCATCATCACGGACCGCGACATCGTCGTGAAGTGCGTGGCGGCCGGCCGTGATCCGTCGAAGGTCACCTGCGGGGACCTCTGCGAGGGCACCCCGCGGTGGATCGACGCGGGAGCGGACGTCAACGACGTGCTGAGCGAGATGGAGACCCACCGCATCAAGCGGCTTCCGGTCGTCGAGAACAAGAAGCTCATCGGGATGATCACCGAGGCCGACCTGGCCCGGCACCTCACCGACGAGCAGATCGCCGAGTTCGTCGCGAACGTCTACGCCGAGACCTGAGCCGGGCTCCGGCCCGTCCCGCCGCCCCGGCCGGCTGCCGGGCCCGCCGACCCGTCGTCAGCGGATCAGCGCGCCCACGATCACCACGATCACCAGCAGGGCGAGGGCGGCGGTCATCACTCGGGTTCGGGTCTTCGGATCCACACAACGAGGTTAACCCCAGCGGTTCAGTGCCCCAGCGGGCAGGTCCGCAGTCGCTCGTAGCGGGGCTGTGCGCCCGGCACCCCAGGTGCGGGCGGACGGCTCCGCACGAGGGCGACGGAGTCGGCCTCCCACGGGGTGCCCCGGAAGGCGGCGAGCGCGTCCGTGAAGGGCCGCAGGCCCACCCGGCCGCGGTGACCGCGCTGCCGGGCCAGGGTCAGATGGGCATGGAAGCGGCTGTGCTCGTCCTCGTAGTGGACGCCGGCCCTGCGGGCCGCAGCCTGGGCGGCCTCCGCGACACGGGCCATCTCCAGGCCGTCCCCGGCTCCCGGGCCGTCCTGCCCGTCCAGTCCCGCCCACAAGGTGCGGTCGCCGAAGCGTCCGCCCCCGGCCAGGCCGGTGCGGTACGGCTGATGGCGCCTGGCCGCCCGGTCCAGGCGCTCGGCGAGCGCGGGCAGCAGGTCCTCGCCGACCTCCCCGAGGAACGCCAGCGTGATGTGCCACCCCGCAGGGTCCGTCCATCTCAGCCCGTCGGCGTCCGGCAGGGCGCGCAGCGCGGCCACCGCCTCGCCGAGTTCCGCCAGCGCCGCCCTGGGGGGCATGACCGCCACGAACAGCCTCATGCCCCCAGGGTCCCGCTGTCCGCGTCAGTCCGCGATGTCGCCGTAGCCCTCGACCTCGCGCGGGTCGCGGGGGCCGGGGCCCACGTAGCGGGCAGACGGGCGCACCAGGCGGCCGGTGCGCTTCTGCTCCAGGATGTGCGCCGACCAGCCGGCGGTGCGGGCGCAGCTGAACATCGACGTGAACATGTGCGCCGGGACCTCGGCGAAGTCCAGCATGATCGCCGCCCAGAACTCCACGTTCGTCGCCAGCACGCGGTCGGGGCGCCGCGCGTGCAGCTCCTCCAGCGCGGCCTTCTCCAGCGCCTCGGCGATCTCGTAGCGGGGCGCGCCCAGCTCACGGGCGGTGCGCCGCAGCACCCGCGCGCGGGGGTCCTCGGCGCGGTAGACGCGGTGGCCGAAGCCCATCAGGCGCTCGCCCTTGTCGAGGGCCTGCTTCACGTACGCCGTCGCGTCGCCGGTGCGCTCGATCTCCTCGATCATGCCCAGCACCCGCGAGGGCGCGCCGCCGTGCAGCGGTCCGGACATCGCGCCCACCGCGCCCGACAGGGCGGCGGCCACGTCGGCGCCGGTCGAGGCGATGACCCGGGCGGTGAAGGTGGAGGCGTTCATGCCGTGCTCGGCGGCGGACGTCCAGTAGGCGTCCACGGCCTTGACGTGCTTGGGGTCGGGCTCGCCGCGCCAGCGGATCATGAAGCGCTCGACGACGGTCTCCGCCTTGTCGATCTCGCTCTGCGGCACCATCGGCAGCCCCTGGCCGCGGGCGGACTGCGCCACGTAGGACAGCGCCATCACCGCGGCCCGCGCCAGGTCCTCGCGTGCCTGCTCGGCGTCGATGTCCAGCAGCGGCTTCAGGCCCCACACGGGGGCCAGCATCGCGAGCGCCGACTGCACGTCGACACGGATGTCGCCGGAGTGCACGGGGATCGGGAAGGGCTCGGCCGGCGGCAGGCCGGGGTTGAAGGCGCCGTCGACCAGCAGGCCCCACACGTTGCCGAAGGAGACATGGCCCACGAGGTCCTCGATGTCCACGCCGCGGTAGCGGAGGGCGCCGCCTTCCTTGTCGGGTTCGGCGATCTCCGTTTCGAAGGCGACGACTCCCTCGAGTCCGGGTACGAAGTCGGACATCAGGCGGCTCCTCTTGATGCGGTCGACGATCGGCGTGGGCGGTGCTTGTGGCACAGGGGTGTGGCACGGAGTGCCCGAACGATATCCCCGGGCGGCCGTCGGCGCTGTGTGCCGACGGATACCCGGCCTGTAAGTCTGTCCCCTCCCACGGATGGCGTGAAGCGTGAGGTGGGGCACATAATTCGCGGCACACCGTGCCGCGGGACGGCCGCCGTACTGCAAGATGTGGCGGGTGCAGCACCTCCATCACGATCCCGCCGCCATGCGCAAGCAGTACCGCACCCGCGGACTGGCCGAGGACGAGCTGGCCGCCGACCCGTACACGCAGTTCGCGCGCTGGTTCGCCGACGCCGTGAACGGCGGTATCGACGAGCCCAACGCCATGGTCGTGTCCACCGCGGACGCCGAGGGGCGGCCGGGTTCCCGGACCGTCCTGCTCAAGAGCTACGACCACCGCGGCTTCGTCTTCTTCACCAACTATCGGTCCAGGAAGGGCCGCGAGCTCGGCGAGCGGCCGTACGCCTCGCTCCTCTTCCCGTGGCACCCGATCGCCCGGCAGGTCATCGTCGGCGGCCGGGTGGAGCGCGTGACGCGGGAGGAGACCGAGGCGTACTTCCGCAGCAGGCCGCACGGCTCCCGCATCGGGGCCTGGGCGAGCGAGCAGTCCAGCACGATCGCCTCGCGGGAGGAGCTGGAGCGCCGGTACGCGGAGCTGGCCGAGCGCTGGCCGGAGGACGCGGACGTACCGGTGCCCCCGCACTGGGGCGGCTTCCGGGTGGTCGCGCGGACCGTGGAGTTCTGGCAGGGCCGGGAGAACCGGCTGCACGACCGCCTGCTGTACGAGGCGGACGGCGGGACTCCGGCGGAGGGCGGCTGGACGGTGCGGCGCCTGGCGCCGTAGCCGCCACGGGCCCGCAGACGCAGGCGACCCGCGGGCTGCTCCCTGGACGGAGGCCGTCCAGGCATCGGCCGGACGTATCCGACGAGCCCGCGGGTCGGGTGACTGCGATGGATTGGCCCGCGTCGCGCATCGCGCGCAGGCGAGGAGCGCGGTGCTAGCCCGCAGCCACCTCACGCGTCCGATGGGAACTCATTCTCCGGACCACCTCCCTTCGTGTGTGCTCGCCACTCTAGGAACGGGTCCGCCCCGCCACAACCCATTTATTGCGTCCCCCTTTAATGCACCCGCCGCCGGTGCGCACCGATTTCGGCGAACCGGCTGTGTCCTGGGTCACATCCGGGTTGAATGTTCCGACGTGCAGTCATTCGATGCGACGCCGCAGCTGCTCGCCGCGCTCCTCGACGGCATGGAGGCCGGACTCTGTGCCTTCGACCGCGACGGAGTGATCACGCACTGGAACTCCGAGGCCGTGCGCATCCTGGGCTGGACGCCCGAGGAGGCCGTCGGCCGCAAGGGCTTCGCCGGCTGGGCGGCCCGCACGGCCGACGCCGAGGAGGTCCGCACCCGGCTGCTCGCCGTGATGGACGCCGCCGGGCGGCAGGTGCACGAGTTCGCCCTGCTGACCAAGGACGGCCGCCGGGTGCTGGTACGCACCCAGTCCGCCGCCGTCCAGGGTGCCGACGGGCGGCCGGCCGGGGTCTACTGCGCGTTCTCCGAGGTGCACGCGCAGATCGACCTGGAGCGCTCGATCGCGCTCAGCGAGGCGCTGTTCGACGACGCCTCCTCCGGTGTCGTCCTGGTCGACGCGGACCTGCGCCCGGTCGTCGTCAACGCCTACGCCGCCCGCGTGCTGCACACGAGCCGGGACGCCCTGCTGGGGCGGCCGCTGGGCGACTTCCTCGACCAGGGCGTGGAGGAACTGGAGTCCGCGATGCAGCACGTGCTCGCGGAGGGCGCCCCTCCGGCGCCGTCCGAACTGTGGGTCGGCCTGCGCGAGGAGGGCGGCACCCGCTGCTGCTGGCGCAGCAGCTTCGTGCGGCTCGGCTCGCCGCTGGGGGAGGAGCCGGTGCCGCTCGGGGTGGGATGGCTCTTCCACGACATCACCGACGCCAAGCTCGCCGAGCAGGAGGCGGCGGTGCTGCGCTTCCGCGCCAACCAGCTGCAGCGGGCGGCCCGGGCGGTCGCCGAGTGCCGGGAGCCGATGGAGGCAGCCACCTGCTACGTGGACTTCGCGCTCGCGGGCTTCGCGGAGAACGCGCTGCTCGACGTGCTCACCGGGGACGGCACCCGGCTGGTGCGCGCCGCCGCCACGCCCCCCGGCGGCGCGGGCCCCTGCCTGCCCGTCGCCGGCGGCATCCCCGTGCGCTACGGGGAGGGCCATCCCGCGCTCCAGGCGGTGGCCCGCACCGGTGCCGTCCGCGCCTCCTTCGGCGCCCTCGCGGGCTCCGAGCCCGCCTCCCGGGCCCAGATCGACGCCTGGTCCGCCGCCCGCCGCTGGCCCGACGGCACCGTGCACGGGCTGTGCGCCGTGCTGCGCAGCCGCGGCCGCACCCTGGGCACGCTCACCTTCCTGCGGGGCATGGGGCGGCGCCCCTTCGACCGCGTGGACGCGGCCTTCGCGGAGGACGTGGCGCTGCGGGTGGCCGCGGCCCTGGACATGGCACCGCGGGGGCGGTAGCGCCTGCCGGGGGAGCCGCGGGGCCCTGCGGTCAGTGGCGGTAGAAGATCCGGTCCCGGTACTCGTCGAAGACCGCGGCGTTCCACTCGTGGCCGCCGTCCACGTTGCCCGAGCGCAGCATCGGAGGTGTGATCCCGCGCTCCGCGAGCCGCTGTGCCGCCGTCGCCACGACCGCCTGCATCAGGGCGCTGGTGACCACGGTGGAGGCGGGCCCGAAGGGCGCCGGGATGCCCTCGACGGTCAGCTCCGCGTCGCCGAGCGCGATCTTGCTGTCGATGACGATGTCGCAGTGGTCCTTCAGGAACGTGCCGCTGGAGTGCCGCGAGCGGGTCTCCTTCGTGTACGCGACCGAGGTCACGCCGACGACCGTGACGCCCATGGAGCGCGCGTCCCGCGCCATTTCCACGGGCAGGGGGTTGCGGCCGGACAGGGAGACGATCACCAGGACGTCCCCGGCGCGCAGCGGCGAGGTCCCGAGGACGACCCCGGCCAGGCCGTCGACCTGTTCCAGGGCGCTGCCGAGCGTCGCGGGGACGACGTCCACCCCGACCGCTCCGGGCACCGCGAGCAGGTTGACCAGCGCGAGACCGCCGGAGCGGTAGACGACGTCCTGGGCGGGGAGCGAGGAGTGCCCGGCCCCGTAGGCGAAGACCCGCCCCCCGGCGGCGACCGCGTCCGCGACGGCGCCGGCGGCCGCCTGGATCCCCTCGGACTCCTCGTCCCTCACGCGCCGCAGGAGTGCGATGGCGGCGTCGAAATATGTGGTGGCCAGATCGGTCATGCGGAGAACCGTGGTGGGCGCGGCGTCCGCCTGTCAACCGCGGGGGGCCGGTTGTCGGTCCGATGCGTCAGAATTGAGGCCAGGGCCACGCACGAGCCATCGAGGGGCACGCATGTCCGGACTCATCGACACGACGGAGATGTATCTCCGCACCATCCTGGAGCTGGAGGAGGAAGGCGTGGTCCCCATGCGCGCCCGAATCGCCGAGCGACTCGACCAGAGCGGTCCGACGGTGAGCCAGACCGTCGCGCGCATGGAGCGCGACGGCCTGGTGCACGTCGCCGGCGACCGGCATCTGGAGCTGACCTCCGAGGGGCGCCGTATCGCCACCCGCGTGATGCGCAAGCACCGGCTCGCCGAGTGCCTGCTGGTCGACGTGATCGGCCTGGAGTGGGAGCACGTGCACGCGGAGGCCTGCCGCTGGGAGCACGTGATGAGCGAGGCCGTCGAGCGCCGTGTCCTGGAGCTGCTGCGGCACCCGACGGAGTCGCCGTACGGGAACCCGATCCCGGGCCTGGAGGAGCTGGGCGACAAGGACGGCGCGGACCCGTTCCTGGACGAGGGCATGGTCAGCCTGAGCGAACTGGAGAGCGGGCTCTCCGGCGCGAGCGTGGTGGTGCGGCGGATCGGCGAGCCCATCCAGAACGACGCGCAGCTGATGTACACGCTGCGGCGGGCCGGTGTGCAGCCCGGCGCGGTGGTGTCGGTGACCCCTTCGGCGGGCGGCGTGCTCGTCGGCAGCGGCGGCGAGGCCGCGGAGCTGAGCAGCGACACCGCCTCGCACGTCTTCGTCGCCAAGCGGTAGGCGTCCGGCCCGCGCGGGAGCCGCCGTGGTGGGAGGGACCCCGGCGCCTCCCCTTGCGCCGGAATCCCCTCCTCCCCCTCCCCGTCCCCCCGGTCCCCGTGGAGGCCACCCGGATCCCCGAGCTGTCCGGGTGGCTCCCCGCTGCCCGTCTTCCCCGCCGGGCCGCGTCCCGCTGAAGTCCTCCCCTCGGCGCGCGCCGACAATCCTTGAGCGCTGTCACTCGAAAGAGCGGTGTTGCGTGTGTGAAGACCTCTCTCGAACAGAAATTCGATAGCCTGGGGTCCTGAGAACGTCACGCACCAGGGGGCGCCACATGGCCAGGCGTAGGGAAATCACCGGAGCGGACGGCCTCCCGCTCACCGCGTGGGAGCACAGCGGTGGGCCGGGAGCGGCCTCCGGCCCCGCCGTCCTGCTGCTCCACGGGCTGATGGGGCGTGCCTCCCAGTGGGCCGGCACCGCCCGGCGGCTCGTCGGGCGCCACCGCGTCGTCGCGCTGGACCAGCGCGGGCACGGGCACAGCCCCAAGCCCGAGGGGCCGTACTCGCGGGAGGCGTACGTCGGCGACGCCGCCGCCGCGATCGAACAGCTGGGGCTCGGCCCGGCCGTCGTCGTCGGGCACGCGATGGGCGCCCTGACCGCCTGGCAGCTCGCCGCCCGCCGGCCGTCCCTGGTCGGCGCCGTGGTGCTGTGCGACATGCGCGCGGCGGCCGTCGGCGAGGCCGACCAGCGGTCCTGGGAGGAGTGGTTCCGGGCCTGGCCGGTGCCCTTCCCCAGCCTGGACGCGGTGCGCCGGTGGTTCGCCGAGGAGGACCCCCGGGTGGAGGGCCGCCGTCCGGCCCGCGGGGAGTTCTTCGCCGAGGTGATGGAGGAGGGCGGCGACGGATGGCGCCCGGTGTTCGACCGGCGCCACATGCTGCGCTCCCGCGAGCCCTGGGTGCACGACGCCCACTGGGAGGAACTGGCCCAGGTCCCCTGCCCCGCCCTGGTGGTGCGCGGGCCGGACGGCGACCTCGGCCGCGCCGAGGCCCAGGAGATGGTCCGCGTCCTGCCCCGGGGCGCGTACGCGGAGGTCCCCGACGCCGGGCACCTGGTCCCCTGGGACCAGCCCGAGGCCTGGTGCACGGCGATCGAGAGCTTCCTCGCGGATGTCGCGCACGCCCCGGACGCCGCCGCAGCCCCGGTGTGCCGCGTGGGCTAGGCGGGGGCTCCCGGGGCGTTCTGGCGGGGCGTCAGGCGAAGACGACCGTGCGGTGGCCGTTGAGCAGCACGCGGTGCTCGCTGTGCCACTTCACGGCACGCGCCAGCGCCTGGCACTCCACATCGCGCCCGACGGCGACCAGTTGATCGGGGGTCAGGTCGTGCCCGACCCGCTCGACCTCCTGCTCGATGATCGGTCCCTCGTCGAGGTCCGCGGTCACGTAGTGCGCGGTGGCGCCGATGAGCTTCACACCGCGGGCGTGGGCCTGGTGGTAGGGGCGGGCGCCCTTGAAGCTCGGCAGGAAGGAGTGGTGGATGTTGATGATCCGCCCGGAGAGCTCCTTGCACAGATGGTCCGAGAGGACCTGCATGTAGCGGGCGAGGACGACCAGCTCCACCCCCTCCTTCTCCACCAGCGCCAGGAGCTGCGCCTCGGCCTCGGCCTTGGTCTCCTTGGTCACCGGGATGTGGTGGAAGGGGACGCCGTAGGAGCCGGCCAGCTCCTTGAAGTCGGTGTGGTTGGACACGACGGCGGCGATCTCCACGGGCAGCGCGCCGATGCTGGTGCGGAAGAGCAGGTCGTTGAGGCAGTGCCCGTACTTGCTGACCAGCAGCACGATCCGCATCCGCTCGCCGGACGGCGTGATCTGCCAGTCCATCCCGTAGGCGTCCGCCACGGCGGCGAAGCTGGCCCGCAGCTTCTCCGCGCCGACCGGGTGGTCGGAGGTGAAGTGCACCCGCATGAAGAACAGTCCCGTGTCCCGGTCACCGAACTGCTGGCTGTCCTCGATGTTGCACCCGGTCATGAAGAGATAGCTCGACACGGCGTGCACGATGCCCGGCTTGTCGGGGCAGGACAGCGTGAGGATGTACTGCTCGGCGGGCTGGGGCGACTCGTCGACGGCGTTCACAGGCCCAGCCTGGCACACACGGCGCCCGCTGATCCAAGACGTCCACGGGCCGGTCGTGTGCCGCGTCGCTCAGGCGGTCCTCATGTAGATCTTGAGGACATCCAGTGAACGCGGCGGCGCGTCCGGGTCCTCGCCGTCGGCCGTCGCCAGGCGTACATGCGCCTCGCGGGCCGCGCGGACCGCCTCGGTCCAGGCGTGGTGCTCCAGGTAGGCCGAGATCGGCGCGTCGGCGCCCACCTGGTGCAGGATCTTCAGGACGCGCAGCACGGCGACGTCGACGAGCGCGGCCTCCTGCGAGTCGCGGAAGACCGTTCCGACGTACTTCTCGGCGGACCAGTTGTCGAGCCATGTGTCCTCGACCAGGCGGTAGACGGCGTCCGTCACGTCCCCGTAGCCGGGCCGGCCGGCCAGCCAGGTCTCCTGGTGGAAGACCGGGTCGCTGATCATGTGCAGCGCGGAGCGCACATTGGCGCGCCAGCGCCACCACGGCATGTCATTGAGCGGCATGTCCCCCATCGTGGAGGAGCGGACACGCCGGCGGGAAGACTTCTCGGCACTCTGCACAGTGCACGATCGTACGTGCTCCAGATAGGAGCACATTATTTTCACCCGGCCGTTGTCCTGTGTTCCCTTGCGTTCACCCTGGAGTTGTGGATCGAGCGGAATCGTCCCGTTCCATGAGTGATTGGCGTTCGCGAACGGCCGTTCCCCTTGTCAGCGCGGCGGCCGGCGTCGCTCTGCTGGTCGGCTGCGGCGTGCTCCCGGGGGGGACTGGGGGTTCGACCGGACCGGTCGTAGTGATGACATGGGCTCCAGTAGAGACCAGCGCGACCAATATGCCGGGAATGCCGGCGATGGCACAGACCTTCGCCAAGTACGTCAACGCCAAGGGCGGCATCGGCGGACGTGAGCTGAAGGTCATCAGCTGCAACGAGCACAACACCTCCCTGGGCGCGCAGGATTGCGCCCAGCGTGCCGCCGACGAGGGTGCCGTCGCCGTCATCGGCTCGTACAGCCAGTACGGCGCCGCCTTCACCTCCACGCTGGAGGCGGAGGGCATCCCCTACATCGGTGGTTACGGCGTCACGCAGGACGAGTTCGAGAGTCCGTTGTCGTACCCGATCAACGGCGGTCTGACCGTGCTCATGGCCGGCAACGGCCGCCAGCTCGCCGGCAAGTGCGACAAGGTGAGCCTGGTCCGTCCCGACACGGCGGCCGGCGATCTGTTCGCCCGTTTCCTCGACACGGGCCTGCAGGACGCCGGGCGGACGAAGGCGAAGGACTTGCGCGCCAAGGAGGACTCCACCGACTACAACCAGATCGCCCTCCAGGCGGTCGGTGAGAACAAGGCCGACGAGTGCGTCAGTGCGGCCCTCGGTGACAAGACCGCCACCTTCTTCGACGCGTTCCGCCGCACCACCACCCACAACCCGGTGACCGGCAAGGACGAGAAGCCCAAGGCCCTCATCGCGTCCGTGCTCGGCAGTGTGCAGCAGTCCACGCTCGACAGCACCGGCGGCCCGAACAGCCCGCTGGAGGGCGCGTACGTCACCGGCTGGTACCCCCCGGCCTCCGACGCGCGCTGGGCGACGATGCGCCAGGCCATCAGCAAGTACGCGTTCGGCAACAACGACATCGACCCCGACGACCCGGGCGTGCAGACGACATGGATCGCCTACACGGCCTTCGCCGAGGTCGTCGGTGAGATGGGCAACGACGCGCCGATCACCGCCGCCACCGTGAAGGCGGCCCTCGACAAGGCGCACGGCATCTCCACCGGCGGGCTCACGCCGCCCCTGGGCTGGCGCGAGCAGGACGCCGCCTCGATCATCGACCAGCCGCGCATGGTCAACGGCAAGGTGACCTACCAGAAGGTCGTGAACGGCAAGCTGGTCGCCGTGAGCAACGGCTTCGTCGACATGACCAAGACGCTGGAGAGCGCCCCGCGCGAATGAGCCGGGAACCGGCCCGGGACCAGGGCCGGCCGTACGTGCGAAAGCCCCGGAGCGGTGTACTCCGGGGCTTTTCCGCGCGCGGGCCGCGCCCGGTCAGATCTGGGTGTACTGGTGCTCGGTGAGGTCGTACTTCTTGGCGATGGTGTTCCACAGGCCGACGGCCGTCTTCTTGGCCTGCGTGGCGTTGCCGCTCTCGTTGTTGCCGGCGGCGGTCTGCCCGGTGGTGCGGGCCTTTCCGTGCTTGCACATCCGCTTGCCGTCGCGCACCTGGTCGGCCCAGGCCGCGTAGTGGTTGTCGGCGGCGGCCGAGGCGGACCACGCCTTGTTCAGGGCCTCCACCAGCCGCTGGTGATCGGGCAACTGGTCCACGGAGAGGGTCTTCAGGCGGGCTATCAGCTCGCCGCGCTGCTTGGCCGCCGCCCGCAGATCGGTGGCCGCCTGGTCGAGGTTGTCGCACTGGTTGATGTTCGCGACCGCGTTGATGACGGCGGTGCGGCTGCCGCCGCTCTCCTTCAGCAGCGAGTCCAGCTCTCCCGCCTGCTTCTCCGCCGCGCTCGCGTCGTTCCCGCCGCCGGAGCCGTCCGGGGCCCCGGAGGGGGAGGCGGACTGGCCGGCGGACGCCGTCGGGCCGGTGTCGTCCCCGCCGCTCATGAGGGCTCCCGCGGCGAGGCCGGCTATCGCGCAGCCGCCCACGACGATGCCTATGAGGGCCGCGGGGGAGAGCTTGCGGCTGCGGCGCGGGCGCTCCTCGTAGGAGGCGTCGTACGTGTCGTACGTCTCGTACGAGGGGGCCTGCGGCTGCTGCTGCTGGTAGACCTGCGGCTGGTAGGCCGACTGCTGCTGCGGCAGGTTCTGCGACGGCGACGGGCCGTCCTGGCGGTACAGGTGGCCGAAGTCGTCCTGCGGCTCCTGCTGCGGCTGCTGCGGGTAGCCGTACGCCGGCGCCGGGGACGGCGAGAGGTCCTCGTAGCGCGGCAGGTGCTGCGTCGCCTCCGCCGGGCCCGGGGCGCCGGGGTGGAGGTCGAAGGGCGCCGACTGGGACGCCGGGAACGGGGGCAGCATCTGGGTGGCGTCGGCCTGGCCCGGGAACTGCGGCAGGGGCTGCCCGACGTCGTGGACGGCCGGGGGCTGCGCCTGCGGGTAGGGCGGGAAGAGCTGCGTCGCGTCGCTGTCCGGCAGGGGCGCCTGGGGCGCGTAGTACGGGTCCTGCTGCGCCGGCTGGCCCCAGGGCCGGCCGCCGGCCGGACTGCCGCCCCACGCCGGGGGCAGCTCGGGCTCGGGTGCGCGCCCCTGTGCGGGCAGCACCACTCCCTCGTGCACCTCCGGATACGCCTCGTCACCGCGTCCGCCGTGCATCACCGCTACCTCTGCCTTCTCCGTCGACACGGAATCGTCGGCTCACGCTACCGGGTCGGCTTCACAAGGCAACACGCCGCGGGGGGTCCGGGAAGTCCCCGCCGGGTGCCCCGGCGCAGAACAAGGTGCCCGCGGTGGTGGGTTGATGTCGTTCGCATAACGATTCGGTTCCGCCCCCCGGCAGGCCGGGGGGCGAACCCCCGTCAGGCCGCGGCCTCCTGCTCCTCCAGACGGGCGTCGAACTCCCGGACCGCCGACTCCGCCGCGTACGGCTGGAGCCGCGTCCGCAGGTCCTCCAGATACTCAGCGCCGCGGTTGGAACGCAGCGTGGACAGCAGCTCCACGGCCTGCGCCCCGGTGTGGCAGGCCTGTTCGACCTCGCGCTGCTGCACCTGCGCCTGGGCCAGCACCAGCAGCCCGATCGCGCGCCGCCGCGCCTTCTCCGGGCCCAGCGCGGACAGCGCCTCCTCGGCACGGCGCGCGGCCTGCGGCGCCTGGTTCAGATCGCGGTGGCAGTGCGCCAGTTCGTCGGCGAGATAGGCCTGGTTGAAGTGGGCGATCCAGTCGGGGTCGTCCTCCGGGACCGAGCGCTCCAGCGCCTCCACGGCCTGCCCGGCGACCGCGCCGCAGGCCCGCGCGTCGCCCATCTGCGCGTGGCCGCGCGCCTCGGCGGCGTAGAACATGGCCTGCGCGGTCGCGGTGACCTGGCCGCGGGCGCCCTCCTGCGCCGCACGGGCGAGTTGGGCGATCTCGCGGGGGTTGCCGAGCTGCGCGGCGAGATGGCTCATCCCGGCCGCCAGGACGTAACCCCCGTACGCGCGGTCGCCGGCCGCCTGGGCCAGCCGCAGCGCCTGGATGTAGTAGCGCTGCGCGAGCCCGGGCTGCCCGGTGTCGACGGCCATGTAGCCGGCGAGTTCCGTCAACCGGGCCACCGCGGAGAAGAGCTGACGGCCCGTCGCCTCGCGGTAGGAGCCCGCGAGGAGGCCGGAGACCACGCTGTTGAGGTAGTGCACCACCACCGGGCGCACATGGCCGCTGCCGAACCGGTGGTCGAGTTCGTTCAGCGCCCGGGTCGTGGCCCGCACCGCTTCCACGTCGGACATGCCGACCCGCGGCCCGCCGGTGCGCGCCACCTGCGAGTCGGCGCGGGTGATCAGCCAGTCGCGGCTCGGCTCGACCAGCGCGGAGGCGGCCACGGACGACCCGGTCAGGAAGTCCCGGCGGCCGACGTCGCTGCGCCACAGCTCGCAGACCTGCTCGATCGCGCCCAGGACGGTGGGCGAGAAGTGCAGGCCGACACCGGTCGCCAGGTTCTTGCCGTTGGCCATGCCGATCTCGTCGATCGTCACGGTGCGGCCCAGCTTGCGGCCGATGGCCTCGGCGATGATCGCCGGCGCCCGGCCCCTGGGCTGCTGGCCCCGCAGCCAGCGGGCCACCGAGGTCTTGTCGTAGCGCAGGTCGAGGCCGTGCTCCGCCCCGCACATATTGACCCGGCGGGCCAATCCGGCGTTGGAGCAGCCGGCTTCCTGGATCAGTGCCTGCAGCCTTTCGTTGGGCTGACGTGCGACGAGCGGTCGTGCGGCCATGGGCTCCCCCTCATAGCTGCCGCTTGTGCGGGACCTCAAGATCCCTTGCCTGAAGATCCCTTCCCGGTACGCGCCTCTCGGATTCGCCGCAAACGCCATAATTTGCGGCGGGATGCATGCCTACACACCCAAGAGTGATTACCCGGATCATGTACGACCTCCACCGCGCGCCCCCGTACGTGCATCCGTGCGCCCGTCATGACCCGCGAGGTGGACTCGTCACCGCCCGTAACCCGTGCTCAGCGCCGCAGTTGTGATGGTCGTGGAAAACACCGTGGACGACACCCTCGCAGCCCCCCGGCAGACCGCCGGCCAACTCCTCGACGCCGCGGTCGGTTACGCGGAGGAGCGGCACTGGGATGTGCTCCCCGGAGCCTGGCTCACCGAAGGGACCGGACCGGTGGCGGGCCCCGGCGGCCGGCGCGCCGCGTTCTGCTCGTGCGGCGAGCCCCGGTGCCCGCGGCCCGGCGCGCACCCCCTGAGCGCCGACTGGATCGGGCAGGCGAGCGGGAGCGCCGCCGCCGTGCGCCGGATGTGGCTGGCCCAGCCGGACGCCTCCGTCCTGCTGCCGACCGGCCGCGCCTTCGACGCCATCGACGTCCCCGAGGCCGCCGGCTGCCTCGCGCTCGCCCGGATGGAGCGCAGGGACCTGCCGCTGGGCCCGGTGATCGGCACCCCCGACCGGCGGCTGATCTTCTTCGTGCTGCCCGGCGCCGGGGCCAAGGTGCCCGGGCTGCTGCGGCGGCTCGGCTGGTCGCCGTCCACGCTCGACCTGGTCGTACGCGGCGAGGGCGACTGGATCCCGGCCCCGCCGACCCGCCTGGCGGGCGGCCAGACCGTCCAGTGGGCCCGCAAGCCCACCGCGGTCAACCGCTGGCTGCCCGACACCGAGGAACTGCTCGGCCCCCTCGCCTACGCGTGCGGAGGGACCAGGTAGCCACCGGACTGTGGGCGGGGCGGCATAGGCTGGGCGGATGCCGAACGAACCCGTCACGCCGCCCGCCGTGCGCGTCCAGGGACTCTGGAAGCGCTTCGGGCAGCAGACCGCTGTCGCCGGGATCGACCTGACGCTGCCCGCCGGTCACTTCGTCGGGCTCGTCGGTCCCAACGGCGCGGGCAAGACCACGACACTGTCCATGGTCACCGGACTGCTCCGGCCGGACGACGGCACGGTCGAGATCGCCGGGGCCGACGTCTGGCGCGACCCGGTCGCCGTGAAGTCCCGGATCGGCGTGCTGCCCGAGGGACTGCGCCTGTTCGAGCGGCTCACCGGGCGCGAACTGCTCGCCTACACCGGGCGCCTGCGCGGCATCCCGGGAGCCGAGACCGACCGCAGGGCGGCCCAGCTGCTGGACGTCCTGGACCTGGCCGGGTCCGCGAACAAACTGGTCGTCGACTACTCGACCGGCATGCGCAAGAAGATCGGGCTCGCCGCGGCGCTGCTGCACAACCCCGAAGTGCTCTTCCTGGACGAGCCGTTCGAGGGCGTCGACCCGGTGTCCGCCCAGGTGATCCGGGGCGTCCTGGAGCGCTACACGGCCTCGGGGGCCACCGTCGTCTTCTCCTCCCACGTCATGGAACTGGTGGAGAGCCTGTGCGACTGGGTCGCCGTGATGGCGGCCGGCCGGATCGTCGCGCAGGGGCCGCTCGCGGAGGTCCGCGGGCAGGCGGCGACCCTCCAGGACGCCTTCCTCACGCTCGTGGGGGCGCACGACCGGGCGGCAGGCCGCGAGCTGGACTGGCTCGGCGGCGGCGGGACCGGCGGCGCCGGCGGCCGGGGAGCGGGACGGCCGTGACCGGGACCTTCGTACGGCTCAAGCTGTCCGTCATCCGCAACGGACTGCGGCAGTCGACCGGCCGCACGGTCGGCTGGATCGTCGGCACGCTCGTCGCCCTGATGTACGCGTTCGGCGTCACCGTGGGCCTGGTCGTGCTGCACGGCCACGACTACGCGCCCGTCGCGGCCGTCGCCGCCGGGACCGTCCTCGCCGTCGCCTGGACGGCGATGCCGCTGTTCGTCTTCGGCGGCGACGAGACCCTCGACCCCACCCGGCTGGCGATGCTGCCGCTGCGCCCCCGCCCGCTGATCCGCGCGCTGCTGGTCTCCTCCCTGGTCGGCGTCGGACCACTGCTGACCCTGCTGGTGACGGCCGGGGCGGCGGTGGCCGTGGCCCACGGGGCGGCGTCGGTGGCGGCCGCGGTCGTCGCCGTGCCCCTCGTGGTGGTGCTGTGCGTGGCCCTGTCGCGGGCCGTCGCGGCCGCCAACACCCGGCTCCTCACCAGCCGCAGGGGGCGCGACCTGGCGCTGCTGAGCGGTGTGCTCGTCGCCGTCGGCGCCCAGTTGGCCAACCTCGGCGCCAACGCCCTGGCCTCCGGCAACGGCCTGGAACGGCTGGAGGGCGTCACCTCGGTACTGCGCCGGCTGCCGCCCGCGTCCGCGCTCGACGCGGTGCGGGCCGCCGGCGCGGGCGCGTACGGGCTCGCCGCCGCCGAACTCCTCTGGACGGGCGCGGCGCTGGCCGGCGTCCTCGTCTGGTGGCACCGCAGCCTGGACCGGCTCATGACCCGCCCCGACTCCTCCACGCTCCAGGCAACGCGCCCTACGCGGGCCCGCAGCACGCGCTCCCTGTTCCCCGAGGGCCGCGCGGGCACCGTCATGGAGCGCCAGTTCCGCTACGCCTGGCGCGACCCGCGCACCAAGGCCGCGTGGGCCACCGCGCTCGCCGTGGGACTGCTGCTGCCCGTGGTCTCGGCCGTGCAGCACGGCAGCGTGTACTCCGCGTGCTGGGCCGCCGGACTGCTCGGCCTCCAGATGTACAACCAGTTCGGCATGGACGGCTCCGCCTTCTGGACCGTCGCGGCGACGATCTCCTCGCGCGAGGACGCCCTCGCCGAACTGCGCGCCCGCGCGCTGGCGATCGCCATCGTGGCCGTCCCCTACGTCGCCGTGGTCACGGTCGGGACGGCGCTGCTCCTCGGCCGCCTCGACGCGGCACCGGAGACGCTCGGGCTCTCCTTCGCCCTGCTCGGCGCGCTGATCGCCACGGGCGCGTGGGCCAGCGTCCGCTTCCCGTACTCCATGCCCCGGGAGAACCGCTTCGGCAGCTCCGCCGCCCCGGGGCAGGGCAGCCTGGTCTGGCTGAGCCTTGTGGGCGGCGCGGGCACGGGGACCGTGCTCACCCTGCCGGTGCTCGCCCTGCTGATCTGGCTGCACGTGGCGGACCGCCAGGGCGCGTTGTGGCTCGTTCTGCCGGTCGGCTGCGTCTACGGGGCGCTGCTGGCGGTCGTGGGCGTGCGGGCGGCTGCGCCGGGCTTGCGGGGGCGGCTGCCGGAGATTCTCGCGGCGGTCAGCAAGGGGTAGCGCTTCGCTTGTGCGGGGTCTCTTCGGTGCGGGCCCGTTGGGGCTGGGCGCGCAGTTCCCCGCGCCCCTTTGGGGGTGTCCTGGTTGGGCGTTGGCCTCGTGCGCGGGGGTGGGGCTGGGTTCTTTGCGTGATGGTTCGTTGGGGCTGGTCGCGCAGTTCCCCGCGCCCCCTTGGGGCGCGTTTTCTTGGGTGTTCGCTTGTTCGGCCGGGTTGGGGCTGGGCGCGCGGTTCGTCGTGGCTCGGGGTCAGAGGCGGGAGAGGGATGCCGTGGCGAGGAGGATGTCGCGGATGGCGTCCGGGTCGCCGCCGCGGCCCGCGGCGATGCGGGTGGGCGGCAGATGGCCCGCGGCGAGCTGGCAGAAGTCGATCTGGTCGACCGCCAGTTGGGCGACGACGTTGTCGGGAGAGCCGACGGCGCCCGGGGAGTCGAGGCAGATGTACCAGTGGCCGCCGCCCTCGCCCTCGACGTGCAGGTCGAGGGTGCGGCCGGGGGCGCCCGCGCGCACCAGCCGCGCCGGGGAGTCCGCGAGCCCGGCCTGCCGCAGGCCCGCCAGCGCCAGCGGGAGCATGCGCGCGGCGAGGTCGATCATGCTGTTGAGGTGCGCCGGCGCGGGCGGCCCGTACTCGGGGTAGTCCAGTGCCTGGGCGATGTCCTCGGCGTGGATCCAGCACTCGAAGGCACGGTCGATCAGGGCGTCCCGCATGGGCACCACGACGTCCGCGAAGTCGACGGGCAGGCCGCCGGTGCCGGTGCCGGCGAAGGACAGGGTGCGCACGATGTCCCGGGTCTGGGTGCGCCACTTGTTGCGCACGAAGCCGCGGGTGTGCTGCCGGCAGCGTTCTCCCGCCAGTTCGGTGCGCTCCAGGCGGGTGCGGGGCGCACCGGGGCCGAGCGGGTCGTCGAGGCCGAGCGCGGTGGCGACGACGCCGTCCACGGAACCGAGGTGGGCCAGGACCCCGCAGAGCGTGAGTTCGCGTTCGCCGCCCGCCCAGACGAGCTGGACCGGCAGTTCCCACTCGTTCTCGCCGAGGTCGGACAGGAGCGCGTCGAGCCGGGCGGTCTCCGCGTCGTAGGGTGCGGCCCACTGGGGGACGGGGATGCGGGCGGGGCGGCGTCCGAGGCAGCCCTCCAGGACGCGGGCGCGCAGCAGGGGGTCGAGGTCGAGGGACTCCTCCTGGTGGAGGAGTTCGACGGCCCGGCGCAGCCGCAGTGCCTCGTCCGCGCACGGCGCGCACGCCGTCAGGTGCTCGTCGACGGCGAGCGACTCGTCGCGCGAACAGGCCGACAGCGCCCAGGCACCCAGGAGGGAGCGGAGCACGCGGTGGTCGTACCGGGGCTGTTCGGGCTGCATGGTCACGCTTTCCGGGAGCGGGCCGTCCTCGGCGGCGCCGCGGGGCATCGGCACACGGGGCGGGGTGGCCCCGTGCGGGGAGGTGTCGCCGTCTCCGGCGGGTCCGGTCACAGGGCACGCCCCTCGGGGGCGGGGTCCTGCATGGCGGTGGAGAGCAGTTGCAGTCCGAGCCGGAGCCGGCGGCGGGCCTCGTCGTCGGTGACGCCGAGGTCGACGGCGGCGGCGCGGTAGTCCATGCGGCGCCGGTAGGCGAGGTCGAGCGCCTGGCGCAGCGGTTCGGGCATGGAGGTCACGATGTAGTCGGCGCGGGCGGCGGTGTTGGCCTCCCGGACCCGGGTCTCGACCTCCTCGGGGGTGCCCTCGCCGTGGCTCTCGGCGAGCCGCAGCCGGTGGACGGCCTGCTTCTGCGTGAGCCCGGCGATCCAGGAGCGCAGCGAGCCCTGCTTGGGGTCGTAGGCGTCCGGGTTCTCCCAGATGTAGCCGAAGACCTCACGGGTGATCTGGGCGGCGGCCTCCTCGTCGTCCATGACGCGGTGGGCGAGGGTGTGCACGAGGGAGGCGAAGCGGTCGTACAGCTCGCCGAGGGCTGCCTCCTCGCCGCGGGCGAGGCGCTGCTGCATCTTGCGGTCCCAGCGGGGTGGTGCCGATGCCGCCATGCGTCGTCCCCCCTCTTCACCTTTGTCGCCGTCGCCCGACTCCGGTCGTCCTGCCTCGCATCGAATGTATCCGCCCGGTGCTGCCGTGTACGCCGCCTTGGGGCAAGCTTCTGCCGAAACTGATCAATTCTGGTAATGCGTTATCTGTGTGTGACCGAAAGATTGCGAGGAAGCAGCCTGGGAAGGGCATAGGTTCAACAGAATCGGTGCCAGGAGAAGGGCCAGACAGTGGCGTTGAAGGTGACGCACGACGAGCGGGACGGCTGGACGGTCCTGACCGTCTCCGGCGCGTTGGACCTCGTGACCGCCCCCACCGTGCGCGGGCACGTGCACGAGGCCGTCGCCGACGGGCGCCGCGACCTGGTGCTGGACCTGGCCGGGGTGGACTTCTGCGACTCCAGCGGGGTCGGCGTGCTCATCTCCGCGCGGCGCCTGATGCGTTCCTGCGCCGGGCGGCTGCGCCTGATCCTGCCCTCCGACGTGCGGGGGACCAACGCCGCGCACGTCAACAAGGTGCTGGCCGCACTGGGGGTGCGGCGGCTGTTCGAGGTGTTCCCCGACATCGCGGCCGCGACCGACGACGAGGCGGGACCGCTGTCGGCCTGAGGCGCGCGAGGTCCTACGAGTCCGCGGGGGCCGGCCCGAGTGTGGTGGTGCCGATCGCGGCGCGGTGGCCGAGCCCGGTGCGGTAGGCGTCCAGCGCGGCTTCGACCCGGCCGGCCCGCCGCAGCAGGTCGCCCAGCAGCCGGCAGATGTCCGCCAGGTCCCCGGCCGCGCCCGCGCGTTCCAGCAGGGCCAGCGCGGAGACGTAGTGCTCCTCCGCGGCCTCCGGGTCGCCGCGCTCCTCGGCGAGCAGCCCCAGCAGCCGGTGCGCGCCGCCCGCGTGGACGGCGCCGCGCCACGGGCCGAGCTGGTCCAGCAGCCGGGTCAGCAGCTCCTCGGCCTCGGCGGACTTGCCGCGCCGGCGCAGCACGTCGGCGAGTTCGACCTCGACCTGCACGGTGAAAAGCACCGAGCGCCCGGCCACCAGCATGTCGCGGGCGGTGCGCAGTTCGCGCTCGGCCTGCTCCAGGTCGCCGTCCTGGGAGTGGACGTAGCCGCGCATCCAGTGGCAGTGCGCCAGTTCCGTGTGCAGTTCGAGGCGCTGGAAGATCTCCTGGGCCTTGGCGAGGGAGGCCTCGGCCTCGCCGGTGCGCCCCGCGACGATCAGCGTGCGGGCGATGCTGCGGTGCATCAGCGCGACGAGGGCCGGGTCGGCCGCGTCGGGTGCGAGGTTGAGCGCCTGCTCCGCGGCGTGCGCGGCGCGGGCGTAGGCGCCCAGGTCGGTGTACGGGCCGATCGCCGCGACGTGCAGCATCAGCAGGGCGTCGGGGTCGGGGCTGCCGCCGGACGCCGCCTCCGCCTGGAGCCGTGCGATGCCCTCTTCCAGCAGGTGCGCGGCGTACCGCACCTCACCGGCCAGCAGGTGCGTGACCGCCCGGCCGCGCAGCGCGGTGGCCCGGTGCGCCGGGGCCGCCTCGGGGTCCGCGTCGAAGAGGCGTCCCGCGTTCTCGAAGTGGGCCCGGGCCTCCATGAGTTCGCCCGCGTCGAGCGCGGCCTCGCCGAGGCGCAGCCGCACCTGAGGATCGTTCAAATCCTCGTCCAGGACGTCTTGCGTTCGGTCCTGGTCGTCCTGTGCGCCCACCGTGCCCCATTCCCTCCGGATCTCTTGCGGAGGAGGTTACGCGGCTTTGCACCGGCCATGCCTCACGCTTTCGTAAAGCGGTTCCCCGGTCGAGGTGCGCGCAGGTCGCGCGGTGTCCCGGCGGCTGGAGGCACGGCCGCCGTTTCCCACCCGGATCCGGGTGGGAGGTGCATCCGCACGGGAAACGGGCATGGGTCCTGGGGTGCGGGGCGGCCGGTCGCGGACGGTGGGGACCGCATGCGCGGAACGCCCGGGCAATGGCGCCCTTTGCGGCATTTATTGAGGCATGTCGGAATCGTCGGATATAAGGGGTGAGCGGTGTCGATATCGGGTTGTGTCCGAGGTGTGACTCGTCACGCCATGGAGTCGGGCGTCACCTCGGGTACGCTCCATCGGGTGCGTGTGGTGCAGGAGCGCGACGTGAGCAGTCGGAGCACGGCCCGGGGGCCGGGCAGGCGACCGCCGTCGCGCTGTGCGTATTCGCCCCGTATTGAGCCCCGCACAGTATGCAGCACCCCTCCCCCTTCGCGCTGGAATATGCCCGAAGCGCTTGTTGGGGTGACTGTCGGTCAATCATGCTGTGTCGCGAAGGGGTCACGCTTGGTGACCTTGCCGAGGCGCGAGGCGATGTGTCCGCCGGTTCGGATGGTGTGAGCAGTGCAGATGCTCCAGGTTCAGCTAGAGGTAGGCCCCGACCCGGCCGAGGTGGGCCGGGCCCGCAGCTGGGCGCGTTCGCGTCTGGCCGGTTCCGGCATAGGGGCGGACGAGCCCGTCGCCGAGACATTGATCCTGCTGATCTCCGAACTGGTCACCAACGCGGTCGTGCATACCGGCTGCCCCGCGGTGCTGCGGATGCTCTTCCGGTCCTCCGGCGCCTCGCAGGGCCAGGAACGCGACACCGTACGGGTCGAAGTGGCCGACACCAGTGACGCGCCGCCGCGGCCGCGCCACGCGGACAAGGACGAGACGGGCGGGCGCGGCCTGGAGCTGGTGGACGGCCTGGCGGACCGCTGGGGCTGGCAGCGCGAGGGTGCGGGCAAGCAGATCTGGTGCGAGATCGACCGCTGCGCGCGAGGTCAGGCGATCGTGCCGCCGCAGGCCACCGGCGGGCTGATCGGCCGCCCGGCGTTCTGAACCCCGCCGGCGGGCGCGCCGAGGGCTCAGCGGATCGCCGTGTCCCGGAAGGTGCGGCGGTAGGCGGTCGGTGAGACGCCGAGCGCCGCCTGGAGGTGCTGCCGCATCGAGGCCGCGGTGCCGAACCCGGCGTCACGCGCGACCTGGTCGACCGACAGGTCGCTGGACTCCAGCAACTGCCGGGCCCGTTCGACGCGCTGCTGCACCAGCCACTGACCGGGGCTCGTGCCGACCTCCTCGCGGAACCGCCGGGTGAAGGTGCGCACGCTCATCGACTCCTTCCCGGCCAGCTCCCGCAGTGACAGCGGTCGGTCCAGCCGGCTCAGCGCCCAGGCCCGCGCGGTCGCCGTCGTGGCCAACTGGGGTTCCGGAAGCGGCCGCTGGACGTACTGGGCCTGGCCGCCCTCGCGGTGCGGGGGCACGACCGTGCGCCGGGCGCTGGCGTTGGCGACGGCCGCGCCGTGGTCGCGGCGCAGCAGGTGCAGGCACAGGTCGATGCCGGAGGCGACGCCCGCCGAGGTCAGGATGGTGCCGTTGTCGACGTACAGGACGTCCGGCTCCACCCGCACCCGGGGATACAGGCGCTGGAAGTGCTCGGTGCTGGACCAGTGCGTCGTCGCGCGCAGTCCGTCGAGGTAGCCCGCCGCGGCGAGGAAGTACGAGCCGGTGCAGATGGAGACCAGCCGGGTGCCCGGGCGGATGCGGGCGAAGGCCGCCGCGAGACCGGGGGTGAGCCGGCCCTCGGAGTGGGCGCTGTCGCGTTCGTGCGCCGCCGGGACGATGACGGTGTCGGCCTCCTCCAGGATCTCGGGGCCGTGGGGCACGGCGATCTCGAAGTCGGCCTCGGCGCGCACGGGACCGGGACCGCCCGGGGTGCAGGTGCGCACCTCGTACAGGTCCGTTCCGCCGGGGGTCCGCGCGCCGCCGAAGATGCGGTGCGGGATGCCGAGTTCGAACGGGATCACCCCGTGCTGCACCAGGACGGCGACACGGTGCGGCCGCACCGGGCCGGCGGGTTCTGCGGCGGCGTTCTCGGCGGACTCCAGCGGCGTGGCCATGGCCCGATCCTTGCACATCATGGCCATCCGGCCACTCGTTGTGCGGGAATCGTTGCCCGATGCTCATCTGGTGACGCAGACTCCGGAGCTTCCCGCCCAGCCCCTGAGGGACCTCGCCCTCCCCGACGCCCGTCCGCCGCGCGGCCCGCGGGTGCACCGCGCCTGGTACGTCGCCGCCGCCGGCTTTGTCACGCTCGTCGGCGCGGCGGGCTTCGCCTCCCTGCCAGGACTGCTGATCGAGCCGCTGCACAGCGAGTTCGGCTGGTCGCGCGGCATGATCGGGTTCGCGGTGTCGGTGAACCTGGCACTGTACGGGGTCACCGCGCCGTTCGCCGCCGCGCTGATGGACCGCTTCGGCATGCGCCGGGTCGTCGTCGCCGCGCTCCTGACGATCGCCACCGGCGCGGGCCTGACCGTCTTCATGCGGCAGAGCTGGCAGTTGGTGCTGCTGTGGGGCGTGCTCGTCGGGCTCGGCAGCGGCTCCATGGCACTGGCCTTCGCCACCACCGTCACCAACCGCTGGTTCGACAAACGCCGCGGCCTGGTCACCGGCATCCTCACGGCGGCGGGCGCGGCCGGCCAACTGGTCTTCCTGCCGGGGCTGTCCGTGATCGTCGAGGATGCCGGCTGGCGCTCCGCCACGCTCACCGTCGCCGGTGCCGCGCTGCTGGTCGCGCCCTTCGTGTGGCTGCTGCTGCGCGACCACCCGGCCGATGTCGGGCTCGCCCCCTACGGCGCCGCGCAGTTCGTGCCCAAGCCCCCGCCGGTGACCGGTGCGGCCGTCCGCGCGCTCAGGGCGCTGGCCGGCGCCGCGAAGGGCGGGCCGTTCTGGCTGCTCGCGGGCACCTTCGCGATCTGCGGCGCGTCGACCAACGGACTGGTCAAGACCCACTTCGTCCCCGCCGCCCACGACCACGGCATGCCGGTGACGGCCGCCGCGTCGCTGCTCGCCGTCATCGGCGTCTTCGACATCGCGGGCACGATCGCCTCCGGCTGGTTCACCGACCGCTTCAGCCCGCGGCGCCTGCTGGCCACGTACTACGGGCTGCGCGGGCTGTCGCTGATGTTCCTGCCCGTGCTCATGGCCGGCAGCGTGCAGCCGCCCATGGTGCTGTTCATCGTCTTCTACGGCCTCGACTGGGTCGCCACGGTCCCGCCGACCATCGCCCTGTGCCGCGAGTTCTACGGTGCCGACAGCGCCATCGTCTTCGGCTGGGTCCTCGCCTCCCACCAGCTCGGTGCCGCCCTGGTGGCCTTCCTCGGCGGCGCGGCACGCGACGCCTTCGGCTCCTACGACCTCGTCTGGTACGCCTCCGGGGCGCTGTGCGCGATCGCCGCGCTCCTGGCACTGGTGATCCGCCGGGGCAACGGCACGACTCTGGCGGCCCCGCTGGCCGCCTGAGGCGCTGCGGCCGGTGGCCCGTCACCCCGCCCACGGCGGCCGCGGCGGGTCTGCTTCTTCTGCCGGCTCACCGCTCGGGCCCCGGGGAGGGACGGCCAACTGGTCGTCCCCTCCGGGGCGTAGCGTGATCGTCATGGGGTGGGGGAGATCATCCGGGGGAGTGTCCGGCAGTCCGTGGGACGACGCGGGGAGGGCGGCCGCCGTCACGGCCTACTGCGCGGTGGCCGTGGTGGCGCTGACGGTCCAGACCGTCGTCGCCCCGGCACTGGAGTCGTCCTACGGGCCGGCCGGCGGCGGGCTCGTGTTGTGCCTGTTCCCGTTCCTCCTCGTGGCTCTCTGGGCCGGTGGTGTGGCCGCCTCCCTGCTGCACGCCCTGCCCGCCGCAGCTCTCGGCCACGCACTGTCGCGCCGCATCGACGTGCCTCGCACGCTGTGCTGCCTCGCGGCCGAGGTGGTGCTCGCCGCCGTACTGGCTGCGCCGGCCCCGGCGTTGGGCCTGCCCTACCTGACGGTGTGGTGCTGCATCGCCGGGGCCGGCGTCGCCCCGGTGCTGGCCGCCTCGTTGTACGCCGTTCGCCCGAACCCGGGCGGGAAGACCGGATGGCCGCGCCAGAAGCAGGTGGCCGGCCAGATCTCCGTCGTCGGTGTCGTGCTGGTCGGAGTCGTCTTCGCGGGCGGCCTGGTGGCGTACGGGACGGGCCTGGTGAAGGAGTACGAGCCGCCGGTCCTGGAGTCGGGAGCCGACTACGCGGGTACCTGGCGCGACAAGTTCGACGGGGTCATGCGGTTCTCGGCGGACGGCACTTTCATCGCGCAGGGCGTCCGCGAGTACGACGCCGACGCGTCGGGCCTGTACAGCCACTACGTCAGCCACTCCGGCCCCGGGACGTGGCGGTACGTCAAGGAGAGTGAGGGCGGGGTGCCCGGAGGGCTCACGCTCACCTTCGGCGACGACGGCGCCGAGATGGGCCATTGGTCGTCACGGGGTACCGAGGCCCGGCCGGTGCTCTACCAGGAGCTGGGCGATCCGGATCTCGCGATCTGGTACCTGTTCAGGAAGGACGCCGCCCCGTGATCCGGGGTGGAAGGCGGGCCGGCCGGCCGAGGGGGAGAGGCCGGCCGGTCCGCCGGACCGGGGGTGGTGCCGGGCCCGCGCCGGTGCGGCGCGGAGGGTGTGCGTGGGGGTGCGCGCGCCGTCCGGGAGGCGCCGGAGCGCGCACGCCCACACCGTGTCGATACCCGGCGTGGCGCCTCGGCTACCGCCTGGCAACGGACTTGGCGATCCTGCGTGCGTCGATGGCCATTTCCCGCAGGTTGCCGCTGATGGGGTTGGTGAAGCCGGTGAAGTACAGGCCGGGCGCGCTCTTGTGGCTGCGGCCGCCGTGCACCGAGGGCCGGCCGCGGCCGTCGAGCACACCGAGGTGGCCGACCAGCGGTTCCAGGCCCCGCCGGTAGCCGGTCGCCGCGATCACGGCCTCGGGGGTGAGCCGGGTGCCGTCGGCGAGCAGGACCTCGCGGCCGTCGAAGCCCTCGACGGCGGCGACGGGTTCGACCTTGCCCGTCTGTACGGCGGCGATCAGGCCGACGTCCTGGACCGGGATGGCGCCCTCGCGCACCCGCGAGTAGAGGCCGGTCCGCGGTCGCGGCATCCCGTGGGCCGACAGATCGGGCACGGAGATCCGCTCCACATATGGCGCGATCGCGTCCACCAGCGGTGCCGGCAGGCGGCGGACCAGGATGCCCGTGCGCTGCGCGGGCCACCCGGCCGTGGAGCGGCGCAGGATGTGCGGCGGGGTGCGCACCGCCAGGCGCACCCGGGCCGCCCCCGCCTCGACCAGGTCGACCGCGATCTCGGCGCCGGTGTTGCCGACGCCGACGACGAGGACGTCGCGGCCCGCGTACGGCGTGCCGTTGCGGTAGCCGGACGCGTGCAGCAACTCGCCGTCGAAGGTGTCCAGGCCGGGCCAGTCCGGCAGGTGCGGGGTGTGGTTGAAGCCGGTGGCGACCACGACGCTGCGGGCGCTCAGCATGCGGCCGCCGGTCGCGGGGAGGGCCCAGCCGGCCGCGGGGTCCCGCGCGGGCTCGATGCGGGACACCTCGATCCCGGTGGCGACGTCCAGGTCGTGGAAGCGCGTGTACTGCTCCAGGTAGCGCACCACGTCGTCGCGGCCCACCCAGCGGCCGTAGGACCGCGGGATGGCGAGGCCGGGCAGCGCGGACAGCCGTCTGGTGGTGTGCAGATGCAGCCGTTCGTAGTGGCCGCGCCAGGACGCGCCCACGGCGCCGGAGCGCTCGACGACCAGGGTGCGTACCCCGCGGTGCCGCAGTGAGGCCGCCACGGCCAGCCCCCCCGGCCCGGCACCGATGACGATGGCGTCCGGGGCGGCCGCGCCCGGTATCGGGGCGACGGCGGAGGCGGAGGTGTCGGTCATGTCGTACTCCCGTGGCTGACTGATGGCGAGGTCACTCCGGAAGGTAGCGCGCTTCACCGCCCGCACCTCGCCGAGGAGGGACCGCATCCGGTCAACCGGCGCGCCGCCGGGGCGCACTCGCGCGGCCGGACCCCCTGGTCGGCGCTCCGCGGCGGTTGGTTGAATGTGGCCGTGCAGGAACCCGTGCTGGTCCCCGTGGAGTTGCAGGCGTTCGACCTGCTGCTCAGGCCCTGGGAGGACACTCCGGGAGATTTCGCCGCCGCTCTGCGCGGGCTCGGCGACCCGGACTTCCGGCGGTGGAACTCGGCGGTCGTGCCCCGGCCGGACGAGAACGGCGTACGCGACTTCCTGCGCCGCCGGCGCGACGGGTGGGGCGCGGGCGACCTCGCCTCCTTCGCGGTGACCGAGGGCGGCGCCGTGCTCGGGCAGGTCGCCGTCGGCCTGATCGACCGGCCGATGCGCACCGCCCGGGTCAGCTACTGGCTGCTCCCCGAGGCGCGCGGCCGCGGGGTCGCCTCACGGGCGCTGGAGGCGGTCACCCGGTGGGCGTTCCGCGACCTCGGCCTGCACCGCCTGGAACTCGGCCACGCGGTCGGCAACGAGCCGTCCTGCGCCGTCGCCGGACGCTGCGGCTACCCCCTGGAGGGCGTCCTGCGCGGGGCGATGGTCGATGTCTCCGGCCGGCTCAGGGACGTCCATCTGCACAGCCGTCTCGCGACGGACCCGCGGCCGGCCGGCCGGGCCTGAGGCGTCCGTCCGCGCCCCGCGCTCGACCGAACGGGTGCCCGTGCTCTGCTTGCGGAATCGGAAAGGAAAACGCGGGCGCCGTTCCGGCAACCTCCCCCGAGGACCGGTCGGCGCCCGCGTCTTTGCAGGCAGGACTACGACGGCAAGGACTTTAAAAAGGCCGCGAGCGGCGGGAATCAGCGCGTGGGCTTCTTGCCCGTCACTCCCAGATGGACGAGCAGTGCCAGATTCGGCTTCAACTCGGCCTGTTTGACGCCCCAGCTCTGAAAGCCCTTTTGGTGTGCGGCGACCGCCGCGAGCATGGCCACAAGGGACCCGGCGACGGCCGCCGGAGTGATGTCCTTGTCGACCCTGCCCTTGCTCTGGAGCTCCTTGACGGAATCCGAAAGGGAGTTGGTGAGGGGGTTGAGGATCTTCATGCGGAGTTTGTAGAACCGCTTGTCCCCTTCCGCCGCGCCCAGATCCACGACACGCAGGATGGCGTCGTGCTTGCGCCAGAAGGAGAGGAAGCCCTCGACGAGTTCCTCCGCCGCCGTGGCACCGGCCTTGCCGGCCCAGGAACGACCGGCCACGAGGTCCGTCAACGCGGCGCCCTCCTTGGCCATCTCCTCGGCCAGCTCGAGCACGGCGCCCTCAACGTCGGGGAAGTACTGGTAGAACGTTGCGGGGGAGGTACCCGCCATCCGGGCGACGTCGATGACCTTGACGTCCCGGTACGGCGACGTGCTGAGCATTTCGCTGAGGCAGTCGAGCAGCTTCTGCCGCGTCGCCTGACCCCGACGTCCTGCCACACGGCCGTCGACGGTGCGAACTTGTCCTGTCATGCCGTCAGTTTACGGGCTGGTGATCAGCGCGCGATTCGGTGCCTGCAAATGGGGAAGGCCATGTGTTCGAATTTTCCTCGGGCGGGCTTGAGGATCGGCCGATAACGTGTCAAGTCAGACACTCCGTCGATCCATGCGAATCACCGCGCGAATCACGACACGAATCGAGGACCAGATGGCCGGATACGCCGACGGCGTGCCCTGCTGGGCGGACGCCATGCTCAATGACCTGGAGGCGGGAAAACGCTTCTACGGCGAGCTGCTCGGCTGGACCTTCGGGGCCACCGATCCGGAGTCGTCCTCGTACACCCAGGCCTACGGTCCCGGGGGGAAGAACGTCGCCGCGCTGTCGCCCAAGCCCGACGGCCGCATGCCGACCGTGTGGAACCTCTATCTCGCCTCGTCCGACATCCAGGACACCGCACGCAGGATCCGCGACGCCGGCGGCCAACTCATCATGGAGCCCATGGCCGTTGGGCCCTTCGGCTCCATGCTGACCGCGGCCGACCCCACCGGTGCGGTCTTCGGGGCGTGGCAGGCCGGGACCCATCAGGGCTTCGAGACGACCCGCCAACCCGGCTCCTACGTCTGGGCCGAGATCTTCACCCGCGACGCGGCGAAGGCCGACGCCTTCTACGAGGGCGTCTTCGGGTACCGCGGCAAGGAGATCCTCGAAGGGCCCCCCGTCGCCGATTCCGCGGCCGGCACCGGGACCGCCGGGGAGGCCGCCGGCGACGGGAACCACGAGACCGACTTCAGGATCTTCGTGCCCGCGGGCAAGGAGGTCACCGTCGCCGACGCCGTGCTCGGCCGCTTCCGGATGAGCGGGCGGTACCCCGAGGAGATGCCCCCGCACATCCTCGTCTGCTTCGCCGTCGAGGACGCCGACCGCGCGGCGGAGACGGCCGTGCGGCTCGGCGGACGCGTCGCACGCGGCCCGCTGGACTCCCCGTTCGGAAGGTTTCTGCTGGTGAGCGACGACCAGGGAGCACAATTCGGGCTCATCGACCCGGCCACGACGGTCGGCCGGAAGCCGTCCTGACATACGCCCGATCCGCAAGCGAATCTCAGGTAATCGCGTGTCGACACCGCCCCGGGTTCGCAACTGATACTCATCCCATGAAGAATCAGGGGACGGACCCCGGGATGGGGGGAACCCACGGGGAGGTGGCAGGGCAGTGGTGCAGCAGCTGACGCAGCACGATCCGAGACGGATCGGCCCGTTCGAGGTGCTGGGCCGGCTGGGCGCGGGTGGCATGGGCCTGGTCTATCTGGCGCGCTCGGCGTCGGGCCGGCGTGTGGCGATCAAGACCGTACGCGCCGAGCTCGCCGAGGACCAGCTGTTCCGCGTGCGCTTCGCCCGCGAGGTCGAGGCCGCCCGCGCGGTCAGCGGTTTCTACACGGCCGCGGTGGTGGACGCCGACCCCAGGGCCGCGGTGCCCTGGCTGGCGACGGCCTTCGTCCCCGCGCCCTCGCTGGAGGAGATCGTCAACGAGTCCGGGCCGCTGCCGGTCCAGGCCGTGCGGTGGCTGGCGGCCGGTATCGCGGAGGCGCTCCAGTCGATCCACGGGGCGGGCCTGGTCCACCGGGACATGAAGCCGTCCAACGTGCTGGTGGTCGAGGACGGCCCGCGCGTGATCGACTTCGGCATCGCCAGCGGGGTGTCCAACACGCGGCTGACGATGACGAACGTGGCCGTGGGCACGCCCGCGTACATGTCGCCGGAGCAGGCGAAGGACTCGCGCAGCGTGACCGGCTCCAGCGACGTCTTCTCGCTCGGCTCCACGCTGGTCTTCGCGGCCACCGGGCACGCGCCCTTCCACGGCGCCAACCCGGTCGAGACGGTCTTCATGCTGCTCCGGGAGGGCCCGGACCTGGCGGGGCTCCCGGCGGACCTGCGGCCGCTGATCGAGTCCTGCATGCGGATGGAGGCCGAGCGCCGGCCCAGCCCGGCGGACCTTCAGGCGCAGCTGGCGCCGCACCTGTTCTCCTCCGCCGGGGACGACACCGGCACCGCCTCCGCCTGGCTGCCGCCCGCGGCGGTCGGCCTCATAGAGGAACGGCGCAGCGGCGGCCGGGCAGGCGGCCCTGCGGGCCCCGGCGCCCCCGCCGCGCCCCCGATGCCGCCCAAGCCGCCCGCGGCCCCCGTACAGCCCCCCAGGGCCCCTGCCGAGGCCCCCGGCGGCCCCGTGCAGCTCGCCGGCTCCGCACCGATAGGGCCCGGCATGCGGGTCGCGGAGCGCAAGAACCAGACCGCCGCGGCGCCCGCCGGCGACGGAGTCGGCTGGTCCGGCCGCGGCGGTGCCGCCGGCGCCGCCCCGGTGGCCGTGCCCGGTCAGGGACAGGGCGGCGGCGCCCAGCCGCCCGCCGGCCCGGCCGGGGAGTGGCGTCCGTGGCGGTTCCGGATGTCCAACGACGTGTGGGGCACCCCCGTCGTCTCCGCGGGCCGGCTCTACGTCACCTCCTTCGAGGTGCACGCGCTCGACGTCGCCACCGGGCGGCGGCAGTTCAAGACCCGTGACGTGGCGTGGACGATGGCCGTCTCCGACGGCCGCATCCACGGCTCCGACGGGCCGAGCCTGTACGCCCTGGACGCCGCCGACGGCACCGAGCGGTGGCGCACGGGGGTGGACGGCTGGATCTACTCGCTGCGGGCCGAGGCCGGCAGCGTCGTCACCGGTACGCGCGGCGGCGGCGTCCAGGTCTGGGACGCGGCGAGCGGGCGGCTGCGCTGGGAGCGCGGCGGCGCGCAGACGGAGTTCGAGACCCCCGAGTCGGGGCCGAGCATCACCGGCGGTGTCGTCTACTTCCACGGCGGCGGCCGGCTGCACGCGCTGGACGCCGCGACCGGCGCCGAGCGGTGGTCGTTCCCGACCGGCGACGGCGGCGCCATGCCGACCCGCCCGGTCGTCGAGGACGGCTCGGTGTTCGCGACCGCGGGCAGCCGCGTGCTCGCGCTGGACGCCCGCACCGGCACCGAGCGGTGGCGCTTCGACGCCCCCGCGGTGATGTTCGGACCGCCCGCGTACGTCCCGGGCCCCGGCATCTCCGGCGGCGGTGTCTACGTCGCCGACTACCTCGGCACCGTCTACGCCCTCGACCCCGCCGACGGGCGGGACCGCTGGCGGGTCGCCACCGAGCAGCGGCAGAGCGTCGAGCCGGTCCTCGTGGCCGGGGGCTCGGTCATGCTCGGCGCGGGCAGCGCGCTCTACACCCTCGACGCGGTCTCGGGCACCCCGAAGTGGCGCTTCGCCGCCCAGGGCGAGATCGTCGGCTCACCCGTCGTCGCCGACGGGCGCGTCCACTTCGGCTCCAAGGACCACTGCCTGTACACCGTGGACGCCGGCGGCGGCCAGCTGCGCTGGAAGCTGGAGACGGGCGGCGAGATCACCGGCTCCCCGGTCGTCGCCGAGGGCGTCGTCTACGCCAGCAGCAAGGACCGCTGCGTCTACGCGCTCAACGCGGTCAAGGGCACGGAGGCGGCCACGCGCCGCGCCTGAGCCCCCGCGCGCCGCGCGGTTCGCGGAGCGATGGGCGGCCGTCGCTGCCTCACACGGAAGGGGCGGGCGACGGCCGCCGCTACGCAACCTACGCCCCACACGCCACAGGCGCCACGCGGGGGGCGGCCTGCGGCGCGGTAGGCCGGTCGCCCGCGCCCCGCGTACGCCCGCCGAATGTCCGATCCGCCCGTTACGCACGGCCGGTGAGGGACGTTGCTCCTTTCGGCTCCATCCGGACGCGCCCGCTCTGCCCCTCGGCACGCGGACGCGTCCCGCACCGGCGAAAGGGACGCAACATCATGGCGACACCGCGGCAGTTCGAGCACGACCAGGCGCCGGCCGGCCCGGGTCAGCAGACCCCCGTCGTGCTCCCGCGGCGGCGGACCGCCCCCGTCGACCCGGCCCCCGTGATCGACGCCGGCCGCCTCGCCCGGCTCCCCCGCGGGCTCGGCGACCAGTTGCGCCGCACGCACAACATCTGAGGGACGGGCGGCGCTTCGGCTGCCGTCGGCGGGGTGCGGAAACGCGGATGGCCCTCCCACGGTGAACGGGAGGGCCATGCGGTCACGCGGTGCGCGGGGGTGCGATCACGGGGTGCGGAGGCTGTCCGGGCTGATGACCGTCTGGTGCCAGTTGTCGGGGCTGACGATCGTCTGGTGCCAGTTGTCGGGGCTGACAATTGTCTGGTGCCAGTTGTCCGGGCTGTCCGCGGCGGCGGCCGGGAGTGCCGTGACGAGGAGTCCGGCCGCGAGGGCGGCGAGGACGACTGCGGCCTTGCGTACGAGCTTCATGACGCCTCCACGAGAAGCCGGGCGCTGGGCCCGGTAGTCACATTCGTACAAGGGCGTTACGGCGAGCCGGCCCCTTAACGGGCGATGGATTCGGCTCAACTTGCCTACGGAAGCTATCAGTTCACGACTGGCGCCACATGAGGATCACGCGTTGCGGCGATCGTGCTGATTCCCCGGACATGACAAAGACCGACTACGACGCCCCCTCCGCGCCGCAGTCGGTCCCTGTTCCCTTCGTACTCCCCCCCTGTGACGCCCCCCCGGTGCGTCCTCGGGTCCTGTTCCCCCGTGTTCCCCCGTGCCCCCCTGCTCCCCCTGGTGGTGCTTCCCCCGTGTCCCCCCTGTGCGGCTTGGCTCAGGAGGAGTGCCAGTTGTCGGGCTTGACGGTGCCGTCGTCCTTGGCGGGAGGCTCCTCGATCGTCTCGTCGTCCGCGACGGGGACCTGCTGCTCCTCGTCCACCGTGCCGGTCTCGGGCGTCGTCTCGCTCATGTTGTCTCCTTCGTCTTCGCGGAAACCGGATGCTGCGAGCCCGCCTGGCGACGACCCCCGTGCGTCACCAGGCGGGCGTTTCTTGCACTGATGGAAGCGTGGCAGGGGGCGATAATCAACTGATAAACGGAATTGTTGACGTCCTGTGCCTGCGGTGTTGCGCGGTCGGGACGTCAGACCGCGACAGCGGACTCCGGCGGGCTGCCCAGGAGTTGCCGCACCTCGTCCGTCTCGGGAGACCCCAGTGCGGTGAAGTCCTTCAACGCGTCGTACCAGCAGGCCCGGGCCCGGTCGGTCTGCCCGATGCCGTCGAGTGCCTTGCCGAGCACCACGAGGGCGGTCGCCTGCCGCAGCGTGCCGCCCACCACCCGCAGCAGGATCAGCGACTGCTCGGCGACGGAGGCGGACTGCCTGTGGGCGTTCGCGGCCAGATGGACCTCTGCCATGCGGAAGAGCGTCATGCCCTCCCAGAACTGCTGCCGGGCGTCGCGGAAGAGCGCCAGGGCCTCGCCGAGGCGGGCGAGTGCCTCTTCCAGGCGTCCGGCGGCGGTCAGTGCGATGGCCAGTGCGTACAGGCCGTTGCCGAGCCGGAATCCCGCCCCCAGGTCGCGGTAGATGGCCAACGCCCTTTCCGCGGAGTCGATGGCCGAGGGCGTGTCCCCCAATTCGATCTGCGCACGCGAGAGATTGCTGAGCGCGGCGGCGCCCCCCTGCCTGTTGCCGTCGGACACGAAGGCGGCGATCGCTGTCACGTGGTAGTCCGCGCATTCCTGGAAGCGGCGCGTCACCAGCGCGATCATGCCGCGCAGGTTCGGCGCGTAGCTCGCGGTGAGCGGGTCCCCGGTGGCGACTCCCAGGGCATGCGCCCTCTCCGCCTCGCGGTCGGCCTCCTCGAAACGGCCCGTCAGCCAGTTCAGCTGGCCGAGCAGCACGCGGGCCCGGCCCTCCACCAGTGGTTCGCCGCACGCGTGCGCCGTGGTGACGAGGGCGCGGGTGGCCTGCTCGAATTGGCGCGCGTAGATGCCGGACTCCATCAGGTCCTGGGCGGTGAAGAGCAGGTCCACGGCCCGTCGCATCGGGCCCTCGCAGCCGTCGCCCGCGGCCTGCTGGACGGCGGCGAGCAGGCTGGGCGCCTCGTTGAAGAGCCAGTCGAGGCCCTCCTGCCGGGAGGCGAAGACCAGACCGGGGCGGCCGACCGGGCTGAGGTGGTCCAGGACGCGGTCGCCGGGGTTCTCCAGCTCGTACGTGCGGGCGGCCGAGGCGAGGTAGAAGTCGAGCAGCCGGGACAGGGCCGCGCAGCGGGCCTCCTCGCCCTCGTGGCGTTCGGCGCAGTCGCGCGCGTACAGCCGCAGGAGGTCGTGGAAGCGGTAACGGGCGGGCCCGGCGGACTCGATGAGGCTGATGTCGACCAGGGCCTCCAGCAGTTCCTCGGCGTCGTGGACGTCCATGTCGAGGACGGCCGCGCCCGCCTCCAGCGAGATGTCCGGGCCGTCCGCGAGGGCCAGCAGACGGAAGACGCGGGCCTGTTGCGGGGTGAGCTGGCCGTAGCCGAGTTCGAAGGTGGCCTTGACGGCGAGGTCGCCGGCCTTGAGCTCGTCCAGGCGGCGGCGCTCGTCGCTGAGCTTGCGGGCGAGGAAGGAGACCGTCCAGGTGCGCCGGGTCGCCAGGCGCGAGGCGGCGATGCGGAGGGCGAGCGGCAGGAAGCCGCAGGCGGCGACGACGTCGAGGGCGGCCTGGCGCTCGCCCGCCACGCGCTCCTCGCCCACGATGCGGGTGAAGAGCTGCAGCGCCTCCTCGGGGCTCATCACGTCGAGGTCGACCAGGTGCGCCCCCGCCAGGTCGACCATCCGGGTACGGCTGGTGATCAGGGCGGCGCAGCCCGGCGTCCCGGGCAGCAGGTGGCGGATCTGGGCGGCGTCGTGGGCGTTGTCGAGCAGGGCCAGGACCCGCCGCCCGGCCAGCGTGGTGCGGTACAGCGCGGCGCGGTCGGCCGGCGAGTCGGGGATGGCGCTGTCGGTGACGCCGAGGGAGCGCAGGAAGGAGGCGAGCACCGTCTCGGGCTCGGTGGGACGGGGGCCGGTGCCCTGGAGGTCCACGTAGAGCTGCCCGTCGGGGAAGGCTCCCGCGACGGCGTGCGCCACATGGACGGCGAGCGTGGTCTTGCCGACGCCGCCGATGCCGGCGACGGCCGAGACCGCCATGACGCCGCCCTCGGCGGAGGCGCCCGCCAGGCGGTCGCCGAGTTCGCGGACGAAGGCGGCGCGCCCGGTGAAGTCGGCGACGGTGGCGGGGAGCTGGGCCGGGCGCACCGGTTCCGCGGCCGTTTCGGCCTGCGGTACGGGCGGCGGCAGCAGCGCCGGGTCGGCCTCCAGGATGCGCTGGTGGAGTTCGGTGAGCTCGGTGCCGGGGTCGACGCCCAGCTCGTCGTCGAGCAGTCTTCGGGTGTCGGCGAAGACGCCCAGCGCCTCGGCCTGCCGTCCGCCGCGGTACAGCGCCAGCATCAGCAGGGCGCGCGGCCGTTCGCGCAGCGGGTGCTCCGCGGAGAGCACGGTCAGCTCGGACACGGCCTCGGCGTGGCAGCCCGCCTGGAGGTCCAGGTCCAGGCAGGTCTCGGTGATCTGCAGCCGCCATTCCAGCAGCCGGGTGCGCTGGGTCTCCGCGTACGGGCCGGGCAGTCCCGCCAGCGGTTCGCCGTCGAACAGGGCCAGCGCGCAGCGCAGTTCGTCCCGGGCCGTGGCCAGGTCGGCGGCGGCGCGGGCCTTCTCGGCGGCGGCGCAGTGCCGTTCGGCGCGGAAGAGGTCGAAGTCGTCGCCGGGGCTGAGGAGATAGCCGCCGTCGACGGTGGCCAGGGCCTCGGGCCCGAGGGCCTTGCGGAGCCGGAAGGCGTAACTGCGCAGCGCGGCCAGGGCGGTGGGCGGGGGCTCCTCGCCCCACAGGGCGTCGACGAGTTCCTGCGCGGTCGCGGTGCGGCCGCCGCGCAGCAGCAGCGCGCCCAGGAGCGCCCGTTGCTGGGGTGGGCCGGCGGGTACGGGCTGTCCGCCGCGCCAGGCCCGCACCGGGCCGAGGACCGCGAAGCGCAGCGCTCCGCCGGGGTCCGTACCGCTCTGCATGCCTGCCCCCAGGTGCCGACTGCCGTCCGCGAACAGCTCGTATATCGATCGTTCATCGCGAACCGGAACAGTGTCCGCAGACGACAGTTCCGGTCTTTCGGATCTGCCGACTGTGCCAGTTTGCCGTGCCGACCTGTTCGCGGTCACCTATGGGTGACTTTCGGAGGGCACGCTCTGAGGGGTTGCGGGGAATGTTCGCCGTCTTTTCGCATGATCTGTGCTCATATGCCGTTGGCGTAGCCGCCGTTCCTCACGAGGGGGTGAAGGGCCGCCGGTGTGCTCGCGCCGCGGACGGGAGCCGGTGAGTGGCGTCCGGGCCGGGATCGGCGGCTCCGTGGTGAGCGTGTACCGCCTGCCGGGCCCCGCGCTGCGCCGCCGCGCGCTGCGGCAGCCCGACGGCCGCCCCTATGTGCCGTACGACTGCGACTTCGCCGGTCTCGACCGGCGTGCCCGCGCGGTCGCCGCGGGCCTGGGACGCCTGCTGCCGCCCGGCAGCCGCGTCCTGCTGGACTACCCCCAGGGCGTGGACCTGGCCGGCGCCTTCTACGGCTGCCTGTACGCGGGCATGGCCGCGGTGCCGCTGGTCGCGGGCGGCCCGGACGGGCCGGGTGCCGTCGCCGAGGCCGTCGAGCGGTGCCGTCCCGCGGCGGTCCTCACGGGGGCCGACGCGTGGACCGCGCTGGCGGTCGACCGCACCCGTACCGAGGTCCTGGAGGCCGACGGCCGCCGTGTGGGCGGGGAGCCGGTGCCGCGCCTGGCGCGGGAGTGGCGGCCGGTGGGGGTGCTGCGCACCGCGCCCGCCTACGAGCGGTACGTCGCCGACGGACTCGGCGGGGGCCGCATGGAGCCCGCGCTGCGGCACGGCGACCTCGCCGACGTGGTCGGTGAACTGACCACCGCCGCCGGAACGGGCACCTCGGAGGACAGCCTCGGCTGGATCGCCTCCGTCCACGGCCTGGAGGAGGCGGTCTGGCGCATGCTGCTGCCCGTCCACGCGCTCCGCCGCCCGAGGCCGCTCGGCCCCGCCTGACGGGAGGGGAGTTCGCCCGCTGTTCGCCCGCAGGTCGAGACGGGCCGAGCGGGCGCCTGATGGGCTGGTCGCGCACAGCGGGAGGAGCGCGGCCGATGGGTCTGATCACCGAGTTGTGGCTGGCCGGCGAGGTCCCGGCCCGCGACGGGCTGTACCGGGCGGACGGCACCGCGTTCGGTGTGGACCTCGACGGTCCGCGGTTGTCGGCGTTCCGCGTCGGCGACCCCGTCGACCTGCCGGCCCTGCTCGCCGCTGACCCGGGGCTCGTCACGGCCGCCGATCCGCACCCGTACGGCACCGCCGAACTCCCCGACGGCACGGGGTACCTGTGCTGCGGCGACGGCTCGCGTGAGGCGGAGGGCTTCTTCGCCCGGCTGGACTCCGACGGCAACCTGATCTGGGTCGTCGCCCTCGGGCGGTCCCGCCCCTTCGTCCGCGCCGAGGCCGGGACCGGGAACGGGACGGGTGACGGGACCGGCAGCGCCGCCGGGGGATCGTACGCCACCTTCACCAACGACCTGGGCCACGCCCTCACCGTGGACCTCGCGGCCCCGGCGTTCGCCCCGCGGTGACCCCGGGGTGGGTGCCATGTCCCGGATGAGACGTCCGCACCGTTTTCGCGACACTGCGGGATTCCGGCCACCCAAAGGCCAACATCAGCTAACGGGTCGGAAATCGACGGTTCCATTCCGGCCGCTACCATGCTGGCGCATGACGGTGCGGAAGGCGCGGCGGCGACCTCGATCGATCTTCAGAGCCCTCCCCCGTCCCCTGCCGGGATGGCGGACCATCCGGGGCCGGGTGGCGGTCGTCCTCGCCGTTCCCACCTGCCTGCTGCTCGCCTTCGTCGGACTCGCCGTGGACCTGCGCGCCGAGGACTACAACGACGCCAGCACCACCCGCTCCGAGATCGAACTGTCGCTGCGGCTGCGGTCGCTCGTCCACCAGCTCCAGCTGGAACGCGGACTGACCAACGGCCTGCTGGGCGGTGAGACCCGGTACGGCAAGCAGCTCGTCGCCACCCGCAGGCTCGTCGACGTCCAACTGCACGACCTGCGCGACCAGACGGCCGTCGAGGACGTCATCCAGACGCGGCTCGGCCGGCTCGCCGGGACGCGCGCCGACGTCGACTCCGACATCGCCGGCCGCGATGCGACGAACACCTTCTACACCTACGCGATCCAGGGCCTGAACGCCGTCGACCCGGCGGCCGGTACCGCCACCCGCGGCGACCGGGAGCTGCGCGACGGTGTCGCCGCGCTCGAGGCGCTCGCCCAGGCCAAGGAGGCGCTCGCCAACGAGCGCAGCTCGCTCAACGGCGTCTTCGCCTACGGCGCCTTCCGCCGCGCCGAGTACCTGGAGTTCATCCAGGAGCGCGCCGAGCGGCTGGCCGCGATCGGCCGCTACCGGCAGGTCGCCACGCCGGAGCAGCGCCTCCTGCTGGACCAGGCCTTCGGCACCACCGCCGCCAACAACACCTTCACCTACGAGCAGCTGGCCGAGCGCGGCGTCGACGGCTCGCGCCTGAACGTCGACTCCCGGGCCTGGTGGAACGGCACCGGCGCCCTCAACGACGAGCTGTACGAGGTGCAGCGCTCGGTCGGCGCCGACGTGACGGCCCGCACCAGGACGCTCAGCGACCAGGCCGCCGGCTCGCTCGCCCTCTACATCACCGTGGGCGTGCTCATCCTGGGGATCGTCAGCGCCGCCGCGGCGCTCGCCTCCCGTTCCATCACCCGCCCGCTGGCCGCCCTCGCCGGCGGCGCGGACGACATCGCCCGCCGGCGGCTCCCCGAGGCCGTCCAGCGCATCCAGCAGGCCCGTACCGCGGGCGCGGCCCCGCCGGAATCCGCCGAGCCCGCAGGCGTCCTGGTGCGGCACGGCGCCGCCGAGATCGCCGAGGTCGCCGCCGCCCTGCGCAACGTCGAGCGCACCGCCCTCGACCTGGCGGCCGAACAGGCCCGGCTGCGCGGCAACACCACCGAGTCGCTGGCCAACCTGGGCCGCCGCAACCAGGGCCTCATCCGCCGCCAGCTGGGCCTGATCACCCGGCTGGAGAGCCGGGAGCTCGACCCGGACGAACTCGCCGAGCTCTTCGAGCTGGACCACCTGGCCACCCGCATGCGCCGCAACGCCGAGAGCCTGCTGGTCCTCACCGGCCAGCACACCGCCCGCCCCAACGCCCGCCCGGCGACCGCGCTGGAGGCCGTCCGCTCCGCGGTCGCCCAGGTCGAGCAGTACCGCCGGGTGATGGTCGCCCAGGTCGAACGGGGCAGCCTGCGCGGCCACGTGGTCACCGACGTCGCCCACCTGCTGGCCGAACTCATCGAGAACGGGCTGACCTTCTCCCCGCCCGAGGAGTCCGTCGACGTGCACGGCTGGCGCGACGAGCAGATGGGGGAGTACTGCTTCGCCGTCGTCGACCACGGTGTCGGCATGAGCCCAGCCGACCTCCAGCGGGCCAACGCGCTGCTCACGGACAGCGGGGACGAGATCTTCCTGTCCGCCCCGACGCGCTTCCTCGGGCACCATGTCGTCGGCCGGCTCGCCCGCCGCCAGGACATCGAGGTACGCCTCTTCGACACCCCTGAAGGGGGTGTCTCCGCGCTGGTGATCCTGCCTCCCCGGCTGCTCGCCCCCGACGAGGAGGAGCCGCCGCCCCCGGCGCCCAAGCCCGGGATCTCGACGCTGCTCAACGCCTTCCGGGCCGGGGTCGCCCGCGCCGAGAACGGTTCCCCCTCCGTACCCGCCCGCGGGGCCGTCCCCCAAGCGGTCCCGTACAGAACCAAAGAAGGAACGCCATCGTGACCACCGCCGTCCAGAGCTTCGGCTGGCTCATCTCCGACTTCGTACGGACCACGGACGGCGTCACCGACGCCGTCGCGGTCTCCTCCGACGGCCTGCTGATGGCGGCCTCCGAGCGGCTGACCCGCGACCGCGCGGACCACCTGGCCGCGGTCGTGTCGGGCATCACCTCGCTCGCCCAGAACGCGGCCACCGCGCACGGGTTCCACGGCATGAAGCTGGTCATGATCGAGATGCTGGGCGGCTTCATGATGGTCGGCCGCATCCGCGACGGCAGCTGCCTCGGTGTCCTCGCCTCCGAGGGCTGCGACGTCGGCCTCGTCGGCTACGAGATGTCCGTGCTCGCGGACCGCGCCGGCGAACTGCTCACCCCGGCCCTCGTCACCGAACTCCGCAACGCCCCGGTCGGCACCGCGGGCTGACCCGCCTCCCGCGGACCGCCGTCGTCGCCCGCCCGGTGCGCGAGCCGTGCGGCGTCCTTCCCGCGCCTCGCGCGGGGCCTTAAGGTCGCCCCGTACACGGGAGGTGCGACGACGCCATGCGGATCGCCACGACGATCTTCCTGACCGACCAGTCCGTCCCGGCCGTCCGGCTCGCCCGGGAGCTGGAGGAACGCGGCTTCGACGGCCTGTACCTGCCGGAGCACACGCACATCCCGGTCAGCCGGCGCACCCCCGCGCCGATGGGCGGGCCCCTGCCGCCGGAGTACGGCCGCACGCTGGACCCGTTCGTCGGCCTCGCCGCGGCGGCGGCCGTCACCCGGCGGCTCCGCGTGGGCACCGGGATCACCCTGGTCGCCCAGCACGATCCCATCGTTCTGGCCAAGCAGGTGGCGAGCCTGGACTTCCTGTCCGGCGGGCGGTTCACCCTCGGCGTCGGCTTCGGCTGGAACGTGGAGGAGGCCGCCGGCCACGGCGTC
The DNA here is from genome assembly GCF_044751185.1 of Streptomyces sp. NPDC088733. NCBI lineage: Bacteria > Bacillati > Actinomycetota > Actinomycetes > Kitasatosporales > Streptomycetaceae > Streptomyces > Streptomyces sp. NPDC088733. The sequence continues at coordinate 168,491 of NZ_JBIVLH010000019.1, forward strand.
GACTGGCCCCGCCGCCGCGACCTGGTGCGGGACCGGATGGCGGCGATGCGGGCCCTGTGGGCGCCCGAACCGACCGCCTACCAGGGCGTCCACGCGAGCGTCGAGGCGAGCCACGCCTGGCCCAAGCCCGCCTCCGGAACCCGCCCCCGCACCCTGGTCGGCGGCGCCGCCGGGCCCGTGCTGTTCCGTCACATCATCGAGTACGCCGACGGCTGGCTGCCGATCGGCGGCGGCGGGCTCAAGGACAGCCTGCCGGCGCTGCGCCGGGCGTGGGCCGACGCGGGCCGCGACCCGGCCGGCCCCCGGGTCGTGCCCTACGCGGTCCGCCCGAACGCCGGGAAGCTCGGCTACTTCCGCGACCTGGGGGTGGAGGAGGTCGTGCTGCAACTGCCCTCCGCGGGCACCGCGGACGTGCTGCGCACCCTGGACGACTACGCGCAGTATTTGTGAGCGCTCACAGCACGCCGGCCAGTTCCTCCCGCAGCCGCCGCTTGGTGCGCGCCCCGACCGCCGACCACACCGGTTCGCCGTCGCGGAAGACCATCAGCGTCGGCACCGACAGGATGCCGTAGGCGCTCTGCGCCGACGGGCTGTGGTCCACGTCCAGCCGGACCACCTTCAGCCGCCCCTCCTCCTCCCGGGCGAGCTCCCGCAGCACGGGCTCGATCTGACGGCACGGCGGGCACCAGTCGGCGCCGAACTCCACCAGCACCGGCACCCCGGCGGCCAGCACCTCGGCGGCGAACGTCGCGTCGGTCGCCTCGGCCAGGTGCCCGGGGCCGGTCCCCGGCCCCGACTCCGGCCTCGTGCTTGTCCTCGTATCGGTCATGTCGTACTCCCCTCGCACGTGAACTCACAACGCGGTGCGGGAGCCGCCGCCGACTCGGCGCGGGCCAACTGCCCGGCGATCCGGCCCCGTGCCTCGGTGAGCCGGGCGACGTACTCGTCCAGTTCCGCGAGCTTGCGCCGGTAGACCTCCAGGGAGGCCGGGCACGAGTCCCCCTCGGGGTGGCCGGCCCGCAGGCAGTCCACGAAGGGGCGGGTGTCCTCCAGTTCGAAGCCGACGTCCCGCAGGAGCTGGATCTGCCGCAGCAGCCTCAGGTCCGCCTCGTCGTAGGCCCGGTAGCCGTTGCCGGTGCGCCGGGCCCGCAGCAGCCCGAGCGATTCGTAGTACCGCAGGGCGCGTGTGGTGGTGCCGGCCCGTTCGGCGAGTTCCCCGATCCGCATGGACCGACCGTAGACCTTGACCCCGACGTCAAGGCCAGCCGGAAATTCCCGTCCGGCGGCAATCCCCCCGGTGATCTACGCGACAGCGCCCGCTGACGGAGTGCGCACCTATGCTCGGAGAATGACGCACACCCCGCCCACCGCCAACAGCATGCGCCGTGCGCTCAAGCGTGCCCGTGACGGCGTCGCCCTCGACACCGCCGAGGCCGCGGTGCTCCTCCAGGCCCGGGGGGACGACCTGGCCGCCCTGATGGAGAGCGCCGCCCGGGTCCGGGACGCGGGGCTGGAGGCGGCGGGGCGCCCGGGCGTCATCACGTACTCCAAGAGCGTGTTCATCCCGCTGACGCGGCTGTGCCGGGACAAGTGCCATTACTGCACGTTCGTCACGGTGCCGGGCAAGCTGCGCCGGGCGGGGCACGGGATGTTCATGTCCCCGGACGAGGTGCTGGAGATCGCCCGCCGCGGTGCCGAACTGGGCTGCAAGGAAGCGCTGATCACGCTCGGGGACAAGCCCGAGGACCGTTGGCCCGAGGCCCGGGAGTGGCTGGACGCGCACGGCTACGACGACACCCTGGCCTATGTGCGGGCCATGTCGATCCGGATCCTGGAGGAGACGGGGCTGCTGCCGCACCTCAACCCCGGCGTCATGAGCTGGACGGACTTCCAGCGGCTGAAGCCGGTGGCGCCGTCGATGGGCATGATGCTGGAGACCACCGCGACCCGGCTGTGGTCCGAGCCGGGCGGCCCCCACTACGGCTCGCCCGACAAGGAACCGGCGGTACGGCTGCGGGTGCTGGAGGACGCCGGACGCAGCTCGGTGCCGTTCACCAGCGGGCTGCTGATCGGGATCGGCGAGACGTACGAGGAGCGTGCCGAGTCGCTGTTCGCGCTGCGCCGCGTCGCGCGCTCGTACCACGGCATCCAGGAACTGATCATCCAGAACTTCCGCGCCAAGCCGGACACGGCGATGCGCGGCATGCCGGACGCCGAACTGGACGACCTGGTCGCCACGGTCGCGGTCGCCCGGCACATCATGGGGCCTTCCGCGAACCTGCAGGCCCCGCCCAATCTGGTGGACGCGGAGTACGCGCGCCTCATCGGCGCCGGCATCGACGACTGGGGCGGGGTCTCCCCGCTGACCCCGGACCACGTCAACCCCGAGCGCCCCTGGCCGCGGATCGACGAGCTCGCCGCGCATTCCGCGGCGGCCGGCTTCACGCTGCGCGAACGCCTCTGCGTCTACCCGGAGTTCGTCACCCGCGGTGAGCCGTGGCTCGACCCGCGGCTGCTGCCGCACGTCACCGCGCTGGCCGACCCCGCCACGGGGCTGGCCCGCGAGGACGCGGTGGTGGAGGGCCGCCCGTGGCAGGAGCCCGACGAGGCCTTCACCGCCACCGGCCGCACCGATCTGCACCGCACCATCGACACCGAGGGCCGCACCGGTGACCGCCGCGACGACTTCGACGAGGTGTACGGCGACTGGGAGGCGCTGCGCGAGCAGGCCGCGCCCGGATTCGTCCCGGACCGCATCGAGGCCGACGTGCGCACGGCGCTGTCGGTGGCCGCCGACGATCCCACGAAGCTCACCGACGCCGAGGCGCTGGCGCTGTTCCACGCCGACGGCGCGGCGCTGGACGCGCTGGCCCGGATCGCGGACGACGTGCGCCGGGACACCGTGGGCGACGAGGTGACCTACGTCGTCACCCGCAACATCAACTTCACCAATGTCTGCTACACCGGCTGCCGGTTCTGCGCCTTCGCCCAGCGCCGCACGGACGCCGACGCCTACACCCTGTCGCTGTCCCAGGTCGCGGACCGGGCCGAGCAGGCCTGGCAGGTCGGGGCGACCGAGGTGTGCATGCAGGGCGGTATCCACCCCGACCTGCCGGGCACCGCGTACTTCGACATCGCCCGCGCGGTGAAGGAGCGCGTGCCGGGCATGCACGTGCACGCCTTCTCCCCGATGGAGGTCGTCAACGGCGCCACCCGCACCGGGATGTCGATCCCCGAGTGGCTGGCCGCGGCCAAGGAGGCCGGCCTGGACTCCATCCCCGGCACCGCCGCGGAGATCCTCGACGACGAGGTCCGCTGGATCCTGACCAAGGGCAAGCTCCCCACCGCCACCTGGATCGAGGTCGTCAAGGCCGCCCATGCGCTCGGCCTGCGCTCGTCGTCGACCATGATGTACGGGCACGTGGACCAGCCCCACCACTGGCTCGCCCACCTGCGGCTGCTCGCCCGGATCCAGCAGGAGACCGGCGGCTTCACCGAGTTCGTCACCCTGCCCTTCATCCACACCAACGCCCCCGTCTACCTGGCCGGCATCGCCCGGCCGGGCCCCACCGCGCGCGACAACCGCGCGGTGACGGCCATGGCCCGGCTCCTGCTCCACGGCCACATCTCCAACATTCAGACCAGCTGGGTCAAACTCGGCGCGGACGGCGCCGCGGAGATGCTGCGCTCCGGCGCCAACGACCTCGGCGGCACCCTCATGGAGGAGACCATCTCCCGCATGGCCGGGTCGAGTTACGGCTCCTACCGGTCCATCCGCGACCTGGTCGCCATCGCCGAGGCGGCCGGCCGCCCGGCCCGCCAGCGCACCACCACCTACGGAGAGGTCCCCGCCGAACGCATCGCCACCGGCCTCGCCTCCGACGGCCACCTGCCCGAACTCCTGCCGGTCCTGGGGGACTGACCGCCGGGTCACATTCCGGGACCGTCCGGCATCTGTCCGGAACGCCGCCACGAGTGACTGGCCACATTCCGTTCACGGCCGGGATCCGGCCTTTCGTGGTCGATTACAGTGCTGGGCGGCGTCTGCGAAGGAGGCAGTGGCATGGCCGGGGCGGTATGGGGGCGTGACGAGCAGCAGGACTTCCGCAGCCGGGTCCGCGGCTGCCTGCTCGGGGGCGCGATCGGCGACGCGCTCGGCGCCGGCATCGAGTTCGACTCCCTCGCCGCGATCCGCGGCGCGCACGGCGAGAGGGGCGTGACGGACTACGTCCCCGCCTACGGCCGGCGCGGCGCCGTCACCGACGACACCCAGATGACCCTCTTCACCACCGAGGGCCTGATCCGCGCCCAGGTGCGCCGCGACACCGGCGTGTGGCACCCGCCCACCGACATCCACCGGGCGTACCGGCGCTGGGCCGCCACGCAGAGCGACTGGGGCCCCGACGAGCGCCGCAAGGACATCGGCTGGCTGGCCCGCGAGGAATGGCTCTACTCCCGCCGCGCGCCCGGCCGGGCCTGCCTGACCGGGCTCGGCGACGACCGCATGGGGACCCTGGACAAGCCGAAGAACCCGGCCTCCAAGGGGTGCGGCACCGTCATGCGGTCCGCGCCCTTCGGGCTGCTCGTCGGATGGGAGCCGCAGCTCGTCCTGCAGCTCGCCCTGGAATGCGCCGCGCAGACCCACGGCCATCCCACGGGGGTCATGGCGGCCGGCGCCTTCGCGGTGATCGTCCACGGGCTCGCCCGCGGCGAGTCGCTGGACGGCGCGGTGCAGCACGCCCTCGCCCTGATCGCCCGGCGCCCGGGGCACGAGGAGACCTCCGCCGCCCTGCGGGCCGCGCTCGGGGCGGTGCGCCAGGGCCTGCCCGACGCAGCGCGGGTGGAGGCCCTCGGCGAGGGCTGGACCGCGGAGGAGGCCCTGGCCATCGGCGTCTACTGCGCGCTGGTGGCCGAGGACGTCCGGCACGGCCTGCTGCTCGCGGTCAACCACTCCGGCGACAGCGACTCCACCGGCTCGATCTGCGGCAACCTGCTGGGTGTCCAGCACGGAGAGACCGCGCTGCCGCCGGCCTGGCTCGCCGAGCTGGAGGGCCGTGGCACGATCCTCCAGCTCGCGGACGACTTCGCCATGGAGATGACGCAGGCCCCGGCCCTGCACGGGCCGGGGGGCGTCTCGGCGGCGTGGCTGGAGCGCTACCCCGCCGCCTGAGCGCGCACGGGCGGCGGCACCGGGGCGCTCAGGCCGTGGCCGGTGTCTCGGGCACGGCCTCGGCCGCCGCGCCGTCCCCGCTGCCGTCGTCGTCGGAGTTGATCCGGGCCAGCAGGGCGTCCCGCTCCGGGGTGTCCTCGGGCTTGACGTAGCCGATGAGCACGTACAGGACGAGCGAGACGGCCAGCGGCGTCACGATCTGGATCTGCAACTGCACGCCGTCCAGGCCGTAGTTGGTCAGCCAGAAGGCGAACAGCCCCGCCGCCCAGGACACCAGGGCCGCGGTCGGGCCGGACCTGCGGAAGGACCGCAGCAGGCCGAGCATGAACGGGATGGCGATCGGGCCCATCAGCCCGGCCACCCACTTGATGACGACGGTGATGATGTCCTTGAAGGCGGGCGAGTTGACCTGGGTGGCCACCGCCATCGACAGGGCGAGGAACGCCACGGTGGTGACGCGGGCGGCGACCAGCCCGGCCCGCTCGTTCCACGACCGCGCCGCCTTGGACACCACGGGTGCGATGTCGCGTGTGAAGACCGCGGCGATGGCGTTGGCGTCGGAGGAGCACATGGCCATGGTGTGCGAGAAGAAGCCGACGACGACCAGGCCCAGCAGGCCGTGCGGCAGCAACTGCTCGGTCAGCAGCGCGTAGGAGTCGGAGGCGTCCGGCTTCTGCGCCTGCACCAGCAGCGGGGCGACCCACATCGGGAAGAAGAGGACCAGCGGCCAGACGAACCACAGCAGGGCCGACAGCCGGGCGGAGCGGGTGGCCTCGCGGGCGTTGGCGGTGGCCATGTAGCGCTGGGCCTGGTTCCACATGCCGCCGTTGTACTCGAAGGTCTTGATGAACAGGTACGCCAGCAGGAACGTCACCGTGTACGGACCGGCGGTCGGGGCGGTGTGGTTGTCGGGCAGTTTGTCCCACACGGTCCACAGCCCGCTGATGCCGCCGATCTTGCCCAGCACCGCGACCAGCATGGCCAGGCCCGCGAGCAGCTGGATGATGAACTGCCCCAGCTCGGTGAGGGCGTCGGCCCACAGCCCGCCGACCGTGCAGTAGACGGCGGTGACTGCGCCGGTGATCAGGATGCCCTGGTTGAGGGAGACACCGGTGAAGACCGACAGCAGGGTGGCGATGGCCGCCCACTTGGCGCCGACGTCCACGATCTTCAGCAGGACGCCGGAGACGGCGAGCGCCTGCTGCGTGGGCACGTTGTAGCGGTTCTTCAGGTACTCCAGCGGGGAGGCCACATGGAGCCGGGAGCGCAGCCGGTTGAGCCGCGGCGCGAAGAGGTTCGCGCCGATGGCGATGCCGATGGCGATCGGGAAGGACCACGTCACGTACGAGGTGACGCCGTAGGTGTACGCGATGCCGGCGTAGCCGGTGAACATGACCGCGCTGTAGCCGGACATGTGGTGCGAGATGCCGGAGAGCCACCACGGCATGCGGCCGCCGGCGGTGAAGAAGTCGCCGACGGTGTCGACACGTTTGTGGGACCACAGGCCGATACCGACCATCACGCCGAAGTACGCGACCAGTACGGCCCAGTCGAGACTGTTCATGCCTTGTTGCCCCCTTCAGGGGTCCGCCTTGTGAACGGGTGCGTACTTCGCCGGTACGTCCGTCGCGGGGCGGCGCCCCAGATTGAACCGCGCGGTGGGGGCATGGTCAAGACCAGTCGCGTTCAGGGATATGAACTGCGATCAGATGGCAGAATTGTTTTACTTGTTCTTGACCTTACTTGACGTTGTCGTGAACACGTCCTGCGGCCGACGATGGGCGGGTACTTCGCCGGAACGACCCGTTGTTCTCCCCTGGATGTCAATGCATCGGCCCACCCGTGTTCACCGGCGGGGACCGCCCGCAAACGGCCTGGGACAGCAGTGAGCCCCCTCGGCCAGGACGGCGTGCCGGTCGAGAGGGCTCTGCGGGTACTGCGGTGGTGCTCAGTCCAGGTCGAAGGCGCCACGGCTCACGTCCGTGACGAACGCCGACCAGGCGTCGGGGGGGAAGCCGAGGGTGGGGCCGTCGGGGTCCTTGGAGTCGCGGACATCGACAAGAGAGAGGTTGCGGGACGCGACCTCGACGCAGGCCCCGTTCCCCTGGGAGCGCGAGGACTTGACCCACGCCTTGGTGTTTCCGAGCTGAATAGCCATGATCGCTCCGAGCTTTCTCAATCGTGCAGCTCTGACGTGATCGAAGCTACTCGCCAACATCACTGGCCACAGCCGCTGTTACCTCCAACGGGTGGCATATTCCAAGTTCACCTTCCGTCTTGCGGTGGCGCGGGTGTACGCTCCTGGGCCCCGGTTCTCACCACCGGAAGCGCGGCGCACCGTCAGCGCGCGTACTCCTTCGCGGCGTCCGCGATGAACACCCGGCTCGCCTCGGCGCTGAGCGCCTGCGCCCTCAAGTGCTCGTACATGACGCTGTAGCCGTGCACGTCGGTCGGCTTCTCCAGGTAGAGGTCACTGGTGACGCCCTCGATGTAGACCACGCTGGAGTCGGTCGCGTCGGCGAACTCCAGGATCGCGAAGTTGCCCGACATGCCGGGGTGGGCGCCGGCCTCGTACGGCAGTACCTGCACGGTCACGTGCGCCTGCGTACTCATCTGGGCCAGGTACTCCAGCTGTTCGCGCATGACGTCCCGGCTGCCGACGACGCGGCGCAGCGCCGACTCGTCCATGACGACCCAGAAGCGCAGCGGGAGGTCCGGGTCCGTGACGCGCTCCTGGCGGCGCAGCCGGATCTCGATCCGCTTCTCGATCTGCTCGGGCGTCGCCTCCGGGAGGGTGCCCTCGATGACGGCGGCCGCGTAGTTCCGGGTCTGCAACAGGCCGGGCACCACCAGGGAGTCGTACACGCGCAGCGACTCGGCCTCGGTCTCCAGGCCGATGTAGACGCTGTAGGGGACGTCGCCGAAGGCGTGCCACCAGCCCTGCTGGCGTGACTCGCGGGCCATGTTCATCAGGGAGTCGACCAGCCGGGCGTCGTCGACCCCGTACACCCCGCACAGGTCGCGGACGTCGCGCTGGCTGATGCTGCGGCGGCCGTTCTCCAGCCGGCTGATCTTCGACTGCGAGACGAGCAGCCGGGCCGCGACCTCCTCGGCCGTCATCCCCTTCTGTTCGCGCAACTTGCGCAGTTCCGACCCGAGTCGGCGACGCCTGACGGTGGGATTGACGTTGGCGGCCACGGGATGCGCACCTCCGGTTGCGAGCGGCTGCGTGTTCTGCGCTGATGTCTGCGGACGCCGGCCGACGTGAGGCCACGTGAACCGGCGTGTACTGCTCGTCAGCAGACTGCCACTATCGGTCATCCCACCGCTGGGAAATGGTCGTATGCTGCGCTCTTCAAAAGAGCGGACAAACGGCAGCGGCGGGGGGGGGGGGGGGGGGGGGGGGGGGGGGGGGGGGGGGGGCCGGGGGGGGGGGGGGGGGGGGGGGGGGGGGGGGGCCATTCGTTGGGGGAGGTGGTGGCGGCGTGTGTGGCGGGGGTGTGGTCGGTTGAGGATGCGGTGCTGGTGGTGGCGGCGCGTGGGCGGTTGATGGGGG